>JBNLFT010000018.1:0-26621 GCA_050305675.1 Methylococcaceae bacterium
TTCGTTTGCCGGGCGATATCTAACGTCTTGAACAAACGTTTTCTAAGGTAGACGTTTGTTAGCCTTGGCATCGACAATTTGCTAAGAGTAGGCTCGCTGCTCATTGTAGTTATTGTTGTTGTTATTCTCTTCGTCGCAGGAAACGTTGAGCGAAGCAACACTAATTTGGGTGATGTCATCGAAAAATGACTTCTTTGACACTCTTGAAAGCGCTGGACTACAAACCGGGGAACTCAGGGGCATGGTAACCAAGCATTTTATTAGAAGCAAGTGTAAATGATTATAGATCTTAAGCGCTTTAGAAAAATTGTGTAGTCACCTCCCATGCACACTCCCGACTGACTGGCTAAGAAAAACAAAAGAGCTCCCCGCTTTACGCTACCGTAACCTTAAAGTTCCCGGCGCTGCAACTAACTGCACGCGGCAAAAGCAAGCCCGGATATTTCATCTAGGCAATGGAATTTCTGGAAAGTTGGACAAACCGTTCCAGGTAAGCATGTCCCCGATTAAGCTCAGTGCCTTGGTTTTCAATGCTTATTTCAAACGCCTAGGCCGCCTTTGTGAAATATCCGGGCTAGGTGTCAATGCACGGATCCGGCAATGTTTGAAACATGGTAACACCATCGAGCTCGTGGTCAGCCATGTGAGAATGACGCCCTGCTGCGTCGAAGCCTCGGGAGAGACAACTGCGGAACGCCATGCACGCTATCTAATGCGGTTTCTTGTCTTCGTACAATTCTTTACAATTGAATACGAATTTAAACAAACCGACACAGCGACAAGCGTGAAAGAATCGTCGCTCCCCGCAACTCGTGAATTCCAATGACTTATATCTGTCCCATCTGCCAACAACCGCTGCTGCAACATCAAGCATCCAACGGTTATTTTTGCCGAAACAAACACCACTTCGACCTGGCGAAAGAGGGGTATTTGAACCTGCTACCGGTTCAATATAAAAAATCCAAGGAGCCGGGGGACAGCCGGGCCATGATGCGCTCGCGGCGCAATTTTCTCGAGGCCGGCTTCTACCGGCCGTTGGCCCGGGCGATCGCGGAGTTCATCGACCGCCACAGAACACCGCAAGCGCCGATGCATATCCTGGATATGGGATGCGGCGAGGGCTATTACAGCCGGCAAATCGAGGCCTTGTGCAGCCGCCCCGAAAAACTCGACTTGCACGGCATCGATATCGCGAAGAACGCCATTTTGGCGGCAGCGAAAAAGCAGCCCAACGCGCGTTTCATCGTCGCCAGCAACAAGCGCATGCCTTACGCCGACCGGTACTTCGACCTGGTCCTCAGGGTCTGCGCGCCGTCGAACGACGCCGAAGTATCGCGCCTGCTGAAAAGCGGCGGCCTACTGCTATTGGCGACCCCCGGCCCGCGGCATTTACGGCAATTGAAGGAATTCATCTATCGCGAAGTCAGGGAGCACAGCGCCGACGTCGAATTGCCGGAAGGTTTCGACCAACTCGACGGCCTGCGGCTTCGCAATACCATTGCCCCCAACCAGGAACAGCGCATGGCCTTGCTGCAGATGACGCCGTTCGCCTGGCGGGCCACAGGCCAAATTCAAAGCGCGATTCAACGCGCCAACGGCTTGGAAATCGAAACCGATTTCATTCTTACGCTGGCGGTTAAATCTTGACTATCGTTCGCAAAGCGCTAATGATTGGGTTGGCCAGGCTATGCGGTCGAGACGGTCTCCATTAGCAACAAACAATCCAAATCCGCCGTTCCCTACCGAGAGGTCCGTGCCAAACAATCGTTCTTCATCCGTCCGGTGGTCGAACAGCTTGTCCGCCATCGGCCTTCGACCGGGAGCGGACCATGAAACCGTCCATACTTTTTATTTCCCTGATGCTGGTGATTTGGGGCTGCGAAAACACGACAGGCCAATATCGCCACGATCCCAACCATCACGAAAAACTAAGCAAACTCATCGGAATGGGATTGAGCGACGTAACGAAATTTCCCGGATTGTAGCCGCATGGCGTTGCTGCCGTTCGCTCCCTCTGCACCGCTTCCCGTCCGGGCCGCCAACCGGATTAAGCGCCGATGTGCCTATCGGGCGGACGATAATCAGGATTTCCGGCGGCATTGTTGAGAGGCGATGCCGGAGCGCGGTTATTGAGCTGGGTTTGCGCCCTGTTCGCCGAAGAATTTATCCAACTGATTGGCGAATGCCTGGATGTCGCGCGGACCGATCGGCGACGGACCGCCGGTATCCACACCGCCGGCGCGCAGCGTCTCCATCAGTTCGCGCATGTTCAGGCACTCGGCGATATTGTCGCGCGTATAGCGCTCGCCCCTCGGGTTGATTACATGCCCTCCTTTCTCGATCACTTCGCCGGCCAGCGGAATGTCGCTCGTGACGACCAGGTCGCCGGGATACATTCTCTTGACGATTTCCATGTCGGCCGCATCGAAGCCGGCCTCTACCTGCAAGAACCCGATATAGCGCGAAGGCGGCGGAAATAGCGAGTGGTTGGCGACCAGCGTCAATCGCGTGTGCGTCCGTTCCGCGGCGCGAAAAAGCACCTCTCTGACCGCCTTCGGACAGGCGTCGGCATCGACCCAAATTTGCATGATTGCCCCCGTTACGGTTTCAGTTTCCGGGATGCCGATTTAATCGGCGTTTACTAAGTATCGGGAGACACGCCCCGGACCGGCCCTGTAAAGCGATTGATTCGGGTAAGCGGAGATTCCCGGCCGAGCGCTGAAAAAACCGAACTGATTGATTCAGCGCTCCGAATTAAACGATCCGCAGCGGTGTAACTGCAAACTCATGCCGGTTCGACGCTTACTCCTCGACGCCCCCAGCGGCGGCCAATGCGCTTTGCAGTTCGCCTTTATTGTACATGTCGATGACGATATCGCAACCGCCGACCAGTTCGCCGTTTATATACAATTGCGGATAGGTCGGCCAGTTGGAAAACGCCTTCAATGCGTCGCGCATTTCAGGGTCTTCGAAGATATTGACGTACATGTACTTGGCGTTGCATGCGGACAACACTTGAACAACCTGCCCCGAAAACCCGCACTGAGGGAAATCGGGCGTGCCTTTCATAAACAAAACCACCGGATTTTCCAGTTGCTTCTTAATTCTCTCTATTACGTCCATTACACATCACACTCAAAAAGAAAAATAACCAACTAATTCTATCAAGTTTAACGTAGCGACAAAAGCCCCCTCTTAAACTAACCATTGCAAGCCATTAACGTAAAAAATATAATTAAAGGTTTTTTCAAGGCCACCGTTTCGTGTTTATCGGAAAACTCGCACCATGACCAGTCATATCATGCCCACATACGGCCGTTTACCGGTAACCTTTACCCGAGGCGAAGGCGCATGGCTTTGGGACGACGCCGGAAAGCGCTATCTCGACGCATTATCCGGCATCGCGGTTTGTAATCTCGGCCATGCCCACCCGGCCGTTCACCAGGCAATCTGCGAACAAAGCAGAACGCTGCTGCACACTTCCAATCTGTACCGAATCGAGGCGCAGGAGAAACTGGCCGACAAGCTGATCTCGCTGAGCGGCATGGACAACGTTTTTTTCTGCAATTCCGGCGCCGAAGCCAACGAAGCGGCATTGAAGATCGCCCGCCTCTACGGACACCAACGAGGAATCGACGTCCCGGTAGTACTGGCGACGGAGAAAAGTTTTCACGGTCGCACCCTGGGCTCGTTGAGCGCCACCGGCAACAGCAAGGTGCAACAAGGATTCGCCCCCTTGCTGCCTGGCTTCGTGCATGTGCCGTTCGACAATATCGAGGCCATCCGCCAAGCCATTGCCGAAAACCCCGACATCGTCGCCGTTTTGGTTGAGCCGGTTCAAGGCGAAGGCGGGGTCAACATTCCGGCAGACGATTATCTCAACCGGATCCGCGCGCTGTGCGATGAGCACAAGCTGTTAATGATGCTGGACGAAATTCAAACCGGGGTCGGCCGCACCGGGTCCTTCCTGGCTTACCAGCATAGCCGGCTGCTGCCCGATGTCTGCAGCATGGCCAAGGCATTAGGCAACGGAGTTCCGATCGGCGCCTGCCTGGCCAAAGGAACGGCCGCACAATTGCTCGGCGCCGGCAGCCACGGCTCGACCTTCGGCGGCAATCCGCTGGCTTGTAGCGCGGCGTTGGCCGTCGTCGACACGCTGACGCGATCCGGCCTGATCGAGGACGCCGAACCGAAAGGAAAACGCATCGTCGACCGACTCGCCGCGAACCTGGGCGGAAGCAAACAGGTTGCCGGGATTCGGCACAAGGGCTTGATGATCGGCATCGACCTCGCCAAACCTTGCGCCGAATTGGTTGCCAAGGCGTTGCACAAAGGCCTGCTGATCAACGTTACGGCGGACAAAACGATCCGCTTGCTGCCGCCGCTGATTATCGACGACGAACAAATCGATTTACTGACAGACGCGCTGTCGGAATTGATCATTGAATTTTCAGAATAATAAAAATGAACCGACAACCCAGACACTTTATCAGCCTGCCGGATCTGACGCGCGACGAATTGCGGTCGCTGATCCAGCGGGCCATCGACCTGAAAAACCATCGCGATCCGGATTACCAGCCGCTTAAAGGCCGCGTGCTGGCGATGATTTTCGAAAAATCATCCACCCGCACCCGCATTTCCTTCGAAACCGGCATGGCTCATTTCGGCGGCAGCGCGTTGTTTCTATCCCCGCGGGACACCCAATTGGGCCGCGGCGAACCGGTGGAAGACAGTGCCAAAGTCATTTCCAGCATGGTCGACTGCATCATGTTGAGAACTCACAAACATGAAACCGTGACCACGTTCGCCGCGCATTCGCAAGTTCCCGTCATCAACGGCTTGACCGACCTGCTGCATCCCTGCCAATTGCTGGCCGACATGCAGACTTATTTCGAATTTCGGGGCGATATTGCGGGTAAAACCGTGACCTGGATCGGCGACGGCAACAACATGTGCCATTCCTACATCAATGCGGCGCGCATGTTCGACTTCCGCCTGAACATTGCCTGCCCGGACGGTTATTGCCCGCGCGAAGACATCGTCTCCGCCGCCCCCGACCGGGTCCATTTTTTCGCCGCCCCGGAAGCTGCAGCCGAAGACGCCGACTTGGTCGTTACCGACGTTTGGGCCAGCATGGGCCAGGAAAACGAGCAAAAAAAACGCGAAACCGCGTTCGCAAGCTATCGAGTCGACGAACGAATCATGGGCGCCGCAAAGGACGACGCGTTGTTCATGCACTGCCTTCCCGCTCACCGCGGCGAAGAGGTTTCCGCTGCGGTAATCGACGGACCGCAAAGCGTCGTTTTTGCCGAGGCGGAAAATCGCCTGCATGCCCAAAAAGCCTTACTGGAATTTCTCATCTGCCGATAAATTCGCTAGAATCAGCCTTTTCGCCACCCAGTCAGTTACTCGTGAAATTATTATTCAGCCCTTTGATCGCCCTTTTTCTGGTTAGTGCATCAGCCTCAGCGACGACGGTTTACGTCACCGATGACATTAAATTCACTCTCAGAAGCACGGAAAACAGTCGCGCCAAAATCCTCAAGATGCTATCCAGCGGCACGCCGTTAACCGTCATAGAAGTCAACGAGGCGACCGGCTACACCAAGGTGCGCACCAACAGCGGCATTGAAGGCTATATCTTGACCCGCCACACCCAATCCAAGCCAATCAGCCGCTGGTACCTGGACCGGACCAACGCCAAACTGGAAGAACTGCAGAAGGAAAACGGCCGGCTGAAACAGGAATTGCAGCAAATCAAGGGCGATAACACACAAGCGATCGGAAACAATCAGACGCTGACCGAGGAACGCGACCAGTTGAGCAATGAACTGAACGAATTGAAACAGACCGCCGCCAACGCCGTGCAGTTAAAACATCAGCGCGACCAATTGCAGGAAAGGGTAATCTCGGTGGAAAGAGAACTGCAACAAATCAAACGCGAAAATCAAGCCTTGGAAGACAGCACCAACCAGGACTGGTTTCTGTACGGCGGCGCGCTGTCGTTGTTCGGGGTCATACTCGGTTTCATCCTGCCCAAATTGAGCTGGCGCCGGAAAACGAGCAATTGGGATACTTTTTAACCGTCATTATTAGATAAACAGATTTAGGAAACGCTGACATGGCAAATTCAGGTGACAAAAGCACCCGCACCTATTCGTCCCAGGTTGTCGACGGCATGGAACGCGCCCCTAGCCGGGCGATGTTGCACGCGGTCGGATTTACCGACGCAGATTTCAGCAAGCCGCAAATCGGCATCGCATCGACCTGGAGCATGGTGACGCCATGCAACATGCATATCAACAAGCTGGCCGAGGACGCCGCCAGAGGCGTGGACGGTAGCGGAGGCAAGGCGGTGATCTTCAACACCATCACCATCTCGGACGGCATCTCGATGGGCACCGAGGGCATGAAATATTCGTTGGTTTCGCGCGAAGTCATCGCCGATTCCATCGAAACCGTCACCGGTTGCCAAGGATTCGACGGCGTCGTCGCCATTGGCGGCTGCGATAAAAACATGCCGGGCTGCATGATCGCCCTGGCGCGATTGAACCGTCCGGCAATCTTCGTTTACGGCGGCACCATACTTCCCGGTTGCCACAACGACAAAAAGCTAGACGTGGTATCAGTCTTCGAAGCGGTCGGAGCGCGCGCCAACAACAGGATCGACGACGCCGAATTGCAGGCCATCGAAGCCAAGGCCATACCGGGCGCCGGTTCCTGCGGCGGCATGTATACCGCCAACACGATGGCCTCGGCGATCGAGGCGTTGGGCATGAGCCTGCCGAACAGCTCGGCGCAGGCCGCGGTTTCGGAAGACAAGCGCCTCGACTGCGAACGCGCCGGCGCCGCAGTCATCGAATTACTGAACCAAGGCATCAAACCGCGCGACATCATGACCAAGAAGGCATTCGAAAACGCCATCACCGTCGTGATCGCCTTGGGCGGCTCGACCAATGCCGTGTTGCATCTGTTGGCAATGGCCAACGCCACTGGCGTCGATTTGAGTCTCGACGATTTCACCCGCATCGGCGCCCGGGTGCCGATGCTGGCCGACCTAAAGCCGAGCGGCCGCTACCAGATGGCCGAGCTAATCGAAATCGGCGGCATACAACCGCTGATGAAAACCTTGCTGGATAACGGCCTGCTGCACGGCGATTGCCTGACCGTAACCGGCAAAACGCTGGCGGAAAACCTGGCCGAGGTAAAACCTTATCCGGAAGGTCAGGACATGATCCGTCCGTTGGACAAGCCGATCAAGAAAGACAGCCATCTGGCGGTACTCTACGGCAACCTGGCCACCGACGGAGCGGTCGCCAAAATCACCGGCAAGGAAGGCCTGGTATTCACCGGCAGCGCTAAGGTTTTCGATGCCGAAGAACGGGCCTTGCAGAGCATTCTCAACGGCGACATCGTCAAGGGAGACGTTATCGTCATCCGTTACGAAGGCCCCAAAGGCGGTCCCGGTATGCGGGAAATGCTCTCGCCGACTTCCGCCATCATGGGCAAGGGGCTGGGCAAAGATGTCGCCCTGATCACCGACGGTCGCTTTTCCGGCGGAACCCATGGTTTCGTAGTCGGCCATATTACGCCCGAGGCGCAGGTGGGCGGTGTGTTGGCGATTGTCAAGGACGGCGATCAAATCACCATCGACGCCGAAAACAAGCTGCTGACGCTGCACGTCAACGAGCATGAAATCACCCGCCGACTGGAAAAATGGCAGGCGCCCGCGCCGCGCTATACCCGCGGCGTATTGGCCAAGTACGCCAAATTGGTCAGCTCCGCCTCCAAGGGCGCGGTTACCGACAACCTCGACTGACCCGCCGGGCCGGCCCGCCAAGGGCCGGCCCGAACCGCCGATGAAGATCCCCTCTAGCAACGACCCCGACGCTCAAGCGGCTTTCGTAAGCTGGTTTAGAAATTCCTCACCTTACATCCACGCCCATCGCAACCGGACTTTCGTCGTCTTCTTCGGCGGCGAAGCGATCGATGATCGGTTTCCCAGCCTGATCCACGATTTTGCGCTGCTGAAAAGCCTCGGTATCCGCCTGGTCCTGGTCTACGGCATCAGACCGCAGATCGACCAGCGCCTGCGGCAACAAGGTGTTCCCGCGCGCTTCCACAACAATTTGCGAATTACCGACGATCAAATACTGCCGTACGTTAAGGAGGCTGCCGGACTGGTAAGAGTCGAAACCGAGGCATTGTTATCGATGGGCCTGGCCAACTCGCCGATGGCCGGCGCTAAAATCAGAGTCGCTTCCGGTAATTTCGTCACCGCCCGGCCGTTGGGGGTCATCGACGGCATCGATTTTTGCCATACCGGCCAGGTACGGCGCATCGACCAGCAAGCGATCCATCAGCAACTCGATCAGGGAAACGTCGTTTTGGTTTCCCCGCTTGGTTATTCGCCGAGCGGCGAAGTGTTCAATTTAGGGTCGGAACAGGTCGCAACCGAAGTTGCGATCGCCTTGCAGGCGGAGAAATTGATCCTGCTGACGGAACAGGACTGTTTGTCGCCGGACGACAACACGATCGTACGCCAAATGACCACTGCCGAAGCCCTGGATTTTCTGCAACGTTACCCCCAGTTACCGACAGCAATCGTTCGCTCGTTGCAGGCCTCGATTGAAAGCTGCCGCCGCGGCGTGGAGCGGGTCCATTTGATCAACCATCACGTGGACGGCTCGTTATTGCTTGAGCTGTTCAGTCGCGACGGTAGCGGCACCCTGGTCAGCGCCACGCCGTTCGAGGAAATACGACCCGCCAACCTGGAGGATATAGGCGGCATCCTCGAGCTAATCAAGCCGCTGGAGGAACAGGGCAAACTGGTCAAACGCTCGAGGGAAAAACTGGAAATGGAAATCAACGATTATATTGTCATCGAACGCGACGGTTTGATTATCGGCTGTACCGCGTTACATTGCATCGACGACGCACAGTCGGCCGAAATCGCCTGTCTGGCGGTCCACGAAGATTATCAAAAAGCTTCCCGCGGCAACCGGCTATTGGAGTTTCTGACCGCTAAGGCCAGACAATTGGGAATAAAGCAACTATTTGCATTGTCATCGCAAACCATGCACTGGTTTATCGAACGCGGCTTCGTCGAGACCGCCGTCGACAGCTTGCCGGAACGCATGAAAAGCTTTTACAACTATAATAGAAATTCGAAAGTGTTTTACAAGGATATCTAAGCGTCGTGGTCAAAATCCTGCAAGTTACCGACCTGCACATATTGCCAAAAGCGGACGGCACCTTACTCGGGGTCTCAACGGAACAATACTTCGAACTGGTTCTGCAACATGCCCACCGCCACCACGAGCGATTCGATCTGATGCTGCTGACCGGCGATCTTGCGCAAGACCCCTGCCGGGAAAGTTACCAACGAATTCGGCGCATACTAAGCCATTACGACACCCCATGCATCTGTCTGCCCGGGAATCATGACGACTTCGTGATGATGCGGGAGATACTCGCTCCGGCCCCGGTCGGCTGTGAACGGCGCCGCCGGTTGGGCGACTGGCAAATCATCTGCCTGAACAGTCAACGGGAGGGCTCGCCGGCTGGACTATTGGCGCCCGACGAACTGAATTATCTCGGCGCACAACTACGGCTTCACCCGGACCTGCACACGCTGATAGCGGTGCATCATCACTGCATTCCCAGCGACAGCAGCTGGATGGACACCATGATGATCGCCAACAGCGACGAGTTGTTCGCCCGGATCGCTAATCACCCGAACGTCAAAGCGATAATCTGCGGGCACGTGCATCAGGTGCTGGAGAAAAAACGCAACGGCGTCCAGCTGCTCGGCACCCCGGCCAGCTGTTTTCAGTTTCTACCCGGCTGCCGGCAGTTCGCCCTGGATCACAAGCCGCCGGGCTACCGGGTCTTGGAGTTGGCGGCGGACGGTGGCGTGAACAGCGAAGTAACGTGGTTGCCGATCAACCTGGATGAACTCGATTTTAGTTCGACCGGCTACTGATTTTTCGCCCGCGACAAGAAACCGTCGGCCCGCACCGGAACCGATTCCGACATCAGCATCGACCCCAACTCGATCAGTGCCTTACGATACACTTTGCGTTTGAAGTAAACGACGTCTTTCAGCGGGTGCCAGTATTCCACCCACTTCCAATTGTCGAACTCCTGCTTATGGCCGCAGTCAAACCGAACCTTGGATTCGTCCGATATCATCCGCAAGATAAACCAGATCTGTTTCTGGCCGATGCACAGCGGCATCGAATTTTTTCTGATATACCGATCCGGTAACTTATATCTCAGCCAATACCGAGTCCGCCCCAACAATTGAACGTCTTCGGCAAGCAGCCCCGTTTCCTCCCACAATTCACGATACATCGCTGTTTCCGGGTCTTCATTGCTATCGATACCACCCTGCGGAAATTGCCATGAGTTTGCACCTTTTCGTTTCGCCCAAAAAACACGACCATCGTCATTGCAAAGGATAATGCCGACGTTCGGCCGGTATCCTTTTGAGTCAATCATGTTACAACCTGTTTAGTCAGCCTGTCTGTCTTAAAACCGTCGCGAATGGTAAAATTACAACAGATCAGCAATTTAAATTAATGGTTTAATTGTTCCACAAATCGGCGGTTGACGCCATAGCGGGAACTTATTTATCGCACTTTCGAATGCATCGTATTCGCCGTTACGATTACGAACAACGCATTCAGCGAAGCGCACCGTTTTCAATTTTGACCATAGGATGACACGTGAGTTTAGCGATTTTCGATTTGGATAACACCCTGATAGCGGACGATAGCGATTTTTTATGGGGTCAGTTCCTGGTCGATCAAGGCATCGTCGATAGGGAGCAATACGAACAGGCCAATGCCCGCTTCTATGAGGACTACAAAAAGGGCGATCTCGATATCGTTGAATTTCTTAATTTTTCCCTGGCTCCGCTGGCGGCTCACGACGCCCGGCAACTATTTCAATGGCGCAGCCGGTTTGTCGAAGAAATCATCCATCCTATCCTGCTGCAGCCGGCCATGGATTTGGTCGACAAACACCGGCAGCGGGGAGACACTTTACTGGTGATCACGGCGACCAACCGCTTCGTCACCGAACCCATCGTCGAACTGTATGGCATCGACAACCTGCTTGCAACAACGCCCGAGTTCGTTAACGGTCAATATACCGGAAAATTCAACGGCATCCCCTGCTATCGAGAAGGCAAAGTCGAACTGCTCCGGCAGTGGCTGAAAGAGTCAACGGAGAGTTTGGAGAACAGTTGGTTTTATAGTGATTCCCATAACGACCTGCCGCTGTTGAAACTGGTAACGCATCCGGTCGCGGTAGACCCAGACAAGATATTACGCGACCATGCCGAGCGGGCGGAGTGGCCGATTATCAGTTTGCGAAATTAACCGGATAAGTGCGGCCGGCCGCCGGCTAATGAGCGTCGGCCGAAACGTCGCCAGCGTTCGCCTTCGTGAGGGACTTATTTTTTTCTGATGAAGAAAATCTGCCGTTCCGATTCTTTGACGAATTCCACGATCTGATGACCGACCTGTTCCGTAAACACACCAAAATCCAGATGCGCCGCCGGATCGGTCGCGATAACCTTTACCACTTCGCCGCTTTCCATAGCCGTCAACGCTTTTTTCAGACGCAATAGGGGTAACGGGCAATTCAATCCGCTGGCGTCGACTTCGATATCAAACTCAATCATAAACAAAGCAAAATTTGGGGCACGATAAAATAGAGTGCTTATAATACCATTCCCATTCATCGGCGAGAATCTGAAACATTCATGGACTATTTCCCACTCTTTTTGCGATTGAAAGACCGAAACTGCCTGGTGGTCGGAGGCGGCGAAATCGCGGCGCGAAAGATTGCCCTGTTAGCAAGAGCGGGAGCCAAGATTACCGTAGTCGGCAAGGAAATTTCGCCTTCTGTCAACGATTTATCGCAGCAATTCGGCATTCCGGTCAAACAGAAGGCGTTTACCGACGACGACCTCGACGACATGTTTCTAGTCGTCTCGGCAACCAACAACCAAGAAAGCAACCGCCGGATCGCCGAATCGGCCGGCCGAAAAAGTTTGCTGATCAATGTTGTCGACAACCCAGCCCTTTGCAATTTTATCTTCCCTTCGATCGTCGACCGCTCCCCCGTCGTGGCCGCCGTTTCATCGGGCGGAACCTCGCCGGTACTGGCCCGATTGCTACGGGCGAAATTGGAAGGCATGATATCCCCCGCTTACGGAAAGTTGGCCGAGTTGGCGAATCGATTCCGAGACACCGCCAAACAACGGATCAGTCATCCGGCTCAGCGGCGCATCTTCTGGGAAGACGCCTTGCAGGGCGTCATTGCCGAACTGGTATTCGCCGGCAGACACGAAGAAGCCGAGCGACAATTGCTGAGCCTGCTCGAAAAAACCGACGAAGGCCTGCAACAAGGCGAAGTCTATCTGGTCGGCGCTGGTCCCGGCGATCCGGATTTGCTGACGTTTCGCGCGCTGCGTCTGATGCAACAAGCCGACGTGATAGTATACGACCGTCTGGTCTCCCCGGAGATACTGGAACTGGGCCGACGCGACGCGGACCGGATTTACGTCGGCAAGCAACGCAGCGACCATAGTCTGCCGCAGGAATCGATCAACCAACTGCTTGCCAAGTTGGCGCTTGAAGGCAAACGCGTGGTCAGATTGAAGGGCGGCGATCCCTTCATATTCGGCCGCGGCGGTGAAGAAATCGAGACGCTGATGCAACAAGGGATTAATTTCCAGGTTGTCCCCGGCATCACGGCGGCGGCCGGCTGCGCCAGTTACGCCGGCATTCCCCTTACCCATCGCGACCATGCGCAATCGTGCACCTTCGTCACCGGCCACTTGAAAGACGGCTCGATCAACCTAAACTGGCAACAATTGGCGGCACCCAACCAAACGATCGTTATTTACATGGGATTGATGGGGCTGGAACATATCTGCGCCACACTGATTGAACACGGCAGCCCGCAAGACCACCCGGCCGCCATAGTGCAACAAGGGACCACCCGCAATCAGCGGGTCATCACCGGTACGCTTTCGACCTTACCGGCTCTGGTCGCACATGAGAATATCAAACCGCCGACGCTGATCATTGTCGGCACAGTCGTTTTACTGCACAAAAAACTGAAATGGTTCAATAAATGATGAATTGGCGATGTCTGTCGCACCGGCTAAGCATACCGGTGCTCTGCATGTTCCTGCTGACTGCCTGCGATCGCACGGCAGCCCCGGAGAAAACGACTTCTCTAGCGGAGATCGGCCTGTTTTCCGCCAATTTATCGAAACACTACGGCTTGATAGGAGATTTGTCGGGACACGCCGAATTATGGCAGTTACAGCCTAAATCTCTGGTACACAAATGGCAGCATACCGACGACAGCGCCGGGGTCATTGCCGTGGATATTTCCAGCAAGGAAGATTATGCGATCACCGCGGAAAAAAACTCGATTGCCTGGTGGCGCGTCGAAGACGGCTCCTTGTTGTCGGTCTGGAGTCTACCGGACATCTTCAGCGTCAGCATTTCCGCCGACGGCCGATACGCACTGGTCGGACTCGCCGACAAAGCGATTTATCTGTCGCTGGAGCATGGCAAAACGCTATACGCATTCGAACACAACGACCCGGTGATAAGCACCGATCTTTCCGCTAGCGGGCGCTACGCGCTGACCGGTTCCGAGGACCACAGTGCAAAGTTGTGGGATTTGAGTGACGGCCGGCTTAAATATAATTGGAAACACGACAACAAGCTCTCGATCGTCGCCCTCAGCCCGGGAGACCGCTACGCACTGACGAACGCCGCGTTGAGTCAAACGCGTTTGTGGAAAATCGACAGCGGAAAAATCCATAAAGAGCTCGGCCCGCCCCGTGTTACGCTGTCGGCGGCGACCTTTTCCGACGACGAACAGTATTTGCTTACCGGTCATATTTCTCAACGCATCGAACTATGGAAAACGGCCAACGGCAGGTTAGTCGAATTTTGGCGAGCCAAGAAAACCGACCGCTGGCGACCGACAGCCGCCACCATCGTCGCCTTAGGGTTCGAAGACCAGGACAAGACATTCAACAGCATAGCCACCAACGGCTACTTGCAACGCTGGAAAACCCGCTAACCCAGTTCAGTATTCATTCAGCGTCGATGGCGATAATTTAAAGCAAAGGATCTCGGGCGGTTTTTGAAAAGGGATTGAGTTTTTTGCCGAAATCGCCTATCCTACGCGGATAATTTTAATCCTGTTGCGTGTCCGCGGTTACGGTATGCAACACTTTTTTAATCATAGCGAGAGATAAAAATGAAAAAAGCATTAGGTTTATTAGCAGGCGTTGCTTTGGTCGCAATAAGCGGACAAGCATTCGCTGACGAAGAAACAAAAATCGGCCAAAAAATCTACGACCGCGCTTTTGGTCGTGGTTGCGGCGCATGTCATGACATCTCTTCCAACCCTCAACTGAAAGAATTGATCAAATCCGGCGATCTGGACAAAGCTAAATTCGCTAAAGTTATCAAAGAAGGCAGAAACGGTATGCCTAAAGCGGTTGACGCGATCATGGCTGTCGGCCCGGTTAAAAAAGCCGGTTATTCCGAAGATCAAGCTATCGACGCGGTATACAAATACCTGAGCGAATAACAAAAAAGCTCAATTGCAACAAAAAGCCGTTACCCGAAAAGGTAACGGCTTTTTTATTGGCTTAACCTCTAGTAATTATTTGCGGCCCAAATAGGAACGGGCGCGCTGATGCGGCAACCGAAAACGGTTTCTTAGCCAAAAGCCGGCGATAGCAGCTATCATCAGTCCGCAGGAAGCGAACGTCAGGTAGATCAGATTCTTGAGATGGGACAGCTCGGCAATCAATTGGTCGTTCACCTGCCGCGCGTTGTCTTTGATCGGCGGCTCGGAATAAGAACGCAGTATCGAGACATCGTTTCTCAGATCCTGGATTGTTCCCAGCGACGTCGAGACGCTGCCTAATCTAATGCTTTCCTCCAACACCCTGAGCTTGCTTTCGATCGAACCGCTGATCAAACCGACCAGTTGGCTTTTCAGCGTATTAATTTCGTCGGCCAAGGCAGGATTTTGTACCGCATAGGCGGCGGACGATAATTTTTGCCGACTTTTTACCTGTTCGACCAGATCGTAATCCGGCAAGATCAAAAAGCCCAACACGAAGACCAAGACCATTAACGCCGTGACCAACATTAACAAATATCTGTTGGCCTTCACCAGATCCTTGTGCTGATGGATGTCGTGAAGCAAAGCCACTTCACGCCCTTTGGCATTGACAATTTCGGGATCAACCTTACGCATATTGCTCATTATTATATTTATAACGGAATCCGCTTGCTGTCGACTTCCGGAGGGTAAGCACGTTTTATCCTATCCAGCTCTTTCCGCCATAGCCGAACCGAACGCTCGAACTTACAGCGAAAGTAAAGTTTTTATTATACAAATTAAATTTAAAAAGTCCTGCATTTTGTATCGGGGCGGTAGGAAATAACGAACCGCATCCCCATTTTGCTGCAGAAGTCCAGCATCCGAATCGGGCAAAAACGGCAGACACTGCCCCGGCAACCGAAACCGACAGCCACCGGGGCGACACAATTAGCGTTTTTTCGCCGCAATTCTCATCCGCAAGGCGTTTAATTTAATAAAGCCTTCCGCATCTTTCTGGTTGTATGCGCCTTCGTCCTCCTCGAAGGTCGCAATGGCTTCGTCGAACAGACTGTCGGTAGCCGACTCGCGTCCGACCACGACGACGTTCCCTTTGTATAATTTCAACCGGACCCTACCGTTCACCGTGCGTTGGGAGGCGTCGATCATCTCCTGCAACATTCGACGTTCCGGGCTCCACCAATAACCGTTGTATATCAGGTTGGCGTATCGCGGCATCAGTTCGTCCTTTAGGTGCGCCACTTCCCTGTCCAGCGTAATAGATTCGATCGCGCGGTGGGCTCTCAGCAGCACGGTACCGGCCGGCGTTTCGTAACAGCCGCGCGACTTCATGCCGACATAACGATTTTCGACGATGTCCAACCGGCCGATGCCGTTGGCGCCGGCGATCTGGTTCAAGCGGTCCATCACCTCTGCCGGACTAAGTGCGACGCCGTCGACAGCGACGACATCGCCTTGCTGATAGGTCAGTTCGACATAAGTCGGTTGATCCGGGGCTTTCTCCGGGGAAACCGTCCACCGCCACATATCCTCTTCCGGCTCCGCCCAGGGATCCTCGAGAATACCGCCTTCGTAGGAAATATGCAGGGAATTGGCATCCATCGAATAGGGCGACGCCTTTCCTTTTTTCATTTCGACCGGGATGCCGTGACTATCCGCATACGCCAGCAGTTTTTGCCGTGAATTCAGATCCCATTCCCGCCATGGTGCGATGATCTTGATATCCGGGCGCAAGGCATAAGCGCCGAGCTCGAACCGCACCTGATCGTTACCCTTGCCGGTAGCGCCGTGAGAAATGGCCTGCGCCCCGGTTTCATTGGCAATTTCTATCAGCCGCTTGGCGATCAGCGGCCGGGCGATCGAAGTGCCCAACAGATATTCGCCTTCGTAAATGGCGTTGGCGCGAAACATCGGAAAAATATAATCACGGGCAAAATCCTCGCGTAAATCCTCGATGTAGATTTCCTTGATGCCGGCCGCCTGGGCCTTGGCGCGAGCCGGCTCGACCTCCTCGCCCTGGCCGATATCGGCGGTAAAGGTCACCACTTCGCAGGAATATTCATCCTGCAACCATTTTACGATGACCGAAGTATCCAACCCGCCTGAATAGGCCAAAACGACTTTGTTAATTTCCGCCATAATTCGCTGATTACCCTTGCATGAAAAAATGGCTGCAATTATACCGGAAATCGGAGATGTATTTGGATTACTTTAAACGTCGCGGGAAGCGGAGGGATTGAGCATAAAGAGCCGAAATTGGAGTGCCGCTCGGGCGCCGCGCTATCTTTCGACGACGCCCGATTTCCAAGGCCCGGTCCCGACAAGATCGGTTGCTGCGGCCGTTGCGCCGAAAGTTGGAATCAGTTTGCGAAACTGATTACGACCCGCCTGTTTTGCGTTCTACCGGTCGGGAAGCGGTTGCTCTTTGCCGGCTTGCTTTCCCCGTAGGCTTTAACCAGGATCCGGTCCGGTTCGACACCCTGCCCGGCAAGATAAGCCTTAACCGCGTCTCCGCGTTGCTGCGAGATCTTTAAATTGCTTCCGCGCGATCCCTTGCTGTCGGTATGGCTGCCGATGAGCACCTTGCCGACCGGGTAATTCTCTTGGATATAGCGCGCCAACAAGTCGAGCCGCCGCCTGACCTGGAAATTCAGCTTCGTATTGCCCTTGCCGAAATAATAAAATCTGAGCGCGTCGGGCCCGAAAACCTTCAGCAACAATTCGTTGTCCCTGGCTGGTCGATGCGATCCGTTATCGATGTTTATCCGGTTTTTCGCCACCCCGAAGCGCTGTAATTGCGTGACGATTCGTTCCGCCCTGCTGTGAAACCACTGCCGGTCGGCTTTGCCGGCCACCGACGTTGCGCTGACGATCGCCACCTTGGCGGAGGGAACTTCGCCCAAATAGGCGCTAATCCGGCGCAATCTGTCGAGAACCTGCGCTGACAGGGCCGCACTTCGCGCCGAGAAAAACAGGCTTCCCTGCTCCAGCTGCCGCTCGCCGAATGGCAACAGCTTGTTGCGGCAATCGGCGAAACGGCCGTAGGACGTTGAAAAGTTAACCGAAGACACCGCCACCCGGGTTTCCCGACTGTTGCGGATAAAACTGAACACCGGATAGTGGCCTTGGCGCAGGGAGTTCAGAGCCTGTTCGGCTGTTTCCGCAAACACCACCAGGCGCTCTCCGCCGGAAGCGGAAGCGTCGTCGAGAAAGACCTGATAGTCCTGCCTATAGACCAAATCGTCGCGCCACGGAGCGGGCTCGACAAACAGACTGGCCCGACTGATGGCGGACTGGAATTGAGCGCCTTGAAAAAAAAATTGCAGCGGCTCGCCGGCGTAATGTAAAAAACCGGCGGTGCCGAAATGATCGATATTCTGCAGCAGCTGGCACAGGGTTTTGCTTTGCGAGGCCTGCCAATCGGCATGCTGCAACGGCGCCGCGATGTAATCGCTATTGCCGTTTCCGCTCAGCGCAAGCAATAAAACGGTGATTGCTACTCTGCCCATACCCAATTTGCCATACTTCTTCGGTTCATAAACGAATTAGCGGCAAGATTAGGTTTTTTTTAAGTCAAAAAAGCATTAACCTCGTTGCAAAATTGATGCGGCGCCTGCACGTGCAACCAATGCCCGGTACCGGGAAGGGTGACGATACGGGCCCGAGGAAACCAGCGGTTGACATCGTCTTTTCTGACGTAATTGGAATGCTCGCCCGCCAAGAACAAGGCCTCCCCCAGATACGGCGACACACCGTCGACATTGGGAAAAGCGATGATGTCGTCGGCGCTCTGTTGGAAGATGTCCAAGTCGACCCGCCACGCATACTCTCCCCCGTGCAACTGCAGATTCTGCAATAAAAACTGGCGATAGTCGCTGTCTGCGATCGCACCGGCCAAGATTTGGTCGGCCTGCCGGCGATTGCCGATACGCTGCAGCGGCAATTCCCGTAAAGCCCGGATGGTCCCATCGAAACTATGGCGATAACGGGTCGGCGAAATATCGGCCACAATCAGCTTGCCGACAATCTGCGGAGAATTCAGGGCGAACCACATGGCCGCTTTGCCGCCCATGCTGTGACCCAATAGATGAGGACGTTGCAAACCCTGGCGTTCGAGAAATTCTTTTAGATCGAGCGCCATCGCCGGGTAATCCATCTCCGGATCGTGCGGCGACGCGCCGTGGTTGCGCAGGTCCGGCACCAAAACATGATAACGCTCGGCAAGTGCCTTGGCGATGGATCGCCAGTTACGCGACGAGGCGAAAAAACCGTGGAGGATGACCAGCGGGGGGTTGCCGCGGACGCCGAATTCGTCGAACGCCAGCGACACCGCGTTCGCTTTCGTTATTTCACGCAAAATTGAAAACCCCGCCCAGCAAGCCGCCGAACACGCCGCCCCAAACGACAAGCCACCCCAAATGTTCCCGTATGATCGTCTGCACGATTTCCTTGACCATCTGCGGGGTCAATTCGTTCAACCGTTTATCGATAACGGTTTCGATCTTGTCGATAATGTCCTCGCCGATTTTATGGGCGTCAAGTCCGTGCCGCAAGGCGTCCTTGAAACGCTCCGATTCCACCATATCGGTCAATGTCGTTTGCATTTTTCGCGTAAACGGTTCCTTTAACGGCGCCAGCGCCTCCTCGCCGCCCATCATCTGCAGCATTGCGCCGAATGAGGATTCCATGATCGACGAGACCAAGCTGTCGTAGACTTTATCGTAATCAACCGCATGCAAAAACGGTTCGATATTCAACACCTTGCTGCCTTGCCGCTCCTCTTTCTCGATAAACTGTTCGACATTTTCCACGGTGAAGAACTGCTCCATCATCAGCTCCTTGATGGACGATTTAAATTCGTCGAAACGGTTCGGAATCACACCGGAACCGTACAGCAGCGGCACTTTTTCGAACAGCATATGCACCGCCAGCCAGTTGGTGATCGCGCCCGACAGTGCAAAAAAGCCGATCGATTTCATCAGATCCGGTTGCAGCGGACACAAATAGCCGGTTGCGATGATCAACACGGCAACCAGATTGGTCAGTAAACTCTTATTGAAGCATTTCTTCATTGTCATTGTTGGTCCGTTATTTTCCCGTTTCACGATCGGCAGCAACCGTTCCGCTATCTCGATGCCACGCCGAATCAAAAACGCAGGGGCGGTTATGGCGCCGTGCAACGGCAAAAAGATCGATTGTTGTGCGCCAGCCCGCTCCTGCGATCGGCTCGTTGTTAACGTCGTTACTTCGCAAGCGGCCCTGCCCGCTTACATGGGATTTCCCGGTCCCGTTTCTACTCCGGCCGCTCGCATACCAAGCTGTCGACGCGCTGGAATCCTCTCGGCAACGCCAATCCGCGCTTGGCCCTGGCGGCGGTATAATGCTCAATATCTCCGCTTTTCAATGTCAAGTAGCGCTTGCCGGCCAATACTTTCAAGTCTGCTCCCGGCGGAAAAGCGATAGCGGCGACCACCGCATCCTTTCCGGCGCCGTAATCTTTGGGCGGAATTTGAATTACCTTGTTGCCCTTGCCCTTGCTCAATGCCGGCAGTTCCGTCACCGGAAAAACCAACAGTCGCCCCTGCACGGTCGCCACGGCGAGCAGATCGGCATCGGAACCAATCGCGGCCGGAGCAACGACTTTGGCTCCGCTCGGCAACGAGATCAAGGCCTTTCCCGCCTTGTTCTTGCTATACAAATCATTCAGTTGCACCCTGAAACCGTAACCGGCATCGCTCATCATCAGATACCAGTCTTCGCCGTCTCCCGCCAGTAAATGGGTAAACAGCGAACCGGCCGGCGGATTCAAGCGTCCGGTTAATGGCTCTCCCTGACTTCTGGCGGACGGCAAATCGTGGGCGGCAATCGAATATGCCCGACCGGTCGAATCCAGAATATATACCGGTTGCGTGGTGCGCCCCTTGGCCGAAGCCAAATAGCCGTCCCCGGAACGGTAGCTCAACGCCGTGACGTCGATATCGTGCCCCTTGGCGGCGCGGATCCAACCTTTTTGCGACAACACGATGGTCAACGGTTCGTTGGCGATCAAGGAGGTCGTATCGAGCGCCTGGGCCGCGCCGCGTTCGACGATCGGCGAACGTCTGGCATCGCCGTATTTTTCGGCATCGACTTCGATTTCCTTGCGGATCAGCCTGTTCAACAGTCTGTCCGAACCCAGGGTCTTCTCCAAAGCCTGGCGTTCTTTTTCCAGTTCGTCCTGCTCGCCGCGGATCTTCATTTCCTCCAATTTGGCCAAATGGCGCAATTTCAATTCCAGAATTGCTTCCGCCTGCAAATCCGTGATGCCGAAGCGCTCCATCAGCACCGGCTTGGGATGATCCTCGGTACGGATAATATGGATCACCTCGTCGATATTCAAATAGGCGATCAGCAAGCCTTCCAAAATATGCAGCCGCGCCAGCACCTTGTCCAGGCGGTGCTGCAACCGCCGACGCACCGTTTCGGTACGAAAATCCAGCCATTCGCAAAGGATTTGCTTCAGGTCCTTGACTTGCGGCTTGCCGTTCAGGCCGATCATATTGAGATTGACCCGGTAATTCTTTTCCAGATCGGTGGTGGCGAACAAATGCGACATGACCGACTCGACGTCGACCCGTTTCGATTTCGGAATGATAACCAGACGGGTCGGGTTTTCGTGATCCGACTCGTCACGCAAATCCTCGATCATCGGCAGTTTTTTGGCCAGCATCTGGGCGGCGATCTGCTCAAGCAGCTTGGCGCCCGATACCTGATGCGGCAGCGCGGTGATGATGATATTGCCGTCCTCCCGCTCATAACGGGCGCGCATCTTGACCGAACCGTTGCCGGCCAGATACATCCTGCGGATGTCTTCCTTCGAACTGATGATTTCCGCCTCGGTCGGGTAATCCGGCCCCTGGATATGCTCGAGCAGCCCGTCCAGCGGTGTATCCGGATCATCCAGCAATTGCACGCAGGCCGCCGCCACTTCGCGCAGATTGTGCGATGGAATGTCGGTGGCCATGCCGACGGCAATGCCCATCGTGCCGTTCAGCAATACGTTGGGCAACCGGGCCGGCAGCAGCTTCGGCTCTTGCAGCGTGCCGTCGAAATTGTCGGCCCAATCGACCGTGCCTTGGCCCAACTCGCTGAGCAGGGTTTGGGCATAGGCGGTCAGCCGCGACTCGGTGTAACGCATGGCCGCAAACGACTTCGGATCGTCCGGCGAGCCCCAATTGCCCTGGCCGTCGATCAGCGGATAACGGTAGGAGAAATCCTGCGCCATCAACACCATCGCCTCGTAACAGGCGGAATCGCCGTGCGGATGATACTTGCCCAGCACGTCCCCGACCGTGCGCGCCGATTTCTTGTATTTCGCCAGCGCGGTCAGCCCGAGTTCCGACATCGCGTAGACGATGCGCCGCTGCACCGGCTTCAAACCGTCGCCGATGTGCGGCAAGGCGCGGTCCAGAATCACGTACATCGAATAGTCGAGATACGCTTTTTCGGTGAAATCCTTAAGCGGTAATTGTTCGAAGTTTTCCTGTATAACCATCGTTAGAAATGTTCCTGTGATAAATCCACATGCAATGCCTTATTTTTTTCCGCAAATTCCTGACGGATTTGTTTACGCAATCTGGCCGCCTCGAACAGTCTTCGTTCGACGTCGCTTTCGATTTGCAGCGCCGGAACTTCGACCGGTTTACCGTCTTCGCCGATCGCGACCATCGTAAAATAGCAGGACGTGGTATGTCTTTTTTCCTGGCTGCGCAGATCCTCGGCCACCACCTTGACGCCGACCTCCATCGAGGAACGGCCGACGTAATTGATATGCGCGTTAAACGTCACCAATTCGCCGACCCGCACCTTCTCCTTGAACGACACCTGGTCCAGCGTCGCCGTAACGACGTAGCACTTGCTGTACTTGGCAGCGCAGGCATAGGCCACCTGGTCGAGCAACTTCAACAGCGAACCTCCGTGCACGTTGCCGCTGAAGTTGGCCATGTCGGGCGTCATCAACACCGTCATCGTCAACGATTTTTCTTGTTTGCTCATTTCTTGTTCGCCAATTTGATGACGTCGTCGCCGACAGTGATCAAGCGCTGTTTGTAAAGATTGCCGATCGCTTGCTTGAACACCTTTTTGCTGACGCCGAATAGCTGGTAAATCAATTGCGGCGGACTCTTATCGCCGACCGCCATCTCTCCGCCCTCCCGTTCCAGCCGGGCCAATATGCCGGCCGTGAGCGACTCCGCCTGGCGGCTATTGCCGCCTCCCTCCAGGCGAAGGTCGACTTTCTTGTCCGCCCGGATTTTTTTGACAAAACCGGTCAGTTTCTGGCCTTTGTGCAGTTTTCGGAAAACTTCGTTTTTATACAGCACGCCCCAACATTGATGATCGACAACGGCCTTGTAGCCCAGTTCGGTATGTTCGGCGACCACCAGCTCGACCCGCTGCCCCTCCTTTAAATAAACCGCATCGTCGCGTATGAAATCGTCCAACATCGCCGACGCGGCAATCCGGTTATCTTCGTCGAGGAACAACCTGACTAGATAATGCCGTCCTTCGACCATATTCTGCCGCTGCTCGCTGAACGGCACCAGCAGATCCTTGGCCAAGCCCCAATCGAGAAAGGCACCGGCGCGGCTCACCGCCACCACTTTCAACCATGCCACCTCGTCGACTTGCGCCGCCGGCGTCCGGGTCGTCGCGTACAGCTTGCCTTTGCCGTCGGTATAGACGAAAACGTCGATCCTGTCGCCGACTTGGCAGCGGCCTCCCGCCTCTTCTCGGGGCAACGGAATGTCGCCGTGCTCGCCGCCGTCGAGAGAAAGCTCGGTGTCGGATTGGCGAAGAACAACCAAGGTATTGAATTTGCCGATATGGATCATTTACAACTCGAATTAAATAATTGGGACGTCGGCCGGATTGGCAAGCTTTCGAACCGAGCCGATAAACGAAATCGAATCGCGGTCGACGTTCATAATTCGGCTAGATTGCCTTTCGCTTCCAGCCAACTCTTGCGGTCTTGGGCGCGTTTTTTGGCCAGCAATAAATCCATCTGTTCGCGGGTGGCTTCGCCGTCGTCGACGGTCAGCTGCACCAATCTTCGGGTATCCGGGTTCATCGTCGTTTCCCGCAACTGCGCCGGATTCATCTCGCCCAAACCCTTGAACCGTTGCACATTGATCTTACCCTTCAGTTTTTCCGCCTCGATTCTGGCCAGCACCCCTAACCGCTCCGACTCGTCCAGCGCGTAGAATACCTTTTTCCCGACGTCGACGCGGTATAACGGCGGCATCGCAACGAACACATGCCCGGCTTCGACCAGAGCCCGAAAATGGCGATAAAACAAGGCGCAGATCAGAGTCGCGATATGATTGCCGTCGGAGTCGGCGTCGGCCAGGATGCAGATTTTACCGTAGCGCAGATTGTCCAGCTTGTCGGAATCCGGCTCGATGCCCAACGCTACGGCGATGTCGTGCACCTCCTGCGACCCCATGACCTGAGCCGAGTCGACTTCCCAGGTATTCAGGATCTTGCCGCGCAGCGGCATGATGGCCTGAAACTCGCGGTCGCGCGCCTGCTTCGCGGAGCCGCCCGCCGAATCCCCTTCGACCAGAAACAGTTCTGTGCGGCTGATGTCCTGCGCCGAGCAATCGGCCAGCTTGCCCGGCAGGGCGGGCCCCGCGGTGACTTTTTTTCTGACGATCTTCTTGCTGGACTTGAGCCGTTTCTGCGCGCTGGCCAGAATAATTTCGGCGATTTTCTCGCCTTCCCGCGGATGCTGGTTCAGCCACAGGCTGAAACTGTCCTTGGCCACCCCGGAAACGAAGGTAACGCATTCGCGCGAACTGAGCCGTTCCTTGGTTTGTCCGGAAAACTGCGGATCCTCGAGCTTGACCGACAACACGTAATGACAGTTCTCCCAGACGTCCTCCGGCGCGATCTTGACCCCGCGCGGCAGCAGATTGCGGAAATCGCAGAACTCGCGCATCGCCTCGGTCAAACCGGCACGCAGGCCGTTGACGTGAGTACCGCCTTGCGCGGTCGGCACCAGATTGACGTAGCTCTCGGCGACGGTTTCCGGCAAACCTTCCGCGGTCCAAACGATGCCCCATTCGACCGCCTCGTTGCTCGCCGCCATCTCCGCGATAAAGGGTTGTTCCGGGTACAATTCGGCATCCCCGACACGATCCAGCAGGTATTCCCGCAGGCCGTTCTGATAGCACCATTCCCATTGCTCGTCGGTGGTTTCCGAGAGTAACGAGATTTTCAGGCCGGCACACAGCACCGCCTTTGCCCTGAGCACATGCTTCAATTTGCCGACCGACACCTTGCCGGAGTCGAAATACTTTTCGTCGGGCCAAAAACGGATGGTGGTCCCGGTGTTGGCCTTGCCGACCGTCCCGACCTCCTCTAAATCGCTTCGTTTGTCGCCGCCGGCGAAGCTCATTCGATAGACCCGACCACCCCGTTTGACTTCGATTTCCAGTTTCTCGGACAACGCGTTGACCACCGACACCCCGACCCCGTGCAGACCGCCGGAAAATTGGTAATTCTTGTTGGAGAACTTGCCGCCGGCGTGGAGTTGCGTCAAGATCACCTCCACGCCGGGAATGCCCTGCTCGGGATGAAGGTCGACCGGCATCCCGCGGCCGTTGTCGCTAACCTGCACCGAACCGTCGCGAAATAAGATCACCTCGATGGTGTCGGCATATCCGGCCAGCGCCTCGTCGACGCTGTTGTCGACCACTTCCTGCACCAGATGGTTGGGGCGAGTGGTATCGGTGTACATACCCGGCCGTTTTCTCACCGGATCCAATCCGCTCAAAACCTCTATCGCCGCCGCGTTATATTCGTTCGTCATACTTCCTAATCAGTTCGACTAAATTCAGATATAATAATTGATTTATCTTCGTCCGCCGCATCGCTCGGATACCGGCAGGCGCTACATCGTATCACAACACTATTTTTCATATGCCGAGAAAAAAAAGTACGACGTTATTCGAAGATTCCATGGCCGAACTGGAACAGTTGGTGGAACAGTTGGAAAAAGGCGAAATTTCCCTGGAAGAATCGTTGCAATCCTTCGAACGCGGTATCAAGTTAACCCGTACTTGCCAGAAAGCATTGCAGGAAGCCGAGGCGAAGGTGCAAATTTTACTGGAAAAAGACGGCCAACAAACCCTGGAGCCATTTAACGATGAGTGAAGCATTAAACAATTATCTGACAGCCTGTCAAAACCGTGTCGAAAGAGCCCTGGATGCCCGTCTGCCGAGCGCCCATGTTCTCCCTAAGAAATTACACGAGGCGATGCGCTACACGGTATTGAACGGCGGCAAGCGGATGCGGCCGATGCTGACTTACGCCACCGGCAAGGCTTTGGGTATCTCCGAGGAGGTCCTCGACGGACCGGCCTGCGCGGTCGAGTTCATACACGTCTATTCGCTGATTCACGACGACCTGCCGGCCATGGACGACGACGACCTTAGGCGCGGCAAACCGACCTGTCATGTCGCGTACGACGAGGCGACCGCGATTTTGACCGGCGATGCGCTGCAGGCGCTGGCATTCGAGATCCTGGCCAACGACGCCAGCATCACCGCAACCCCGGCCGCGCGCTTGAAAATGATCACGACCCTGTCCAAAGCCAGCGGCTCGCAAGGCATGGTCGGAGGGCAAGCGATCGACCTGGAATCGGTCGGTACCATGCTGACCCTGCCGGAACTGGAAAACATGCACATCCATAAGACCGGGGCGCTGATTCGCGCCAGCGTTAACCTGGCGGCCTTGTGCCAACCGGACATCGACCCCGATCTGGCCAAGAAGCTGGATCACTACGCCAAATGTATCGGCCTGTCGTTTCAGGTCAAGGACGATATCTTGGACGAAGAAAGCGACACCGCCACCCTGGGCAAAACCCAAGGTAAGGACAAGGACAACGACAAGCCGACCTACC
>JBNLFT010000019.1:0-26237 GCA_050305675.1 Methylococcaceae bacterium
AGCGGTCGTTAAAAAAGTGATTTGTGCTGTAATCGGTCGTTACTTGGGTTTGAAATAATCGTCCAACAATAGTTGGAGGCATTCTTGCAAAGGTTGGGTCGAGCGTTCGATTTTCATGCGCAGCAATGCGCCTTGCCAGCTGTTCAGTAGTAAGTCGGCCATGCTTTTTGCCGAGCGGTCGCTGCGAACGGTGCCTTGCTGTTGGGCTTGCAGCAAGGCATTTTCCTGTAATCGGCTGTAGCGGGCCACGGCAGCGATCAGTGCCTGGCGGCAGACTTCGCTGGTATCGCCGATTTCGCCCATCAAATTGCCGAGTAGGCAACCTCCTTTGAAACCGGTTTGCTCGACTTCGACGATCAACTCGGCGTAATAATTTCTTAATGCGGCCAGTCCGTCGTCTTGCCGATTCAGCAAATGGGTACGCAAGCGCTGGATAAAGGGCTCGATGTAGTGCGTTACCGCTTCGGCGGCAAACTCCTCTTTACTGGCGAAATAGTTATAAAACGACCCTTTCGGAATCCGCACGGTATCGAGAATTTCTTTCAGCCCGGTGCCGTGGTAGCCTTGCGCCATCAGCATTTGCACGCCTTGGTCCAGCAGCTTTTCGCGTTTTATCAGCTTATTTGTCAATTTTTGCATGTCAACATTATGCGACCGGTCGTCTTAGTTTGCAAGCATTTTTTCGCTTGACCTCAAACGGGCCGATCGTAAGGGCTGAAAGATCTATTTGTGCCGATAAATCGGACGTTATGGTATCTTATTCAATTGTGTCGGGGATGCCCCGCCAATTCGTTTCACATTATTGTTTTGACCAGACAACAGACTATGAGCATTAAATCTGATAATTGGATACGCCGGATGGCGAAAGAATATGGAATGATCGAGCCGTTTGCCGCCGGTCAGGTGCGCGAGTCGCATCAAGGGCGTGTTATTTCCTACGGCACCTCCAGTTACGGATACGATGTTCGTTGTTCGGACGAGTTCAAGATATTTACCAATATCAATTCTGCGATCGTAGACCCCAAAGATTTTTCCGAAGACAGTTTTGTCGACGTAAAGTCAGACGTGTGCATTATTCCGCCGAATTCGTTCGCATTGGCGCGGACGGTCGAGTATTTTCGCATTCCGCGCGACGTATTGACTGTGTGTTTGGGAAAGTCGACTTACGCCCGTTGCGGGATCATCGTCAACGTCACGCCGCTCGAACCGGAATGGGAAGGTCATGTGACGCTGGAATTTTCCAACACGACGCCGTTGCCGGCGAAGATTTATGCCAACGAAGGGGTGGCGCAGATGTTGTTTTTCGGCGGCGACGAGGTTTGCGAAACGTCTTATAAAGACCGGGGAGGAAAATACCAGGGGCAAAAGGGAGTCACATTGCCCAAGGCATGAATCAAGGGTCGGCGATCGGCTGTTTTTTGTCCTCGGGGTGCGGCCAACCTGGCTAATGCAATTTGTGGTTTTGGGCGCGCAACGATTCGGGGATCGTGGTTGGCGGCAATTGCACGAAAAAACCCTTGTTGGAAATGCTGGCGATGACTTTGTTGACGTCTTCCCGGGCCAACTTGCGGTCCGCGGTCAGCTCCAATTCCATGACGAATTGCAGTTGCCCCAGGCTTTTGAACAAATTTTCCGGAAGATCGGAAAAATCGTCTTTTTTACTCAAATATAGATAAAGCTCTTCTTTTTTGAGGCTCTTATAGATATAACAACGCATGAAATCTTCCCAACTTAGGCCAAACGGGGTTCATTTTAACCTGTTAAGGGTCTGGAGTCGCCGGATTCTTATTGCGGACGTTATATCGAGAAGATGCTATCCACGTGCGATATTTGTTAAGTGAGAACGCTTATGGTTGAAAAATCGTTGGATCCGGACAGATTCTTCAAAACCGCCTGCTATTTCGAGGGGTCACTGCTTGTCGTAGCGATATTATTGGGTTGGCTTGCCGGTATCGATCCGTTCGTCGATTTGCATTTTACCGAAAAAGCATTGTTTTACGGTATAGCGGGTACGCTTCCTCTGTTTGTGATTTTTGTCGCCATGCAGAGCTTGCAGATCGAGTCCGTTCAGCGAGTCAGAAAATTGCTGTTGGAAACTTTGGGTCCTTCGATGCACGGTTACGGTTGGGCCGATCTGTTTATCCTGGCCGCGATTGCCGGGGTCTCGGAGGAAGTTCTGTTTCGCGGCGTCATTCAGCCATGGATCGAATCCGGATGGGGAGCGAGTGCGGGGTTGGTCTTCAGCAATATTATTTTCGGGCTGGTGCATGCCGTGACTCCATTGTATGCGGTGTTGGCGACGCTGGTCGGCATTTATTTGGGTTTGAGTTTGGACTACGGTGCCGAAAGAAATTTGCTGACGCCGGTCATTATCCACGCCGCTTACGACTTTTTGGCGTTCCTGGTCATTATGCGGGCTTACAAGGCCGGTTTGAGCGAGGAAAATTAATGAGCGTTCGCGGGCTCCCGGCAGCGAAAAACGACTTGAATTCGCATTGGATGGTGGCGATTGCCGTTTCCTTAACCGTAATCGCTTATTTGTTTGTTTGTCACTTTTTCGGATCGGAAATCCAAATTCCGATCGAAGAATCGCGGCGCGTCTTGATACGAACTCTCTTGTATGCGCTGGCTATCGTGATTTTCCCGGTTACCAGCCTACTACGCTTTATTCTGCTGCGGCTTAATCAGACCATGCCGGGCGACAGGCCGGCCAAGAACCGCTATTTGCTGACGATTCTCCTGACTCAGGCGATGGTTGAGACGATAGCATTGTTCGGATTGCTGATGTTCGTATTGGGCGACGATTACAATACGTTGTATATATTTAGTTCGATGGCCGCTTTGGGCGTTTTTTTGCATCGGCCGAAACTGGAGGAATATTCGGCTATTAAGGCGCGGCTTAATAGCTGAAAACACGTCCGTGTGTTTGTAGGCTAAAAATATCAGTCGCTACCGTTGCGGCTGCCGGATTAGAGGCCCGCGCAACCCGCTGATGTGCCGTCGCCGGTTGGGCAGGCGGCGACGATTGTTGCGTTTTCCGCGGCTTCGTTGTGGCCGCAGTCGACATGGCCGAAACCGCCCGCGCTCACGCCGAGACCCGTCGCAGGATCGACGGTGACATCATAAATGATGTTGTCGGAAGGGGTGCCTACGCCGGCCGGAACATAGTCGAGACCTAAGCCGTCCCGTACTCTCCAGGCGATGTTATGGTCCGCGCATGAGGAATCGCCGCTGACGCCGACCGCCCCGACCAATTTGCCGTCGGCGTTATAAAGTGCAAGGCCGCCGCCGAAGACATTCACGCCGCCGACTCTGCGGCCTTCCATCGGATCCCGGCTGGTGCCGAAGCGTTTTGCATTGCCATGGTAGGCCCAATTGGTGTCTACCGGGTTGCTGAACTGTAAACCGAACAAGCTGCCTCCCGGTTGGGTGGCGGCCCACAGGTTGGCCGTGGAAAGGGCCAGGCCGTCGAGTGCGTTGTTCGCATTGCTCTGGAGGCTAAAGGCGTTGGCGGTATTGGCTTTCTGGGCCGAAATCACGCGGCTGCCCAGCCATTGATCGTTGATGCCCTCGCCGGATTTGGTAACGGCGCAAACTTTACCTTCGGTGTTGACGACGGTAGCCCACATATTCAGGCCGAAACCGCCGTTGGAGTTTGTTACCGCGGCCGACGTGTCGACGGATTGTTTTAAGGCTGCGTCCAGGTCGCTCCATGTCACCGGGCAGTGGCTGCTGCCGTGTTCGTCTTCGGAAGAAGCAAACGCAGGTCCTGACGCGATTGCAGCTAGTGAAACAAGCGTTAAGATTTTTCTTGTTGTTATCATGGTATCAATCTCCAGTCTGTTATGAATTAGATGCAGACGATTTGCTTGTTAGGAAAAGCCTGCAGATCGATTGTATGTAATATTTAATCCAAGGTCTATTACCCTTAGGTACTATTCTTAGTTGGTTGATTTACTGCAACATTACCGGAAATTCTATTATCATGAATGCCTTATGATGAGATCTCTTTTCTATTGCTACTTAATATTGCTGGCTGCTTGTTCGAGTCGGGAGGAGGCACTTGTCAAGCAAGCGACCGCGGATCGAGTTGCCTCTCGTTCCAGTCCGGCGAATGCAGCCGTCCCCAGGCCATCGATAAACTTGGTTTCTGCCTTCAAGGCGGCGCAGGGTCAATCGGCCGCCGATAACCAGCAGTGGGTTGCCGAATACCGGCGGGAATATCTGGAAACAGACGATGTTGCGACAAAATGCGATCTCCTGGTTGCCATTGCAGAGCTTGATCGGATTAATACCGCCGATTTTTTTGTCGAAGCGTTGCAAGCACCGGAGCCGGAGATCAGGCGGGAAGCCGCTATTCAACTGAAGGGGATGGTTGTCCACCCCGACGTTCGAGAAGCGCTGATTCGCGCGCTGGATGAGCGTGATGACGACGTACTGATCGAGGTGATCGAGGCGGTGGCCGGAGTACGAGATCCGAGAATCCTGGCAAAGCTACAAGAAATCGGCGCTTCGCATCCCGATCAGCTGATCCGGGAAGTCGCGTTGGATTACGCAAACAAAATCGGTAGCTTGGATTAACCGGTAATGTCCGGACGAAAAGCGGTTCTTGTCTTTTTTGCAATGGCGTTGGCGCTGAATGGGTGCAACAACGAGGATGAGCGGTCCGAAGCCGCGTTTGGAAATGAATCCCGGTCGTCAGAAAGTGGTACGCCGCGGTCGGCAGCAACGAACGTTTCGGTTGTTTTTGCACAGCCGGGGCGACTTGCGGCAACAGAAAGCAGCTCTAAGTTGTCTGCCGCAGAAGCACAAGTCGACGAATTGAATGCGTTGGCGCAAGAAGGGGGTGAGCACGACGCTCTGGCGGAATTGCTCGCCGCATTGCACAGCGACTATCCGGAAGTCAGATTGACAGCGGTGCTTGGATTGAAGCGCTTTGCCGGAAATCCGGAATTGATTTTACCGCTATTGTCCGTTCTCGACGATCCGGAAAGCGATATCGTAATCGAGGCGATCGAGATACTGGCCGAAGCGAACGACGAGCGCGCGATCGCTAAGCTTGACGAGCTTGGCGTTCGGCACGTCGATGAAATGGTTAGGGAACTTGCAGCCGATGCGGCGGACCAATTGGCAGCATCGCAAAGGCAATGAATCTATTTTCAAAGAGGGTTCATTCGCAATATAATGCTCGGTTATTTTTTATAAATAGATTTAGGTGTGGTCATGCAAGTAATACAGGAAGCACTCACGTTTGACGATGTTTTATTGGTGCCCGCGCATTCGACCGTATTGCCGCGCGAAGTTGATATGAAAACGCAACTGACCCGGAATATTCGTCTGAATATACCGCTCGTTTCGGCCGCGATGGACACCGTGACGGAAGCGCGTTTGGCGATCGCCATCGCTCAGGAAGGCGGAATCGGTATAATCCACAAGAATATGACGGCCGAGCAACAGGCCCGCGAAGTCAGTAAGGTGAAAAAATACGAGAGCGGAGTCATCAAAGAGCCGATTACCGTGTCTCCGCACGTGACTGTTCGCGAAGTGATGGAGCTGACCCGCGCGAAAAATATATCCGGCGTACCGGTGGTTGATGGAGAGCAATTGGTCGGTATCGTGACCAGCCGCGATTTGCGGTTTGAAACCCGACTGGACGAACGGGTGACATCGGTAATGACCCCGAAAGAACGCCTGATCACGGTCAACGAGTCCGACGACCGGCAGCAAGCGATCGAGCTGTTGCACAAGCACCGTATCGAAAAAATTCTGGTTGTCAACGACGAGTTTCACTTGCGCGGCATGATCACGGTCAAGGACATCCAGAAGGCGAAGGATTACCCGCAGGCCTGTAAAGACGACCAGGAGCGATTGCGCGTAGGGGCGGCCGTCGGAACAGGGCCCGGCACCGAAGAAAGAGTCGAGGCTCTGGTCAAGGCCGGTGTCGACGTCATTGTCGTCGATACGGCCCATGGACATTCGCAGGGAGTGTTGGATAGAGTTCGCTGGGTTAAACAACACTATCCCGACGTGCAGGTGATCGGCGGCAACATCGCCACAGCGGAAGCGGCCAGGGCGTTGGTGGAAGCCGGTGCCGACGGGGTTAAAGTCGGTATCGGGCCGGGATCGATTTGTACGACGCGCATTATTGCCGGGGTCGGCGTTCCTCAGGTCACGGCTGTCAGCAATGTGGCCGACGCGTTGAAAGGGACCGGCATACCGGTCATCGCGGACGGCGGTATCCGTTATTCCGGAGACGTGGCGAAAGCGTTGGCTGCCGGCGCACATGCGGTGATGATGGGAAGTTTGTTTGCCGGAACCGAAGAGGCGCCTGGCGAGGTCGAACTGTATCAGGGGCGCTCTTACAAATCCTATCGGGGCATGGGGTCGTTGGGCGCGATGTCTCAGCAGCAGGGTTCGAGCGACCGCTATTTTCAGGAAGACGCCGATAGCGTCGAAAAACTGGTACCGGAAGGAATCGAAGGACGAGTGCCATACAAAGGAAGTTTGTTGGCGATTATTCACCAGTTGCTGGGCGGGATTCGAGCCAGCATGGGTTACACCGGAAGCGAGAATATTTTGAAATTGCACGAGAAAGCGCAATTCGTTCGGGTTACCGGCGCCGGGATGCGCGAGAGCCATGTGCATGATGTAGCGATTACCAAAGAAGCGCCAAATTATCGTCTGTCCTGACGGGCTGAAGACGAACAGAGTTATCGGTGGGGCTCTTAAGAGCCCCATTTTATTTTCAGACTAATTTGTATAGGGTTCCGCCGTGGATCAGCAGCAATCAACCAATATTCATTCACACAGAATTCTTATTCTGGATTTCGGCTCTCAATACACGCAACTGATCGCGCGAAGAATCCGCGAAATTGGGGTCTATTGCGAGATTTATTCCTGTGATAGCAGCGACGAGTCAATCACGCAATTCGGTCCCAAAGGAATTATCTTGTCGGGAGGGCCGGAAACGGTGACCAGCGGGGATACGCCGCGAGCACCGCAGATTGTGTTCGATCTTGGCATACCGGTATTGGGCATTTGCTACGGCATGCAGACCATGACCGAACAAATGGGCGGCAAGGTCGAGGCGTCGGATCATCGCGAATTCGGCTATGCGCAAATTCGCGCCAGAGGACATTCCAGGTTGCTGAGTAATATCGAAGACCACACGTCGCCTGAAGGCTATGGCTTGTTGGATGTTTGGATGAGCCACGGCGACAGAGTGGTCGAATTGCCGCAAGGTTTCATGCTGATCGCCAGTTCCGACGGCGCGCCGATTGCCGGGATCGCCAACGAAGACAAAGCCTTCTACGGTTTGCAGTTTCATCCGGAAGTCACCCATACCAAACAGGGCGGTCGTATTTTGCGGCGTTTTGTCGTCGAGATCTGTGGCTGCGAAACGTTATGGACTTCCAACAACATCATCCTGGACAGCATTCAGGCCGTCCGCGAGCAGGTAGGGACAGAGCACGTCGTGCTGGGGCTGTCGGGAGGGGTCGATTCTTCCGTCGTCGCTGCGTTGTTGCATAAAGCGATCGGCAAGCAACTGACTTGCGTGTTCGTCGACACCGGTTTGCTGCGCTTGCACGAAGGCGATCAGGTCATGGCCACCTTTGCCGAGCATATGGGAGTCAAGGTCATTAGGGTCGATGCGGAGCGGCGTTATCTCGACGCTTTGCAAGGGGTGGCCGACCCCGAAGCCAAACGCAAGATTATCGGCAATTTGTTCGTGGAAATCTTCGACGAAGAGGCGGCTAAACTGAGCGACGCCAAATGGCTGGCGCAAGGCACGATTTATCCGGACGTGATCGAATCGGCCGGATCGAAAACCGGAAAGGCGCATTTGATCAAGTCGCATCACAATGTCGGCGGTTTGCCGGAAAACATGACCTTAAAGCTGGTCGAGCCGTTGCGCGAATTGTTCAAGGACGAAGTGAGAAAGCTCGGTCTCGAACTGGGCTTGCCTGCCGATATGATTTTCCGGCATCCGTTTCCGGGGCCCGGATTGGGAGTCCGTATCTTGGGCGACGTTAAAAAAGAATATGCCGAATTGTTGCGCCAAGCCGATGCGATTTTTATCGAAGAGCTTCATCGCCATGACTTGTACGCTAAAGTCAGTCAGGCATTCGCCGTCTTTTTGCCGGTTAAGTCGGTCGGCGTGATGGGCGACGGTCGACGTTACGACTACGTAATTGCTTTGCGTGCGGTCGAAACCATCGACTTTATGACCGCCCGTTGGGCGCATCTGCCTTATGATTTCTTGGATTTGGTTTCCCGCCGCATTATCAACGAAGTCAACGGCATTTCCCGAGTGACCTACGACATTTCCGGCAAGCCGCCGGCGACCATCGAATGGGAATAAGCCCCGACGACGAAGCCTGGATGCGCCATGCGATTCGTTTGGCGCAACGGGCCGAAGAGCGAGGCGAAGTTCCGGTCGGTTCTGTCCTGGTCGTTGACGGTCGCTGCATAGCCGAGGGATGGAATTCGCCGATTCTCAGTCATGACCCGACCGCACATGCCGAGATCATGGCGCTGCGACACGGAGGCCGGGAAACAAACAATTACCGATTGGTCGATGCTACGCTTTATGTCACGCTGGAACCCTGCGTGATGTGCATGGGGGCCATCGTGCATGCAAGGTTGGGCAGGTTGGTGTTCGGCGCCTTCGATCCCAAACGGGGAGCGGTGTGCAATGCATTGCAGTTGGCCGATGCCGATTTTTTGAATCATCGGGTGGATTGGTCGGGCGGTATTTTGGAACAGGAATGCTCGGACCTATTGACGAGCTTTTTTCAGGCTCGCCGCAACAAGAGATAAGTCTGGCTCTGTTACAAGGCCGGCGTTTCGATGCTGAGTGCGGTGTTGTTGACCGGTTTTTTCTTGTTTTTCGAGTGCATGGTATTTTTCTTGATCGGGTCGTCGTCACTCAACCAGACTAGCAAGTCATAATAGCTGCGAATATTTTCGACGTAACGCACCGGCTCGCGTCCTCGGGCATAGCCGTGCCTGGCATTCTGATACCACTTTTTCTTGCTCAACAGCGGCAAGCTTTGCTTGACGTCCATCCATTTGTCCGGGTTTCCGCCGCGTTGTTGGGTGAGTTTTCTGGCGTCTTCCAGATGGCCGAAGCCGACATTGTAAGATGCCAAGGCGAACCAAGTTCGGTCGGGTTCGGCAATGCGCCTCGGTATTTTTTTCAGACGTTGCTTGAAATAGAGCGCACCGCCGTTGATGCTTTGTAACGGGTCGGTTCTGTCCTTAATTTTGAGCTGCTTAGCGGTTCCGTGGGTCAGCATCATTAAGCCTTTGACGCCGGTCGGCGAAGTGGCGTTTTCCTTCCAATGGGATTCTTGATAACCGATCGCGGCCAAGAGCCTCCAGTCGAGATTGTGTTTGTCCGCCGCGGTTTTGAAATATTTGATGAAAGTGGGCAAACGCTCTTTTATATGCTGGCGAAACTTGCAGTTGCCGACATAATTGAGATTGTTGACGTGGCCGTAATGCTTTTCTAACAGGTTTTGTAACGTATTGTTCTTTTTTATTTTCTTAAAGAACTTTACAGCTTCGTTATAAAGCGAGTCGTCCGTTGACGGGGTCAGCGCCCACGCCAGCTGGCGTGGCTCGGTAACATCGAAAGCGATATTGAGACGGGGATAAAAGCTGCGTATGATGGCGGCCTGTTGGGAGTCGGCAATGGTGTAATCGATCAGGCCTTCATTGACCAAGTACATCAATCCGTCGGTGTCCAGTTCGTTGTTAATGTTCCACTCTAGTTGCGGGTGTTTTTTTTTCAAACGGTTTAAGGTACTTTCGTGACTGGTGCCTTTTACCACTTCGAGGATGCCATTGCTCAGGTCTCGAATGCGCCTGGGGCGCCTTTTTCCCGATCGGTAAACGATTTGTTCGGTAATGCTTTGATAGGCCGGTGCAAAACGCATTCGCTGCTGGCGCTCTTGGGTGACGGTAAGGCCGGCTGCGGCTATATCGGCTTGGCCCGAGGAAATCTTTTCCAGAATCTCTTCAAAGGTTTCCGGAACGATGAAATACGCTTTCACTCCGAGGTAATCCGCAAACAGCATGACCAAGTCGTATTCCAGGCCGGTATAACCTTCCGGGCCTTCGTAGTAGGTAGTCGGGGCTTGCCGGGTCAGGATATTCAGGGTGCCTTCATGCTTGATCTGTTCCAGTCTGGAGAAGCCTAGGTGGGTCTTTGTATTGTTATCACAGGAGCTCAGCAGAATTAAGCAAACGATTCCGATGAGAGCTTTAACAATCGCAGGCAATGGGTCACCGTAATTTTTTGTAATAATTTATTAGGCCGTTGGTCGAGCTGTCGTGGCTTTCGATAGTTTTGTCGTTTTTTAGTTCGGGTAGAATTTTCTTCGCCAAGACTTTACCTAATTCTACGCCCATCTGGTCGAACGAATTTATGTTCCAGATCACACCTTGGGCGAAAATCTTATGTTCGTAGAAGGCGATCAGGCTGCCTAGCGTTTTAGGAGTCAGTTGTTTAAACAGGAAGGAATTTGAGGGTTTGTTGCCGGGGAAAATCTTGGACGCGACAAGCGTCTTGTCTTGGTTTTCCTCATCACTCAAGTCCCGGCGAACCTCGTCTTCGCTTTTGCCTCTCATTAAGGCTTCGGGCTGCGCCAGAAAATTGGAAATGAGAATGTCGTGATGTTCGGGAAGCGGATGGTGGCTTTGAGCGGGAGCCAGAAAGTCGCATGGGATCAACTTGGTGCCTTGGTGCATCAGCTGGTAAAAGGCATGTTGGCCATTGGTGCCCGGTTGTCCCCAGATGATCGGCCCGGTGCTGTAATCGACGGCTTCTCCGTCGAAGTCGATGGACTTGCCGTTACTTTCCATATCGCCTTGTTGCATGTAACCGGGAAAATAAAACAGCGATTGATCGTAAGGCAGGATCGCATGGGATGCGGCCGAGAAAAAGTTATTATACCAGATGCCCAGTAGCGCCATGATGACGGGTATGTTTCGGTCGTAGGCGGCGTGTCGGAAATGCAGGTCGGCTTCGTGCGCTCCTTGCAACAATTCTTCGAATCTATCCATACCAATATATATCGCGACCGAAAGACCGACAGCGGACCATAATGAAAATCTGCCTCCAACCCAATCCCAGAATTCGAACATGTTGTTGGGATCGATTCCGAAATTGACCACGTTTTCGCGATGAGTGGAGATAGCGGCAAAGTGCTTTTTGATGGCGGTTTCGTCTTTGACTTTGTCCAAAAACCAGCGCCGAGCCGAGTTCGCGTTTGCCATTGTTTCCTGGGTGTTGAAGACTTTGGAGGCAACCAAAAACAGTGTGGTTTCGGGGTCGATTCTTTTCAACGTATTAACGATATCGGCCTGATCGACATTGGATATAAAGTGGATGTTTAAATTGTCCCTGGCATAAGGTGACAACGCATGGGCCACCATTTTTGGACCTAGGTCCGACCCGCCAATACCGATGTTGACGATATCGGTAATGGCCTTGCCGGTGTAACCCTTCCATTCGCCGGATCTTACCTTTTCCGAGAAAGCGCGCATTTTTCCCAATTCCCGGTTAACTTTCGGCATGACGTCTTGTCCGTCGACCGCCACTGGGCTGTTATCCCGATTGCGTAAGGCGGTGTGCAAGACCGAGCGTCGCTCAGTGGTGTTGATCATGGCTCCATTGAACATCGATTCAGTCTTGCTTTTCAGATCGACCAAATCGGTTAGTTTGAGCATCAGCGGCAAGGTCTGATCGTCGATCAGATTCTTGGAATAATCGAATAGTATGTCGTTAAAAACCTGTGAAAATTTACTGAAACGGTTGGCGTCACTGCTGAAGGCCTCTTTCATGGAAAAGTTGGCTGCGATGTCGCGCTGGTGGTGCGCGATCGCGTTCCATTCGACAGAGTTTGTTAATTTAGACATGTTCTTAGAATATTCGAAAGAAAGTGATTAAAGAAGTCTATCAGGAGAAAGCTGGAGCAACACCGCCTCATTATAATGATTGTAATCAACTCGTGACAAAAAAATAATCGCCGGTTTTAAACCCTGTAAAAATCAAGGATTGCCTTTCTTTGCCTTGGTCGATGTGCTAGAGTTAGCAGTTGTTTTAATTGTCGTTTGGTCTAAACGAGAGTTTGGCGGGCGAAAATTGCATTAAAACAGCGGCTACGTTACAAAGACAAAGCCAACATAAGAAAAATTAAATATACTTAATTATTAACAACACAGGAAGGTATTATGAGCAAAAAACACATTGTAAGAAATGGTTTCCTGGGTCTTCTGGGATTGGTTTTTTCATCAGTTCTATGGGCTCACGGCGGCGCTGCAGGTACCGATACAGATCAATGTAAATTCGAACTCGAACCCGATCATTGGATCCACTATACGGCCTATCAGCCGAAGGCCTATCCGGCCGAGGAGTTCTGCGGTAACCTGCCCGATTCCAACACGCTGACCCAATTGGTTTTCGATTATCAAGACATCCGCTATCGTGACCGGTCTGTTGAGTTTGAAGTGACTAAAGAGCCCGAAGGCACACGGGTATTTTACATGGAGCCGAAAAAACATAAATCCGGCACCGTAGTCCTTTCCTTGCCAAGCGGTGTTCCCGATGCGGGTAAATATTTGATTCACATTACCCTGTTGCAGGATAACGGCGAAAGACTTGATGCGCATATGAGTTTTAAAGCGGGCGGCGGACAGCCTGTCAGCTCCGGCAGCATGGGGCTATATGCTTTGATTGCGCTTGCAGGTCTTTATGTATTCTATTTGTCTAACGAAGGATTTAAGAATAAAGTCGACAAAATGCTAGGTAAAGTTAAAGACGCGTAATCACCTTATTTCAGTCAAGGTAGAAATAAAATGCAGAAACATCCCCTAACTATTCTTTTGGGAGCGGCTGCGCTGCTGATGCCGATTGTGGCGTCAGCTGCGGTTGGCCTGCCAAAAACAGCGACAATTGATCGTGGAGAAGTTGAAGCGCCCTGTAATGTAAACAATCCTGAATGGCGCAAGGCGCAAACCGTCGAAGGCGTATCGATACAGGAATCGTTGCGTTGTAGTCCGGATAATCCTGCTGCGATTGCCGCGGAGGTGAAAGGTACCAACAACGTATCGATGGAAACATTGATGAGAACCTTTTACGCGGCTGACGCTATTACTAAAACAAATGATATGGATGGGGATGGGGACCCTGATCTGATAATTATCAAATTGGAGGTTGCCGAATTAAACGGGCATTCGCCGGACTTCGACGGTTTGGTGCCGACTTTCGATATCGCTCCGGGTGTACAGCCCGGCATGTGGGTATTTGCGCCTAAATCTCGCGGCATGGCGACCAGCAGTTTTGTCGGCACCGACGCCAACCCTCTGTTGCGGGCGCCGTCTCCAGTTATTCGGGTCGAACAGGGCGATATCGTTTGGATTCAATTAGAAAACAGCCATTATTTCCCCCATACCATTCATCTGCACGGTGTGGATCATCCGTTCGTCGACAGCTCTGGGGAAGGGAACGACGGGGTGCCGCAAACCAGCGACAAATTCGTGTTACCGGGGCAAAGCAGAACGTACGAAATCAGACCTAGGGTCGCGGGTACCTTTGTTTACCATTGCCACGTCCAAACGCACGTGCATCTGGCAATGGGACTGGTCGGAATGTTTATCGTCGAAGAGAACCGGCCGAACAACTGGGTCCAGACGTTCAATATCGGCGGAGGACAGGTTAGACATCCGGCTAAAGCGATACTGGAAAAGTACGATAGCGAGTACGATCTTCACTATCACGCGCTGGACAAGGAATTACACAACGTCATTCAGCAATATAACGACCCCCGGTTAATCGCCAAGAAAATGAATCGTGAATACGATATCACCGAGTCGACCGAGGATTATCACACGCTGAACGGTCGCTCTTTCCCTTATACCTTAAGGGAGTCGATTATCGTGACCGAGCCGGACAAGGATATCAAGGTCAGGATGTTCAATAGTACCGGCGAACTGTTGGCGATTCATACCCACGGACATAAAGCGACAATTACGCATTATGACGGCGTAGAACACAATCCCAGCGCTCAAATAATGCGCGATATTTACGATCTGGCGCCGGCCCAACGTAACGATCTGAAAATCAGTACAAAAGACGACGGGTTGCACAGTTATGGCGAAGGGATTTGGATTTTTCATGATCACCGCGAGAAAGGGATCACCACCGATGGGATGAATCCTGGAGGTAACGTCAGCGCTATAGTTTATAAAAAGTATTTGAACGAGGTCGGTCTGCCGAAAGGCATAGGCGAAAGCGTGGAAAACCTGTTTACCAAGGCATTTCATCTGCGTAAGTTGCCGGTTTGGCAGGATATCGATAGTTGGAACAGCTTGGGTGAGGTTGACGCCACGGGCTATGTCGCTCCTCCGCCAGGCGTGCCGGTAGTGGTTGAGGCTCCGCCTACCATGTTGTCCGACGATAATACGGCCTCCTCCGGCGCGGCAGGTGGCGGTATCGCGTTCAGGAATTTCATTCTGGGTCTGATTTTAGGTATAGCGGCGTATTTGTTGGTCGTTAACCGTGAAAAAATCATGGCAATGATCTCTTCAAACAAAGGAGGGAATTGATAATGCTTAAGTTATTATCAATCGCTGCAATGGCACTCACTCTCGCAGCCCCAATCGGCTATGCCAAGGAGTTCCAGGATCACAACAGGATGATGGATCACGGCGACGGGCATCTGATGGACATGGGCGGCGCTATGGTCATGGGGCAGAATACCGATACATTGCCCGGTGGCTGCGACAAGATCGCCGCGACCAAGGAGATTACAGTCCATGCCGGGCACAAATATGCAGAGTCGTTTCCCGGAAGAATTTTTGCGTTCGATCAGCAGGAGTGGCAATTTGAGCCGTGTACCAAGCTGACCGTGCATTTCGTTAACGACGACGAAATCCGACATCAATGGATGATGCATGGATTGCCCAAGTATCTGTATCCAAAAGGCATGTTTCACCTAGAGGTGACCGGTCCCGGTCAAGTATCGGGTACGTTGATTTTTCCTCCCGGTGACAAGACCTACTTGGTGCACTGCGATATTTCGCAGCACATGGAAAAGGGTATGAAGGCGCAGCTGAAAATTGGTAAAGGGAGTGGCGACTTACCCAGTATTCCCGGGGTTACCGCCAATGTGATCCAGGATGATTACAGCCACAGTATTCCGGATTTGACGCCTGTTCCAAAACCAACTGCCGCTACGCAAACGGCGGGCGGTCCGGGGGCGACCGGAAGCGGGGGTACGAGTGATTCGTTTGTCTCCGGTATTCTGGTGATCGGCTTGGCGGTCGGTTTTGTGCTCGCACCATTTTTGGCAAAAAAATTCAAAGGGATGACTTTTGGTGAGGCGGTCGCCTATATTTTTGAGTTGATTTCACAGCTCATTGGCTTTGTCGTTAAACTTTTGAGTGGAATAGTGAGTAAGTTGCTTTCCAAGAAGAGTATACAATTGCCGGACAAATAATTTATCGTCGACTGCAAAAGCCCTCTGAGACTGTCTGTTTCAGGGGGCTTTTTTGTTTCTCAGAGTAAGCTATGCAACAGGAGTCGTTCACATTGCTTGGCCTTTTCGCCAGCGCTTTTATCTCGTCCACCGTCGCTCCGGGAGGGTCGGAAGCGGTGCTAGCCTACATGGTGTCAACAAAAATCTACCCAGCGGACTCGTTAATAGCGATCGCGACAATCGGCAATACGCTGGGAGCTTTGACGACTTGGGGCTTGGGCTATTGGACGGCAAAAAAATATCCGGTGGATCGCGTGTTTTCAGAGAAAAGACAACAATCGATCGATACGGTCAGCAAATGGGGTGGCTGGGCGTTGTTGTTATCTTGGTTGCCTGTGATCGGAGACGGATTGTGTTTTGCCGGCGGTTGGCTCAAGCTGTCGCTAACGACGTCGGTGATTGCAATTTTTGTCGGTAAGGCCGTGAGGTATATCGCGGTCGCCTATGCATCTGCGATGTTTGGTTGAACGAACAAGTTAAAAAAATCCACCAACTCGAACTATCATGAGCTTTTTTTCACTTCCCAATTTCCCAGAAGTCGGAAGCCGTGCGGAACATCGGCAACGAGATTATTTTATCGCCGGCTTTACCTTTGTCGCGACCGCTATCTGTTTGGTTACGGACTCCTTTGCTCCGCACGAAATGCAGTATTTGCTGGGGGCTTTCGGGTGGATATTTCTAATAGCTTTTCTTTGGGGGGAATGCAGGTACGTCAGAATGCAGGTGCTGGTTGCGGTTGCTTTTGCCACGATCGGAGAGCATTTTGCCTCACTGTACATGAAAGGATACGTTTACCGATTCGAAAACGTACCGTTCTACGTTCCGGCCGGACATGGACTGGTTTATTTGACGGCGGTCGCGTTGGGGCGATCCGGGCTGTTTCAGCGCCATGCCAGAGCGATCGCGATTTTGGTTGCGACGCTCTGCGGAGCATGGGCGTTCTGGGGGATCAGTTCCCTGGCCGAGCGTAAAGACGAAATAGGGGCCGTATTGTACGTGGTCTTTTTACTTTATCTGTTCAAGGGCCGTTCGCCGATGGTTTATCTGGCGGCGTTTTTTATCACCAGTTGGTTGGAATTGGTCGGCACCACAGCCGGCACTTGGGCCTGGGCTGAAATCGATCCTGCTTCCGGATTGACACAAGGTAATCCGCCGAGCGGGGTTGCGGCGTGGTATTGCTTGGTCGACGCGGTGGCTTTGACGGGAGCGGCGCCGCTTCTGAACGGACTCGCTAAATTAACCGAATATGTTCGGGAGAAAAAGCGAAATTATGCGGTACAGGGCGTTGCGGACAAATAAGAGCATTCCTATATAAGGTATTGCTTGACGCCTCGGTTTGCAGTCACGAATTCTAAATTGTCCACTCGTTCCATCAAGCGTTGAAAATTTTCGTCGTGTAGGCTGCGATCGTTCTGTCGATGCCAATGGTGTAACACGAAAACCGCAAAGCGGCCTTCCTTGCGCTTAATTCCGTAATGAATCAAGCGAACGACCAGATCCGAATCTTCATACCCCCAGCCTTCGAACTCTTCGTCGAACCCGTTCACGGAGTAAAAGTCCTGCTTGTACAGCGCCAAGTTGCAGGTCATTGCTTTTTCCCAGCGATCGGGGTTTAGGTAGCGCCAGCGCGAGAACGGGGTGTAAATAAGAGGAGTGACTCGGTTGATTTTGCCTTGGATCCATAATAACAAGAAAAAGAACAATGACCGCTGATGTAAATAGTGTTTCTCGGCCAGAACCTTTTCGGTGAAGCGCTTGTTTAAGAGAATTCGGTTTCCCGGGACAAAGAAGCCGGTCTCGGCCAATCGACGGTGTCTGCCAACAAAGTGGGGCAATACGGAACAGTCGCCGTCGAGAAAAATTAAATAGTTTCCGTTGGCGGCAGCGGCTGCCTTGTTACGAATGGTGCCTGCCCGGAACCCGAGGTCTTCATGAAAGATATGCCTGACGGGCACCGGGGCCTGCCGAATGTATTTCCGAACAAGCGTGTGAGTGCTGTCCGTTGAGCCGTCGTCGGCAATGATGATTTCGAAATGTTTGTCATGCTGTTCCATAAGGCTTGCCAGGCAGGCGTCAAGAGCCTCGGGCCAGTTATAGGTTGTGACGATAACCGATATTAAATCCACTAGTCGTTTTTGTTACGCTGAAATTGCAAAAGCTTTAGATATTTGTAATAGGTGCCTTCGGCGTTGGAGATGGAAAGCATCAGCCCTTCCGCGCCGTCTAAAATAGCCGCTTTAACTATATACGTGCGAAAAAAAGACCACATTCCTTTGCCGATAGCTTGAGCTAAGGTGGTTCGTTTACCTCGTTTAAATAGTTTTTCGGCGCCTAAGGATGAATAACTGTTGATTTTTTCGAGGACTTCCTCCGGGTCAACGAAGGCTTCATGGAGGATAGGCGATTTTAATCGTGCGATGTTGCCGTCAACGATAACGCGTTCGTGAACTGGATCATCGGTGAAATGCCCGCACCGCCGTTGAAAAAGCCTGAGAACGTAATCCGGCCACCATCCACCGTGTTTGATTAGTTTCCCGCAATAGCTCGATAAACGGGGAACCTCGAATCCTTTGATCTCTTGTTGTTTTATCGCCTGCTGAATTTCACGTTTAAGGCTGGGCGAAACGACTTCATCGGCATCGAGCGAAAGAACCCACGCTCCCGTGGCTTTGCTCAAGGCGCGTTGTTTTTGTGGCCCGAACCCTGGCCAATCGGTCACGAATACGTTCGGTGTATAGTGTTGGCAAACTTCTACGGTATTGTCGCTGCTGCCGGAATCTAAGACGATTATCTCGTCCGCCCAGGCTACCGATTGCAGGCAGCGGCCGATATGGTCGGATTCGTTTTTGGTAATGATAATGACGCTGAGCATACCGGGGTTCAGAAAACGGCGGCCATCAGACAAAAGAATCGTAAATTTTTCATTGCCAGCTGAAAGTGTTGTCGGCGCGCAAACCATGCATAGACATCCCGTATTCGCGCAGTTCGGACTCACGCCAGAATTTTTGTTGACGTTTCCGTTTAACCTTTGCCAGTTTGCGTTCCAGCCAGCTTTGCTGCAACAAACGGTAGTTGCGGCGATATCCCAAGCCGTCCTTTTCCGACAGACCACGCTCGACCTTCATCGCCGATTGGGTAATCGAACCGAAATGATGTAGCCAAGAATCGGCTGTCATCCCGGTCGGAATGCGAGCCAAGTCGGCCTCGTGAAAAAACAGCGTGTCCTCGTAACCCAGTAACTTGGGAACGGGCCGAAAGTAGCCGATTTCCAGCCAAACTGATTCATGAACGGCAAGGCATACCGCATGACGTCCGCCCGCACGTAGGCGATTTTTCATCTTGGTGCCTGCCTCGCGGGCAAAGGCGTGGAAATCGTAATCGAGTGATCCTTCAATAAGCGCGGGCGAAATGATTTTTAGGTTATTGCGCATTGCCGCGTCAATCAATTTCTGGATCCAGTCCGCAGAGACTATCACGTCGTTATTCATGATGATAGTCCACTCGGCTTGTAGCGCTAACGCCCCTTGATTCCATGCAACGCCGCAGCCCAAATTGTGGCGGTTAAAGATTCGTCCGCCCAGCTCTAGTGAGTCAAGGTAGTTGCGCGTTCCGTCAGTAGAACCGTTGTCGACAACGACCAGCCGGCTTAGGTCGTCACCTTGTTGTACCATGCTTTCTATGCATTGGCGGGTATATTCAACTTGATTGTAACAGGCGAAGGTGACGGCGTAGTTGGTCTGCTTCATAACGAAAATAGGTGTCTAACAGTACAGAAAAACAGGAAATCCAACGGCAAAAACAGATTGCTCAATCGTATCATTACCGGTGGGCTTTAACGTTGATTTGTCCAACGATGATTTGCGCAAATAAACCGGCGATGGTCAGGCCGTAAAAAGTGGAAGTGTATTTTAGATTAAAGACTTCCATGCTAAGGCTGCAGATCATCAACACAGAAATGTATGCCATTCCAATCTGCGAGGCTTTTGCGACATCCGGATCTTCGTGAGATGAATTTCGGACGAATAAAGTCAATGGAATCAGAAACAGACACAAGACCGAAATTGCCCCTATGAGACCAGAACGCAGGGTATTCGCTAATAATTCATTATGCGGGCCGCAACATAACATGGTTTCTTTAGCCATTGCGGATGCGCTCGCCAACCAGGGTTCGTTCAAATACGCTATATACCCTTTTGTGCCGTAGCCAAACAATGGATTGTGCAGAAAGAGTTGCCCCGAGATCTTCCACATCGACAGTCTGAGTCCGGTCGAGGTGTCGATATCCGAACGATTAATCCAGCTCGCCAACTCCGAAAATCCACTGAGCACGCGAGCGTTAAACGACGGAAAATAGTGGAGCAGAACGGTAAGCGATACAACCGAAAAAATACCGAGGATGGCGGCAATTAAAGGGCTGATCTTACGATAGTTGAAAAACAACCAAATACCCACGATGACCGGAATCGCCAGCCAACTGCCGCGAGTGCTTGATCCGATGACTAAATAGAGGCCCAATAGAACTCCGCCCAGTTGATATAGAAACCAAGTTTTCGAAGATTTTAACGAGACGTCGAGGTGAAATAGGCAAAAAGCGGTAAAGACGACCGCATAAGTGCCCAACGCATTCGGGTCCACGAACGTTGTCGCAAATCTCGTCCACCTCGCAACAACTTCGGGATGCAAATAAACTGAGACGGTTGTTAGCAACATCGCCATCGGGGCGGCAAAGCCGATCAGTCGAGTGTACTTGATGCCTCGATAAACAAAGTAGACTAATAGCGGGATCGCAAACAGCATGCGAGATGGGCCGTCATAATCTCTAAAAGCCCATTCGTTTCTTCCCAACTGACTCACAAATATCGCGGTTACCGGTAGCGACAATGTGATGAATAAGGGCCAGAATAGTCGCGAAGTTTCATGTTGGAAAACGTTACGATAACTTGTCTTTATAAAAAGAAAGGCGATGGCCAATAGCAAAAATAGGCAAGTGTTTGTCCAGCCTCTGAGAGTCAGATAACAGGCTATGCTCGATAGCAAGATTGCGGTTAGGCATGAATCAAACCAAATATTTTCCTGCTTTTGAAAAAAATTAAAGTGTCTTTTCGGCATTTTTCACGATGTCAAGACCGATTGATAATTTCCGGTTTTCGGTGTTATCGAAGGTGTGAGTTCGATAGCGGCCAACTTCCGACAAAATATAAACCGCTTCGAAAACACTACTTGCAATCGGTCGGCAGTAACCATTCTTTATATTTATCCTGATTTTGCACTAAGTACTTCGGGAAGGAATTATCGAGTTTTTGAGGTATGCAGCGGGCCTTCGGATTAAATATTTCAAAACCTGCAGCAATCTTCTCTTTGATTAGCTTAGGGTCTTTATATTCTGCTTTGTTATATTCCTGATGCGCATAGCTTTCCAGCTTTTGTATGATTTTGTCGATACCGGCCATCCAGGTAAAATGCCATCCGCCATGTTTGATCGTTTGAAACAAAAATTTTCTGGCGAATGCCCTTTTCAACGCTCTTAAGACTCCGGTCGATTTATACGTGCGTAAGCTCTCCGCGGACGAAAAGAAATTGATGAAATTCTTATACGTGGTGATTTTAGAGCCATGCCAAAGAACGGTGTTTCCATTCTCGGTACAAAGATTATTCAAATAATAGGTATAACTCAATTGTTCGAAATCTCCGCGAACGTATCGCATAGGATTGTATGTGGAAATTAGATCAGGATTAGGTATTTCGTCAAGATCCGATACCAAGATCCAATCATCGGGGTTCGCATCGTACAACCCTTTGAAAATATAGTTTCTTTGATACCTTTCATTTCGCCAAGGATCTCTGAGATCAAACGGATAATCGTTTACCAGCATATAGCGAATCTTCGATCGATATTTAGAGAATTTTTCGATGTCGAAATTAACAGGTTTTGGTTTTCCCGAAATCGTATAAACCGATTCTACGATGACGAAAATATCAATATATTCCCATAATGTTTCCAAACGCAATTCAAGCAGCATATCCTCGTTGAAATAACAAAAGCAATCATAAATTTTGTTATTGTTTTTCATTGAATTATTGCTTGTTGAAAAATGCCGCAATTTGTTCGTTAAATATTATAGGCTCGCTTTTCAAATATTTTCTGTACTCATCGAATTCATGAAAATTTTCCTCGAAATTATCGAAGATATCGCTTGCCAATGCCCGAAAATTCGTTAGAAAAGATTTATCGGAACTATCCAATTTGTATTTTCTTTTAATCGGCAGGTCAACCTCGTTTCCAGCCGACCCTAAAATGCCGGAAATAATACAACATCCATGCATGGCCGCTTCCCGAGGCATCCTGTCTCGCCCCGGATGGTGGCCAAAATCGATATATAATTTGGCCGAACACAGTTTTTCCGATAATTGTTCGGGATTCAAGCCGACCAACGGGACAAACTCCCATTGAGGAAAGCTCTTAATCAGACAATCGGTGACTTTTTTGCCTTTGGTCGGGTTGTATAGAATGGTGTTTTCTTTCTGTTCCGTTGACGTGAGATATTTGTCGGTTAAAAAGTCTTCGTTTATTGAGTCAATTAGGGGGACTGGCTCAATGCCGCAAGAAACAAGATAATCGGTAGCATGTTGCGTTTGCGAAAAATGAATCAGCTTTTTTAGTCCCTTCGCTCCGTTTATAGGGCGTCTTCTTTTTACGACCCCTTTAAAATACCTTAATTTGTCACGTATGGAACTGATGTGTCTTCTTTCCAAAAAATTTTCCAACGAAAGCCACCAAAGGGCCGCTTGCGCATGCTTTACTTTTAGCGCAAGCATGGGATAGATTTCGGGAAAAATAATCAGGTAATTTTCTTTATCTTCGTACTTGCAGACCGGGGCGTTATATTTCAGATAGGGAGACGGAGTTTGCCAGATTTGGTCGAACGGTAAATATACAATGTGGGCTGGAAGGCCCAAATTTACCATGTGATTTACCAGTTGGTGTAAGGCTTCCGGGCCTCCTGTCACCATATCTTTTGGGCAAACGACTAAAATTTTCTCGTAAATTGGCATGTTCTGCTTAGTGCTGGAAATTAGACGGGCATTATAGAGGTTAGGCACCGTATAAGGCAAAAAGTACGGACTCTACGTTAGGCGTTTCTAAGGAAGTTTCTTAAATTTGGATTCGCTAATCAAACGGGAGACAGAATTTGGGCGATGGTATGATTGACTTCGTCGGCAAGTAGTCTATCCAAACATTGACTTCGGCTTTTTCTATGCCGATCGCAACCTTCCTGATGGCATGGTACGCAATCTCCTTTACCCTGGATCAGGTAGACGTTGTTGATATGCTGGTTGCCGATCTTCGAAAACGGATTGCGTTCCTGCTGGTAATCGGTCGGCCACGGCGCCCATTTTACAGGGTTTGTTGGGCCAAAGATGGCGACAGTCGGAGTTCCGGTTGCCGCAGCCAAGTGGGTCGTCCCGGTATCGGGGCCGATATAAAGCCGTGCATTCGTGATGAGATAGGCAAGTTGTGATAGACTCGTCTTTCCGGCCAAATTGACTACTTTTGACGGTAATTTCTGGTGTAGTTGTTTAATAAAGTCGATTTCTTCCTCGGCGGGACCTCCGCTTAGTACAACATCGATATTGCGTGCCAATAAAAATTGGGCGACTTGTTTCCAGCCCTGTAATGTCCACTGTTTGTATGTCCATAATGGATAGATGTGTAAGACGGCGTAGTTTTTGAAGGGTAGAAGCTGATCCAATGTTACGTTGGCGGGCGCCGTTAGCGCAAAGCATTTTGGTTTTTGTAACACATCCATCAACTGTAATGATTGCAAAACAGTATGGGTATTGATGTCGTCAAATTCAGCCCAACCGGAAACCAGAAAGCGTTTCCACCATCCTCTTTCACCTTTGCGTGGGGTCAACGCAATACGCGTTGATGCGGCATAAAGGCCATAGATTAACGGGCGATCGCCGGTTTGCGTGATTACGGCCAGATCATATTTTCTGACAATTTTTTTAACCAAAGTGATGTATTCGCTTCCGCTGGGCTTTTTTTCGATTCCAATGAGGTGGTCTACGTCAGGATTCCCTTTCAGCATGGCTGCGGTGTTGCTATAAACCAGGGCATCGATTTTGGCCTGAGGATAAGCGCGGCGAAGAGAGGTTAAAAGTGGTGTGCACAGCAAAACATCGCCCAAATGCCTCATCGAGATAACGAGTATGCGTTTCGGAGGCGTCGAGAGGCTGCAACGTTTGATCATGAACTTGTTACAATGAAAAGCCAACAGTATAACATAATGCTCATAGAGTCATTTTCATGGTTGATGACCATTAAGAATGCGGCTGTGGCATGATTTACAGGATAACCAGGTCGCTAAATGAAGAAATCCAGCAAAGCGAAAACAAGCAGACAAATCTACCGTCGCTTAATGAAGTATGTCTTTCCTTATTGGAAGATATTTATTGTCAGTACTATCGGTTATGCATTGTACGCGTCCACTCAACCGTTATTCGCGATGGTTATCAAGCACATCATCGATACTCTGAGCACTGAGACCAAAGAAGGCATGATGTATTTGCCTTTGCTGTTTGTTGGATTGTTCTTTATCCGGGGCATCGGAGCCTTTTTAGGCAATTATTTTTTGGCCCGAATATCCGGGAACGTAATACACACCTTGCGTTGTGAAATTTTCGACCACTACACCTATTTGGCAACAGGGTATTTCGATTCTAACAATAGCGGATACCTGATTTCCCGGATCACCCACAATGTCGGAGAGGTCACTAGGGCGACTACCGATTCGGTGCGTTCGTTTGTCCGAGAGGGTTTTACGGCAATCGGTTTGCTGGGCTATTTGACCTACATGAACTGGAAATTGTCAGTCGTCTTCCTGCTAATTGCACCGGTGGTCGGAATGATGGTTAGCTATGTTAGCCGTAGGCTGAAGCGTTTGAGTCGTAATATGCAGGATTCGGTAGGCGATATGACGCATATCACTTCCGAACTGGTGAACGGCCAGCGTATTGTTAAGAGTTTCGGCGGAGAGGAATACGAGCGTCAGCGATTTCGGACCAGCAGCGAAAACAACAGGAAGCAGTATCTAAAACTGGTCATGACAATGGCAATTCACAATCCGCTGATGCAGCTCGTGGTGTCATTGGCATTGGCCGCCCTTATGTATTTGGCGCTGATCTTGATGCGGGATGCCGGTGCCGGAGAGTTTGTTGCCTATTTGACCGCAGCATTCTTGTTGCCGCGGCCGATTAGGCAGCTTAGCGACGCCAATGGGGAGATTCAGAGGGGGATTGCTGCAGCCGAATCTTTGTTCGAGGTGTTGGATGTGCCTAAAGAGAAAGATCAAGGAGACTACGTCGTTGCAAGAGCGAAAGGCAGAATCGAGTTTAAAGGGTTGACTTTCAAGTACGAGCGAGCCGAAATACCGGCGCTGAAAAAAATCAATTTGACTGTCCACCCGGGTCAGACGGTGGCGTTGGTCGGTGCCTCGGGCGGTGGTAAAAGTACTCTGATCAATCTGATTCCCCGATTTTATGACTACCGTTGGGGGTCGATATTGCTGGATGGCGTCGAGCTGAAAAGATATCGGTTGGATAATCTGAGAAAACAAATTGCGCTGGTGACTCAGCATGTGACGCTGTTTAACGATACGGTGGCAAATAATATCGCATACGGTGCCATGGAAGACGTTTCTAGGGAAAGGATCGTGCAAGCCGCAAGGGACGCCTATGCCCTGAATTTCATCGACCAGTTGCCGGAAGGTTTCGATACGGTAATCGGTGAAAATGGCGTCACGTTGTCAGGCGGGCAACGCCAACGGCTAGCGCTTGCGAGAGCCTTGTTGAAAGATGCGCCGATATTGATTTTGGATGAAGCGACTTCCGCTCTTGATACCGAGTCTGAGCGCTATATTCAAGCTGCGCTTACTAAGGTAATGAAAGATCGCACGACGCTCGTCGTGGCTCATCGTCTATCGACAATAGAAAGCGCGGATGTCATCGTGGTGATGGATAAGGGACGTATCATTGAGCAAGGCACCCACCATGACTTAATAAAACAAGATGGTGCGTACGCCCGCCTGCATAAGATGCAATTCAAAGATGCAGAAGTGTTGCTGGACTAGTTATTTCCAAAGCAAAGGATCCGCATTAAATCGAGGCACAAAGTAACGTGGCAGTGGGGAGGCACCGCTCTTTCTTTTGAGTCATCGCAGTTGTTGCCGAGGCGGTGGTTGGGGACGCGGGGTATAGGGCGGATTGGGCACCGGGTTGCGGTTGGGCGGGAGGTTTTTTGGTTTTTTTGAGGGGTAGTGTTTGACAAACGGAGTGGGGGCTGTATAATGGCGGGCTCTTTCGGTGGTTGTGTCGCAACAGCTCGACGAACCCCAAAAGCGGCCAGGAAGGCCGGCGAAAAAAAGTTGAAACGGAAGTTGACAAAGCGAGTTTGATCGGTAAAATAGTCGGACTCAACGGGGCGTCAGCCCCCGGCTTCTAGCCAACGCTCTTTAACAACCAAATCGAAATAATTTGTGTGGGTACTTGTGATGGATATTTTAGACTGTATTAAAATATTCGACACAGATATCCATGTCAATTCCTAAATTTACGAAAAGACATTCTGAGTCGAGCCAAGATTGGTGACTAATCTACCTTAGTCACAAACATTATTAAACTGAAGAGTTT
>JBNLFT010000020.1:0-13691 GCA_050305675.1 Methylococcaceae bacterium
CTTCGTCGCTAAACGGCATCGGTTACTCCGGTATCGGCTACAAAACGTCCGGTGTAAGGGCGGTACCGTTGGCGAGCAAGGACGGCGGCGAGTTTGTCGAGGCGACTCCCGAAAATGCGGTATCGGGAAAATACCCGTTGGCGCGTTTTCTGTATATTTACGTCAACAAACAACCCAACCAACCATTGGCACCGTTGGAGCAGGAATTCGTCAAAATGGTGCTGTCGCAAAGCGGCCAGCAAGTGGTTATAAAAGACGGTTACATTCCACTGCCTGCGAAAGTGGTCGAAAAAGCCTTGGCCGCCGTGCAGTAACGGTTAGTAACGGATGAAGGACGACTGATAAGGGACTGCGGGCAGGGATGTCCGCCAAGGGATTGGTAGCGTGACACGCTTTTACTTCCCCCTCATTGGTAAAAGTAGGTCAAGTTAATGTGTGAGCCGAGGATTGCGCGGGCGATTCTCGGCTTATTCACTTCTGACGAAAGCATTATGCTGGCATAATGCTGCATTCATATTGTTTTAATACCTCATATGGCTGAAGAAAATCCGAAAGATAGCGCGGCGCTTACCAGCGTTAGCGCCTATTATCAACGATGGCGGCTAATCAAGGATAAGCTGGCCGGATACGGCGTGGTTGCCGGCGGATTGGGCGTGATCGTGGCCATCGTCCTGATTTTCTTTTATTTATTGTATGTGGTGTTTCCGTTGTTCGTGTCGGCGCAAGCGGAAGCGGTCGGCGATTATGCGGTGCCGGGGGCGTCGTACGGGAAAACGTTGCATCTGGCGATGGAAGAACAGAACGAGATCGCCGTCAGGTTCACCGACAGCGGTGTTGCGGTTTTCTTCCGGGTGGATAACGGTGCGGTGATCAAGACGGAACAACTGCCGATTCCCGAATCGGCTACGATCACCAGCTTTGCCCACGGCAGCTACGACAAGGGTGTCGTAATTTACGGACTGTCCGACGGGCGCGCGGTCGTCGCCAAACAACGCTACAAAATCAGCTATCCCGACAATCGGCGCTTGATCACGCCGGAGTTGGAGTATCCGCTGGGACGGGATGCGATCGATCTGGCGCAAGACGGAAGTCCCCTCCTGCTAGTCAGCGGGCAGGTCGCCGACGATGAAAGCAGCCTGGCGACGAAAACGGCCGACGGCAGAATTTTATTGGTCAGTTTCAGCCGCGAGGAATCGCTGTTCGACGACGAGGGGACGCTGCAACGCTCCGACGCGCAAATCCCGATCGGTGCCGACAATGTCGACTATCTGATGCTGGATAAAGAGCAACGCAATCTCTACTTGGCCGGAAAAGACGGCGAAATAACCTACGTCAATATCGGCAATAAAGAGAACCCCCGGGTCGAATTAAAGTTGGACGTTCTCGAACCCGGCAAGCAGATCACGGCCTTGGCTTTTCTGAACGGCGAAATCTCGTTGCTTATCGGTGACTCCGGCGGCTTTCTGTCGCAATGGAGCATCGTACGCGACGAGGAGAATCGGAACAGCTTGCAAAAATTCAGGTCGTTCCAAGTGTCCAACCACGCCGTCGTCATGATCGCTCCCGAACAGCGGCGCAAGGGGTTGCTGGTTGCCGATGCCGAAGGCATGGCCGGGATTTATCACACCACCGCGGAACGCCGGCTGATTCATGAACGCATCGTTCAGGCTCGTCCGCTGGCCATGGCGCTGTCTCCCCGCGCCAACGCCTTTTTATTGCAGTCGGCCGACGGCAAAATGCATCACTGGACGGTCGTCAATGAGCACCCGGAAGTGTCGTGGGCCTCGATCTGGCAGAAAGTCTGGTACGAGAGCTACCCCAAACCCGAATACGTCTGGCAATCGTCGTCGGCCAGTAACGACTTCGAGCCGAAATTGAGCTTGACGCCGCTGGTGTTCGGAACGCTGAAAGCCGCGTTCTATGCCATGTTGGTTGCCATTCCGTTGTCGCTGATGGGGGCGATTTACGCGGCCTACTTCATGTCGCCGCGCATGCGCCAATTGGTCAAGCCCAGCATCGAAATCATGGAGGCCCTGCCGACGGTGATTCTGGGTTTTCTGGCCGGGCTTTGGCTGGCGCCGTTCGTCGAGGAACATCTGGTCGGCATTTTCGCGTTGTTGATGATCGTGCCGCTGGGGGTCATGGTTTTCGCTTTTTTATGGCAATTTACGCCACCTGGGCTACGGCACAAGATTCCAGACGGCTGGGAAGCAGCGTTGCTGATTCCGGTCATCATCGCCAGCGTATGGCTGGCTTTCGTAATCAGTCCCGGCACAGAGTCGTTGTTTTTCGGCGGCGACATGCGGGTATGGATGAAAAACCAATTCGGCATCGGCTACGACCAGCGCAATTCGCTGGTGGTTGGTTTGGCGATGGGGTTTGCGGTCATCCCGACCATTTTTTCGATTGCCGAGGACGCCATCTTCAGTGTGCCGAAACATCTGACGACCGGTTCGCTGGCCTTGGGCGCGACGCCCTGGCAGACGATGACCCGGGTGGTGTTGCTGACCGCCAGCCCCGGCATTTTCTCGGCGGTGATGATCGGCCTCGGGCGCGCCGTCGGCGAAACGATGATCGTATTGATGGCGACCGGCAACACCCCGGTCATGGACCTGAGTATCTTTCAGGGCATGCGTACGTTGTCGGCCAATATTGCCGTTGAAATGCCGGAATCCGAAGTCGACAGTACGCATTATAGGGTGCTGTTCCTGGCCGCACTGGTGCTGTTTATGTTTACCTTTGTCGTTAATACGCTGGCGGAGATGATACGTCAGAATCTGCGTCGGAAATACAGTTCGTTATGATTAAAGCATGGTTTAAAAGCGGTTCGCCATGGGTGTGGTTGAACGCGGCCGCGGTTAGCACCAGCCTGATTCTGGTTGTCGGTTTGTTGTTGTTGATCGCGTTCCGGGGCTTGGGTCATTTCTGGCCGGCCGACATTGTGGAATATCGCTACCAGGATCCGAGCGGTTCCACCACGGTGATCGGCGAGATCGTCGACCGCGCCGTCATGACCGAGCGCCAGGCCGAGGAAGCGGGGCATAAAATTTTGCACGGTGCCGACTTTCTGGAGCAACAGCTGATCAAAACCGGCAACCGCGATCTGACCGGAATGGATTTTCGTTGGATACAAAGCCAGTATGTGGTCGATCAACGTTATCCGGAAGACCTGATTGTCATCGAAAGACGGGAATGGGGTAATTTCTATGGCCGGCTACAGGCGATCAAGGAGAACGGGCGCACCGTCGCCGAGGGAGAGAAGGCTTATGCCGAGGTGCAAGCGAGAATCGACAGGACCTTGGCGTTATACGACGAAATCGAGCATTTGCAGAAGAACGAGGTCGGCGCGATCAACTACGGGCTGGAGCGGCTGCGGCTGAAGCAGCGCAGCTTGGAGTTGCAGGGGCGGTGGGACGAAGCGGCGCAACGCGAAATCGCCGCGCAAAAGGCCGACTTCGACCGCCAATACGAGGCTCTGCAAGGCCGAATCGGCAAATTGAACGGCCAAATCAGGCGCGACAGTCTGCTGGCGGTTGCCGCTAACGACCGTGCTCTGGAAATCCCGTTGCAGAAAGTGGTGCGGCTGATACGCCCCAACTCGATGAGCGCCGGCGAGAAGGTGATCGAATATCTGGTCAAGTTCGGCGAATTCGTCAGCGACGAACCGCGCGAAGCCAACACCGAGGGCGGTATTTTCCCGGCCATCTTCGGCACGATTATGATGGTGTTGTTGATGTCGGTATTCGTGACTCCGTTCGGGGTGATTGCCGCGGTTTACCTGCGCGAGTATGCAACCCAAGGCTGGGTGACCCGGGTAATTCGGATCGCGGTCAACAATCTGGCCGGTGTGCCGTCCATTGTTTACGGCGTGTTCGGTCTCGGTTTTTTCGTGTATATCCTGGGCGGCAACATCGACCAGTTGTTTTATCCCGAAGCCGCTCCGGCGCCGGTCTTCGGTACGCCGGGATTGTTGTGGGCCTCGTTGACCCTGGCGTTATTGACCCTGCCGGTGGTGATCGTGTCGACCGAGGAGGGACTGGCGCGGATTCCGAAGTCTATCCGCGAAGGCAGTCTGGCGCTCGGTGCGACCAAAGCGGAGACCCTGTGGCGCACGGTATTGCCGATGGCCAGTCCGGCCATGATGACCGGCTTGATTCTTGCTGTGGCCCGGGCCGCCGGGGAGGTGGCGCCGTTGATGCTGGTCGGAGTCGTCAAGCTGGCGCCGACCCTGCCGTTGGACGGCAATTTTCCGTTTTTGCATCTGGACCGGAAATTCATGCATTTGGGCTTCCATATCTACGACGTGGGCTTTCAAAGTCCCAACGTGGAGGCGGCCCGGCCGCTGGTTTATGCGACTTCGTTGCTGCTGGTGCTGGTGATTATCGGCCTGAATATGTTTGCCATCGGCATTCGAAATCATCTGCGGGAGAAATACCGGTCGCTCGAGGGTTAGCCCGCCGGTTACCGCATATTGGACGTTTGAGACTATGAATATGACGACAGAACAGACACGTACCCACGCGATCGATATCAGTTCGCTTACCCGCGCCGGCAAGTCGAAAAGCGAGCCGCAGGATATTTGCTTGCAAGTGCGAGACTTGAACTTGTTCTACGGAGAGAAACAGGCCTTGCACGGCATCAACATGGATATTCCCCGACGCAAGGTGACGGCTTATATCGGCCCCAGCGGTTGCGGAAAATCGACGCTGCTGCGCAGCATCAACCGGATGAACGATCTGGTCGACGGGGTCAGAATAGACGGCAAGATACTGCTGGACGGCGAGGATGTTTACGACAAATCGGTGAACGTCGCGGATTTGCGCCGGCGGGTGGGGATGGTATTCCAAAAACCGAATCCGTTTCCCAAATCGATCTACGAAAATGTTGCCTACGGCCTTAGAATCCAAGGGATCAACGATCGCCGGACCCTAGACGAGACGGTGGAACGGTCGCTGCGCGGCGCCGCCTTGTGGGACGAAGTGAAAGACCGCCTGAACGACAATGCCTTGGGCATGTCGGGCGGGCAGCAACAGCGCTTGGTGATCGCCCGGGCCATCGCGATCGAACCGGAAGTGATGTTGCTCGACGAACCGGCCTCGGCGCTGGATCCGATTTCGACGCTGAAGATCGAAGAATTGATCAATGAATTGAAGGAGCAATACACTATCGTGATCGTCACCCACAACATGCAGCAGGCGGCGCGGGTGTCCGACTATACGGCATTCATGTACATGGGCGAGTTGGTCGAGTTCGGCGAAACCAGCGAATTGTTCACCAATCCCAAGAAACGGCAAACAGAAGATTACATTACCGGCAGATACGGTTAAAGGGGGCGATTATGGATACCAAAAAAATAGGACAGCATATTTCCCGGCAGTTCAACGAGGAAATGGAGGACATCCGCAACAAGGTGCTGACGATGGGAGGACTGGTGGAGCAGCAAATCGATCTGGCAGCAAAGTCGTTCATGAACAGCGATTTGGAATTGGCCGAAAAGGTGATTCAGCAAGACGAGATGGTCAATAGCCTGGAAATGGATATCGATCACGAGTGCACCGAGATTCTGGCCAAGCGGCAGCCTGCCGCGTTCGATCTGCGCATGTTGATCGCCACGATCAAATCGATCTCGGACCTGGAACGGATAGGCGACGAAGCGGCCAGGATCGCTAAAATGACGATTCGTCTTGAGAACACCGAGTATTACCATGAGCAATACCACGAGATTCAACATCTGCTGGAAATGGTCAAGGACATGCTGAACGGCGCGTTGGATTCCTTCGCCAGGCTCAACGTCGACGAAATCGCCAGCATTACCAGCCAGGACCAGAAAGTCGACCGCGAATACGCCAGCATCGTCCGTCAATTGATTACCCGGATGATGGAAGACCCCCGTCACATTACCCGCACCTTGGACATTTTGTGGACCGCCCGCGCGTTGGAAAGAATCGGCGACCACTCGTGCAACATTTGCGAGCACGTCATCTATATGGTCAAGGGCGAGGACGTCCGCCATATCAGCCAGGACGAGTTAGAAAAAGTGATGAGCCGGTAAGGTTCGAACGTCCGCCGGTTAACCGGCGGATCTAACAAATCCTCGCTCCCCAACAGCCGGCTGCGATCACCGCCGGTTGTTGGCGACCAAGTGGTCCAACGCTCCTTCCCCTACAAAAAGTTACCGCTTTCCGGCCTCGCGAAAGTAGGGTCGGCCTCCAATGGCTCGCTTCAAACACGGCTGCGAATCGCGCAGCCCGGCTATGTTCATTTGCCCGATTCTGGCGCATAATCTGATGCGATAACTTAACACGCAGGAGGTGCAGCATGGGAAGATACGACGATTCGCAGTCCAGATTTTCACCGGCCGTCGTTATCGGTATCGTTGTCGCGGTTATCGCGCTGGCCTGGTTTGCCTTGCAGTATGGCGGCAACGACGGGGCTGGCGAAGGCGTCGTCAGCGAATTGCCGCTGCCGGCCTCGGAACCGGCGCCGAACGAGGACGAACCGGAGTTGCCCGACAGCGGTATGGCGGAAAGCGAGGGGATGGCCGGGGACGAGCCGGAGCAACGGGCAACGGCACAAGCGCCTGCGCCGCTGCCGCCGTTGGAGCAAAGCGACGACCGGGTGCGCCGGGACATAGTTGCGTTGTCGCCGAATTTTTCCGAATACCTGCAAACGGACCGGTTGCTCGAGAAATACCTGCACGTCGTCAACGATTTTTCCCAGGGCCAGCGTCCATACAAGCATATCCGCTTTTTGCAGCCGTCCGCACCCTTTGTTGCGGAACAAGATGGACAGGGCTGGTTTATCGCGGAAAGCGGTTACCGCCGCTACGACGGGTTGGCCAAGGCCTTTGCCGATATCGACGCGGTGCAGGCCGTCGAGACCTATCGCCGGTTGGGACCGTTATTGCGGCAAGTTTACGCGGATTTCGGCTACCCCGAGCATTACCGGCTGGACGACCTGTTCAAGAAGGCAGCCGCGGAGATACTGGCCGCACCGATAGTCGAAGGCCGGGTGGCGCTGGTCAGACCGAGCGTACGTTACCAGTTTGCCGACAAAAAGCTGGAAGCGCTGAGTCCGGTGCAAAAACAGATGTTGAGGATGGGCCCGGCGAATACCCGTATCATTCAGAACAAATTGCGCCAGCTGGTGCAGGAACTGGTCAACGCACAGGATGAATAAGTCGGCGTCGCGGCCCGTGGTCGCCCGGCGGCGACAAGAACGCCATCCCGAGCGAGCAAAGCGTGGTGACCGACAAGGTGATATTTTCGCTTTGCCGGCCCGCCCCCGTAGCCGCTAGGCGTTCGGTAATTTCCCTTCCGCAGCGGTGGCGAATTGTTTAAACAAGCGGCTTATGCCGTATAAGCTGACGGCGTAAACGACGGCATAGGTCAGATAGGGGGGAAAATACATCATGACGCGGCTGATGTATTCGCTCCAGTTGTTGTCCGGATATCTGCCCGACAGCAGATAGAAACTGCCGTTGGAAATCAGGAACGCCAACGACACGGAAGCGATTAAGACGGCGAATTGCAGCGCCAGGTGCGAACTCTGGCGGTCGGAAAACCGAGCGCAGTAGCGGCCGCCGAACCATAGGGCGGCGTAGGTCGGGATTAAAAAAACGTAGGCCGGCGAGACGCAATAGTCGCTGACGCCGAAGTGGCTGATGGCGATGTAATCCAACAATCCGGCCTCGATCAACAGGGCCGCGAACAGCGAGAGACCGCCGAACCATAATCCGCCCAGAAAAAATACCGCCAACGAGGCGTCGGGCAAGGAAATCGTATCGCCGAAATGATGGATGCGGGTTGCGGCCATGACGACCATCAAAGCGAATGCCCCCGGTTTGAGTTGCGAGGGAAGTAGTTTGCTCAGCATGGTGAATCCTCTTTGTTAAGTGTAGTGAATCGGGGAAAACGAGTTACTGACGCCATCCCTGGCGCGGACTGTCAGTTATTATAATGGATAGCCACGAAAAAGGTTCTATCCGCCGTGTTATAAGTGTCGACCAGCTGGTATTGCTTATCCAGCAGGTTGTTCAGTTTGCCGCTGACGCGCCAGTGACTGTCGAAACGGTAAGCCGCTCTTAAATCGAGGGTGACGAAACCGTCTATTTTCTTGCTGTTGGCGGCATCGTCGAAACTGTCGCCGCGCGCCAACACCGTGGCGCCGACGTCGAACGAGGCAAACGAACGCGATAGATCGTAGGTCAGGATTTTTTCGGCCCGGCGCGGCAGTCGTTTGTTGGTGATGCGGTCCTTCGGGCTCAACAACTGAAAGCCGAGCGTATTGCGCCAGCCGAGGATGTCGGCGCCGATTTCGGTTTCGATGCCGTCGATTTGCGCCTTGTCGATGTTTTGCGGCGGCCAACTGGCGATCAGATTGTCGATATTGGTATGGTAGGCCCGCACTTCCCAGTTTATCCAGTCGTGGGCGCCGGCCAGGCCGGCTTCGAAGGTCGTCGATTCTTCCGGTTCCAGGTTCGGGTTGCCGCCACCGAAGCCGGTATCCGGCCAGAACAATTCGTTGAACGTCGGCGCTTTGAAGGCGTTGCCGAAACTGGCGAATGCGCTGATGCCGTTGTCGGCGTTAAAACGCCATCCGACACTGCCGGTGACATAGTCGCCGAAGGCTTCGTTTTCGTCCCAACGCAACGCCGCGTTGACGAAATGGCGTTCGAACAGGCGGCTGTGCAGCTCGCCGAAGATGCCGAGATCGTAGCGCTCCTTCTCCGTATAGTCGGTCGTACCGTCGATCTCATCCATTCGGTAGTCGGCGCCGAGTACCAGCCGGTGGTCGTCCGCCAGTTGCAATTCGTTCAACCAGCTGACGTTCCAGCGCGTGGAATCGAAGCGGCTGAAAAAGGAGCCGTCAGGCGCGAAATTGTCGTTGTCGTCGCGGCTTTGGCCGAGTCTTAGCGTAGCATGCCAGGCATCGCTAACGTCCATGGATCCGGAAAGCCCGACCACCTGATTGACGAATTCGGTCTTGTTCGGGGTGCCGTCGAACTCGGTTCGGCCCTCGGTCCTCATATAGAAAGTTTCGATTTCGGCGGTGTCGCCGAAGCGGTAACCCAGTTTCGCGTTCAGGCCGGTGTTGTAATAGCCGTCGTCGTCTGGCTGATCGATTCCGAATGCGCCGCCGGTCGGCTGCCGTGCGTCGAAGCCGCCGCTGTTGATATGCGAAGCCGAAAGGCTGTACCACGCATCGCGCCATTTGCCGCTGACCGAGCCCGATGCTTGCAAGGTATCGTAATTGCCGCCTCCCGCATCGAGAGTGACGCTGGGTGCGTCGGTTTGCTCGCCGCGGCGGGTGAAGATTTGGATCACGCCGCCGATCGCCTCCGAGCCGTATAAACTCGATTGCGGCCCGCGGATGATTTCGACCCGTTCGATTTGGTCGACAGGCAGGTATTGAAACGGTGTCGTTCCGGAACTGACCGATCCGACCTTGATACCGTCGATCAATACCAGTACGTGGTCGGAGTTGGTGCCGCGCATGAACACACTGGTGGTTTTGCCCATTCCGCCGTTCTGAGTCAGGTCGATGCCGGTGGTGCGCTGCAACAACTCGGGAAGCGTGTTGACCTGATAGCGCTCGATATCCTGTCGGTCGTAAACCGTGGTCGCAGCCGACAATTGCTCGACCGGAATGTCGCTTCTGGTCGCCGTCACCACGTAGTGGGGAAGTTTGACCGATTCGTCGGCCAATGTCGGCCCGATGCCGGCCGCCAAGGCCGCGCCGTAAATGATTTTATACATAGTATCCTCTGCGCCGCCCGCGCAAACGAATGCCGAAATATTCGCAGAGGAGAGTTGGGAAAGCCGAAAGAGAAAGGTCTTGTCGAATTCGTCCACAGCCCTCCGCTGCACCGAGAAACTTTCTGGCAGGTCTCCGGGCTCATAAGTGGCGTAAGCCAGAACGGTCGCCTTCCCATATCCTCGGATACAGTGGCATATGACGGTTCTTTTACTTATTTACCGTTGCGGGGGCAGCGCCGGCCTTGTTGACGAACAACGCACCGGCTTCCCTTTTAAGCCGGCGGCAATGCCGCCAGGCACCGGAAAGCAGTGCTGGGATTATAGAGATTCGATGGCTGAAGTCAAGATAAAGCGGACGCCGACGAAAACAGCGGTCCGATGGAACGGAGGTCCGGCGGAGCCGGCGCTAAACTGAACCCGAACTGTTCACGAAGGGAATGGAATTTCTGGAAAACCGCTCGGCGTCGGTTGAACGAACAACGCGAATGCCCCGGCAAGCTCAGGCTCGGGTTATTTCGTCCCGGTTTCGAAGTCCGCTTTCCCGAACGAACTATTCAGGTCAAAACCGTACGGTAAATACGGCCTCAATTGAACGCGATGGCTTGGTAATTATTACTCGGTTCGAAACCAAGGCGCCGGGGTGAAATATCCGGGCAAGAGGCCACTTCGCCGCCACCCAAAACGAGCGTTGCCGTTTTCGGCGGCTACTCCCCGCGATCGGTTTGCGATTCGGCCAGGAAGTTTTTAACGATGTAGTCGCCGTTATCGGTTTTCATCGCGTAGCCGCTTTTCCCCTGACGTTTGACCTCGTACATCGCTTGATCGGCCGACTTAAGAAGCATTTTTAAATCTTGCCCAGGATCGCTACGAACCGCGATACCGATGCTGACTCCGACGGCGGCATGCCGGTCCTCGTCGAGCCGGATCGGCTGGCAAACGGCGGTGACGATCGACTCGGCGATCTGGTAAGCTCTTTCCTTGGGAATGCAATTGACCAAGGCGATTAAAAATTCATCGCCTCCCAGTCTTGCCACAATGTCGTTATTGCGGACGCAGTTCCGAAATCGGGTTGCGGTTTCGACCAACACCTTATCGCCGGCGTCATGGCCGTATCGATCGTTGATTTCCTTGAAAAAATCCAGGTCCAATAAAAGCAAAATCAAGGCTCCCAGGGTGTCCGGAATGGTGGCGAGCAAACTTTCCATTTCCCGTTCCATGGCTTCGCGCCTCAGCAGTCCGGTCAAGGCGTCGTAATCGGCCTCATAGCGGGCGATGGCTTCCGAGGCTCGGCGCTCGGTGATGTCGTAGACGACGCCCTCGTATGCGACGGAGCCGTTTTCGATGTGCGGCCGGGACAACAGGCAATGTACCCATCGCTTGTCGCGCAATTCGACGTCTTTGCTGACGACGATGCCTTCTTCGCCCGCTTCTCGCATCATTTGGTAAATCTGGTTCGGTTCGGCGAAAGCGATCTCGGGAAATTTTTGTTCCAACAGATCTTGCGGGTCGATGTCGGCCAGACCCAGCACCTTGCCGAGCGTCGGGTTGGCCGTTTTTAAGCTTCCGCTTCGGTCCAATAAAAAAATCCCGGCACTGGTCGTTTCGAAAATGGATCGTAATTTTTGCTCGATGGTTTGAATGTTTCTGCGCAAGGTTTGTTCTTGTTGAAACTTTTCCTGCAGCGTGTCGAGCAGACTGTTGATGTCGCCGGTCAACAGGCCCAGCTCGTCGTCGCGGTTTCTCGGTAACGATTTCAAGCGCTTTTGCTCACCGGCTCGGATTGCATGGAGGGCATTGGACACTCGCCGCAACGGAGCGGACAGATAAAACCTGACCAGCGCCAAAATAATCAGCGACGTCAATCCGATCTGCATGAAAGAGTTGCTGGCGCTCATCATGGCGCTGTGCTGCGCCTCCTGAAAGCTATAGCGCGCTTCCGTGACCAAGATCAATTTTCCGACCGGCTCGTTTTCGCCGAAAGGCGCATATAGCGTGCGCACGACTGCTTGTTGGCCGACTTGACTGGAGTTGCGGGATTTTTTTAGGTCGAGGTCCATATCGTTCTGCAGCCGAGCTTCGTGCACGATATCGTTCCGCATCAAACCGGACAACACGTCTTCGCCGATACTGCGATTGCCGGTATAGGCGGCGATGGCGGCGGTACTCTCGACCGTGTCGAGCAATTGTTCGAGCATCAGCACGGCTTTTGCGCTGGTGCGCCGAAACTCTAACCCGAATTCAATTACCGCGGTGGTGATCGCCAGTAATAAAGCCGCCCAAAAAACCGAGATGGTCAGTTTCTTATACAGGTGCTTTTTGACGATGTTTTGATTCACGGGATCAGCAGCAGCAAGCGGACGTCGTCGTCTACGCGGTTCTTGTCGACGTAGCCTATCATGTCTTCGTTGTTCTTTACCGCCTGTAGCACCGCTTCGTCGTCTTCCAATTGTTTGGGGGGCGACGACCTTCCGGCAAATATCAGGCGGGCCCAATAGGCGTTGATTTGCTCGATGGGGCGGGCGGCGACCTGCTCGTAAAAATAGGTCCGGATCGACGTGGTCTGGTCGACGGGTACCGCGAATTTGCCGTTTGGAAATGCGCGCGCGCGGCCTAGAAAAATGTCCCTGACTTGTTTAACGGTCAATTGTTCCAAGTCGTTGTTGGGATTCACGATAACCGCGATTTCGCCTTGGGCAACGGCGGAAAACGATAGGAACAGGGCGAGTAACAGGCTTTTCATTGCTAAAAAATGAAATCCAGGCCGAATGACCAGACATTGACGGTATCCGGCGTTGCGCCATTTTGGGGTTCGATCCAGAACTGGGTGCCGTTTTCTCCCAGCCAAAAGTGGCTCCACTGAGCTTTCAAGGCGACGTTCTCGTAGACCTCGTAGCGCAGTCCCAACGATACCGACTTTTCGTCCACCCCATTTTGATTCAAACTACGCTCCACGCCGTCGCGCAGGGCGACCAATTGCGGAACGGCCAGCAACGGTTGCGATACCTCGTAGTGCTTATGCAGCGTCTCGGCGATGCCGAACAAGCTATACAGGGTAAGTTTGCCGAATCTGCGCCCGCCGCTCAAATAGCCGCTGGCGAGCGAAGGATAGCCGGAGTAGTCGCTATCTATGTACGAGCCTTCGAATTGCATCAACCATACGCCGTCGTCGTAAGCGAGTCCGATCGAACTGAATTGGATCGTCGTGTCCTCGACCCGCAATGCGTCGATCAACGACTGTGTATCGGGCCAGAGCGCGGCCACCGACGGGTCAGTTCAGGGCCTGGCTCAATTGGCCCAGAGACTTCGGATCCTGAACGTTTCTGGTCCAGTTATAGGCGAGCCGAGCTTTCCAGTTTTCGTATTCGAGCAGCGCACTAAATCCGACCACCACAGACCCCAAGCTTTCGGTACCGGAGACTACGCTGGGCGCGTCGTAGGCGGTGTATCCCCCGAATCCCTTCACGGTCAAAAAAGTCGCGCCGATTTCGATCTTCTTGCTGATATCGGCGCCGTCGAAATGGTACACCGGCAAGCCGGCGTAAAACTCGTGCGGAGGTCTGATCCAGAGGTAGGCGTAGCCGACGTTTCGGTAGTCGGACAACAAGAACTGGTCGATGCCGAGGCGGCCGACCCGGATATCGGTATCGAGACTCGGGCTCCAGCGCAAAAAAGCCCAGTCCAGGTTTTGTTCGATGAAATCACCGGCATGGCTGCGGGCCACCCATTGAGCGCCGAGATGCCAATAAGGATTCAGCTCCGCGTCCAGTTGTAGGCCCAGCCGCGAGTCGATGTCGAAGCCGGCGTTGTTGGTTACGCCCTGGTTCTGGCTGATATCGCGGCGGAAGCCCAGGCGCTCGGTGTCGCTGCCGCTGATGCCGACGGTCCCGAAACCCTTGAAGCTCAATGTCGGAGAGAACTCTTCGCAAGAGGCGG
>JBNLFT010000020.1:14112-26103 GCA_050305675.1 Methylococcaceae bacterium
GCGTCGCCGGCTGCCTGCCCCATCAGCAGTTCCAGAGCCTGGTTGACGGTAGATACCGCATAAATCGCGAACTTTCCTTCCGCCACCGCGTCGATGACTTGCCGCTTCAACATCAGATTGCGTTGATTGGAGGCGGGAATGATGACGCCTTGCTGGCCGTTTAAGCCCCTTGCCAGACACAGGCTGAAAAATCCTTCGATCTTTTCGTTGACGCCGCCGATCGCCTGGACTTCGCCGTATTGGTTGATCGAGCCGGTCAGGGCGAAGGTCTGCTTGACCGGGATTCGGGTCAAGGCGGAGATCAGACAGCAGAATTCGGCCAGCGCGGCGCTGTCGCCGTCGATATAGCCGTACGACTGTTCCAGCGCGATGCTGGCGGAAATCCCCAGCGGAAACTGCTGGGCGTAACTGTGGCCCAGATAACCGGTCAGGATCAACACGCCCTTGGAGTGTATCGACTGCCCCAGTTCCGCTTCGCGTTCGATGTCGACGATGCCGCGCGAACCGGGATAGACGGTGGCGCTGATCCGCGCCGGCGCGCCGAAGCTGCTGCCGCCCACCTCCAGCACGGTCAAACCGTTGACCTTGCCCATCGCTTCGCCGTCGGTATCGATTAGTATCGTGCCCTCGAGGATCTCCTCGAGAATTTCCTCGGCGATGCGGCCGTTTCGGGCTTCCCGTGCCGCCAATGCCAGCTCGATGTGTTCCTGGTCGATTTCCGCCCGGTCGCTGCCGGCGCTGAGCAAATTGGCCTCGCCGATGATTTCCAGCGAATCGTTGATACGGGCCGACAGCCGGTCCTGGTTTTCGGCCAGACGGCAGCTGTGTTCGATCAGCCGTACGATGGCGGCTTTGGTCAGCGGTTTGGCGCCGGCGTCCCGGGCCTGCCGGGACATTAACACGGCGAATTGGCTGATGCTGTCGGGGGTGCGTTTGATGTGGTTGTCGAAATCCGCCAGAACCCTGAACATCTCGTTGAACTCGCTGTCCAGCTCTTCCAGCAGATAGTAGATGTTGCGGGAACCGACCAAAATAACCTTGACGTTGAGCGGAATGACCTCCGGTTTCAACGTCATCGTGTTGATTCCGAGTTCGGCGAACGGCGACTCGATTTCGATCTTGCCGGCTTTCAAAGCTCGTTTCAGACCTTCCCAGACGAACGGATAGGTCAATACTTTTTCCGCGTCGAGAACCAGGTAGCCGCCGTTTGCCCGATGCAGCGAACCGGGGCAAATGCGCCGGTAATTGGTGATCAGGGTACCCTGTTCGTTGACGTATTCGATACGGCCGAACAGATTTTGATAGATCGGATGCGGCTCGTAAATGACCGGCGCGCCGCTGTCCTGCTTGCAATCGACCAGAATGTTGGGAAGGTATTGTTCACTCAGAATCAGTCGTCTGGCGCTGTTGTCGGGATGTTCCTGGGTTCGCGACGGCATCAGGAAATCGCCGATCGTGCCGCTCAGATTTTTCTTCAGTTCGGCCAGATAGGTGATGACGTCGTCGATGTTTTGATATTTTTTGTTCAGTTCGGCGAACAACGGTTCGATGGCCAGGCTGATGGTGTCCTTGTCCAATTGCCTGATTTCCTCGACCATCTTGCGCCGCCACTGCGGCAGTTCGAGCAGTACGTCGCCCAGGTACTCCTCCAGCTCCTCGCTGTGCTTATGGAATTGTTCCCGTTCGGCCTGCGGCAGCAACGTGAACTGGTCCTCGTCCAGCGCCTTGTTGTCGCGGATCGGCAGAAAGGTTATGGTCTCGCTGTCGCGGTACAGGGCCACGTTCATCTCGCGGGCTTTCTCGTCGACCAGGTCGACGGCGCCGTTGTAGCGTTGCGTGAACCGGCGCTCGATCGCGGTTTTCTTCTGTTGATAAGAAGGGCTTTCGAAGGCCGCCGGGAAAGTGGCCAGCAGATTATCGATCAGGGTCTCGATATCCTTGCTGAAACTGTGGCCCTTGCCCGAGGGCAGCTCGATCACCACCGGTTCCCGAGGATTGTCGAAATTTTCCACATAAGCGTAGGACGACGGCGCTTCCCGGCTTTCGGCGTGGTTGTTCAGGTAGTCGGTGATCATCGACAACCGTCCCGTGCCAGGCTCGCCCATTACATATATGTTGTAACCCGGGGAGGTCATCGCGACGCCGAAACTGAGCGCGGACTTGGCCCGCGCCTGCCCAAGAATGGTATGGTCGCGGCGCGGTATTTCGGGGATCGCCAGCGAATTCGAGTCGAAATCGAGTTTCAGCGCGGAAACGGGAAGTCGCAGATCGTTATGCATCGCTGTCTTTTTTGTGCATGGAAAGCATGTGGCGCATTTTTTCGACTTTGGTTCGCAAATAGCTGAGATTGTCGTCGTGCACGCTGGGTTCGATCGGGATGCGTTTGCTGACGTTGATGCCCAAACGCTTCAGCTCGTCGATCTTCTGCGGATTGTTGGTGATCAACGCGACCGATTTGACCTTCAGGTTTTCCAGCATTAGCGCGGCGATATCGTATTGCCGCTCGTCCGCCAGATGGCCCAAATGGATATTGGCGTCGACGGTGTCTAGCCCTTGGTCCTGCAAATTATAAGCCTTTAATTTTTTCAACAGGCCGATGCCGCGACCCTCCTGACGCAGATAGATCAAAATGCCGTAACCGGCTTGTTCGATCAATTGCAACGCCATTTCAAGCTGTTCGCCGCAATCGCAGCGGCGCGATCCCAACACGTCGCCGGTAAAGCACTCGGAGTGAATTCGAACCGGAACGTTTTCCTTGCCGGAGACGTCGCCTTTGACGAAGGCGACGTGCTCCTTGTCGTCTATGCTGTTGCTGAAATAATGCAGGATGAATTCGCCATGCGCGGTGGGGATGCGTGTCTGAACAAGGTTTTCTATTGTTGCTTTCACTGCCGTAACTTAAAAGGATGATTCGAGCTATTTTACTATTGTTGATTGAAAATGTTTGATATTTATCGAAACCGTCTGGAAACAAGGCATATTGCTGTAAACTTACCCCAATTCCAGATATCGGCGGTTCGAAAGGGCGAATAGGCAGCGGCGCCATGAAGAAAATTCAATTGCAGGAGGGCGACTTAATCATCGGCACGCCGTTGCCGTGGCCGGTCTATGCCGAGGACGGAGAATTGTTGTTGGAACAAGGGCGTGCGATAGCGACCGACCGCCAAAAGCGCATTCTTCTGACGCGCGGCTTGTACCGGCAGGCGACCCCGGAAGAGGTTCGCCGGTTGGAGAAACAGGAAAAGTTTTCGTTGGCATCGCCGTTTAACGTACTGGATGCGATAAGGCAGAACGTTAACCGCATCCTTGACGACATGAATGCGGCCGTTGACAGCAATTACCAGGACCGCGTCATCAAGGTCGCGATGGTGATTCAAAAATTGTGCGGAGAAAATGCCGATGCGGCCTTGGGCGCCGTGATCATCGACCAGCAAGCAATCTACTCGCACATCCATCCGGTCATGTGTGCGTTGTTGACCGAGTTGTTGCTGCGCCGGCAGAATATTCCCGATCAGGACCGCCTGCTCTATATCGCCGCCGCCCTGACCCAAAATATCGGCATGCTGGATCTGCAGGATGTGTTGAACGAGCAATCCGCCCCGTTGTCCATCCAGCAGCAACTGGCGATTCGAAAACACCCCATCATCAGCCACGATATCCTGCTATGTCTCGGTATTTCCGATAAGGAATGGCTGGATACGGTGCTGAAACACCACGAACGGCCGGATGGATCGGGCTATCCGCGGGGGTTGCGCGGAGATCAAATCAGCCTCTTTGCGAGGACGTTGTCGTTAAGCGATATCTACAGCGCGATGGTGTTGCCGAGACAATACCGCGACGGCTATTTCATCAAGAAGGCGCTGCGCGATATCTTCATGCAGCGGGGGAGTGCCGTCGATACCGAACTGGCGCAATTGCTGATCAAGGAGTTGGGCGTCTATCCGCCGGGCACGTTCGTGCAATTGGCCAACGGCGATACCGCCATCGTCGTTTCCCGCGGCGTCAAGCAGGCCAACGCGCCGGTGGTGCTAAGCATAATCTCGCCGACCGGGGCGCCGTATAAAAAACCGCAGCGCATCGATACGCTGCAGCGGGAGTTGTACGGTGTCGTCAAAGTGATCGCAAGACCCGAAGCGCTCCAGTTGGACAGAAATCAGATTTGGGGTCTGCGGAAAAAATAGCGCTGCGCCATTCTCCGCAATATACCGGATCGACATCCGATTATGCGTATAATGGAGTTTTTTATCAATTGCCGTCCGTTATGCCGATTTACCCTGCTGCTGAAGAAATAGACGCCTATCTGGCGGAAGATTTGGGCAGCGGCGATGTTACCGCCGCGTTGATTCCGCCGGACACCCTCGCCAACGCCACAGTGGTTACCCGTGAGGCCGCCGTTTTGTGCGGGCAAGCCTGGTTCGATGCGGTTTTCAGGCGTCTCGATCCCGCTATCGCGATCCAATGGACGGTCGACGAAGGGGCTTCGGTGGAAAAAGGGAGCGTGTTGTGCCGCCTGAGCGGTCCCGCCCGAGCCCTGCTGAGCGGCGAACGGACCGCGCTGAATTTGCTGCAGACCCTTTCGGCGACGGCAAGCGTCGCCCGACGCTACGCCGATGCCGTCGCCGGTACCGGCTGCAAGGTGCTGGATACCAGAAAGACCCTGCCGGGTTTGCGCAAGGCGCAAAAGTACGCAGTCGGCTGCGGCGGATGCTTCAACCACCGCATCGGCTTGTACGACGCCGTTTTGATCAAGGAGAACCATATTATTGCCGCCGGTTCCATCGAAGCCGCGATCAAGTCGGCCAGAGCGATGACGGACTTGATGGTGGAGGTCGAGGTGGAGAACATGGAAGAATTCGAACAGGCTCTTGGCGCGCGGCCCGACCGCATCATGCTGGACAATTTTTCCCTCGATGAATTACGGACTGCGGTTGCCGCTAACAGGGGGCGTATCGAGCTGGAGGCTTCCGGGAATATCAGTTTGGACACCATCCGCGAGATAGCCGAAACCGGCGTCGACTATATTTCCGTCGGCGCGCTGACCAAAAATATCGAAGCGATCGACCTCTCGATGAGGATCAGCCTGGAGCGTTAAATGATTGAAAACGTGTCGCAGTTGGTCAAAAAAATCTCTCACGGCGTGTATGTCATCGGCGTCGCCGACGGCGAGCGCGAAAACGCCTTTACCGCCGCCTGGGTCATGCAAGTCTCGTTCGACCCTCTGCTGCTGTGTTTCAGCATCAATCCGAAGCATTACTCCTGGCAATTGCTGAGCCGAGGGGGTATTTGCAGTATCAATGTCCTGGGCAAGCACCAGTTTCCGCTAGCCGAACACTTCGGCAGCCCCGGCCTGAAAGATAAAATGGCCGGTTACCGCTGGCAGAAAGCGGTAACCGGAGCGCCAATCCTGTCTGACGGTATGGCCTATTTCGATTGCAAGGTGAGCCATTACGCCGACGCCGGCGACCATAAACTGGCGGTTTGCGAGGTTCTCGACGCGGCCATCTTGAATCCGGGAGTGGCGCTGCTGTATAACGATACCGGCGACATGGACGGCAGCAGCGAAATTTATGCCGCGAAGACGGCGGATTAACCGTGCCGCACCGACGCCTTCCCAGCCGGCAAAGGGTAATCGAGAGACTTGTGGATCCCTTTAACCTATTTGGCCCTGGTGGGGATATTGCAGGCGTTAACCCCAACAGGTAGGTTCTTCCGGTTTGCTTATATTCGTATTGCCTTCAGCCGTTCTTCGTCAGTATAGAGGCGGCGGATTGCATTCCGGGAAGCGGCAAAGCGAAAATCGGAACAACCGTCTATGATATCCTCGCCATCGCGGCTTTGGCGATGCCGGTGAAAATATTTTCGTTCGCTTGGGCGGGGTTAGGCAACATCGGGCGGGGGATTGCTGGGCGCAAACATGCTCCGTTCGGCGATGCGTCGGTTTTCAATAGCGGATTGGGCCGCTGATTTCCGGCATAACCGACGACGATCCGAGCAAATGTGCCGTCGTCAGGTGTCTGTTTTTGATCGCGTCATGCGTTTCGGAGAACAAAACGCCGATTTTGGCATACTGCAGGTAAAACGTTGGCCGTGTTACCGCGGGCAAGTTCCGGATGGCCGGTCAATTTTAATAAACCAAGTCGGGCGGGGATGCCGCAAACGGTAAAGACCAATTAAGAGGGGTTGAACTGGGGGAGGGGAAATAACAGGGCGCCTCCTCCGGCGCCCTGTGCGCGGCGTGTGCTGCTTACAGCATGCCTCTTAGGGCTTCCAAGCCTTCGATACCTTTATCCAAGTGAGCTCCTGCCGCATTCAGATCGCCTTTTTTCGCGGCCGCACGTGCTTTTTTCAGATGTGAGTTGGCGCGTTGGCGGTTTCTGTCGACGACGTCGTTGGCATTGATTTCTTTGGTCGCATCGCCGGCTTTCTTGATCAGGTTTGCCACTTCTTCAGCACTGGCACCGGCACCGATCGCTGCTTTGGCGGCTTGCGCTTTTTCCACAGTTCTGTTGATCGCATCAAGCGGAGTGAAGCTAATACGGCCTTCTTCGTATGCCACGGCGGCAGTCGAGAAAGCACCCATAGAAACAGCTAAAGAGAAAGCAACGACAGCGCTTTTTAAGATTTTCATGTAATAGAACCTCATTGTTGTTTTTTGTCATCAGCACGCAACCTCGACTTCATGATCATCGGCAGCGCGCCAGTGGCGATTCTAACACAATTGATAGGGATTGCCAGGAACTTCTGTTGTCGGCATGCGAGCATAGATTGCTGAATCCAAGCTGAATTCAGGCGTTTTCGCGCGTTACGGCGTGGAGGAAACGCTCGCCGAATTGTATGCTCAAGTCGAATAGAACAGGCGTGCAAGCGATGCGGCAGTCTTCGTATTATTGTCGGTCTCCGGCCGTCGTATTAATCGAAACCGTAATGTTTTCACCGAAGTAGGGGCAGTTAGTCAGATATTCCTGCAATTGCGGCATTTATTGTGCCGAACGCAGCAGGTAGTCGAGCCAGGAATCCGGTAGCAGGCGTTTCAAATAACCGAACAAATAGGTCGGGAAGGTCACGTAGTAACGGATTTTCGGTCTTTCCGCCTCGAACGCATGGAGAACTTTGGCGGCAACCGCTGTCGCCGGCAGAGTAAACGGAGCCGCCGGACCCGGTTTTTGCAGGCGGGCCTCCATCGCTTGGTAGGTCTCCCTATGGAAACTGTGGTCCCGATCGATATGCTTTTTATACATGGCGAAGGCGTTTTGCCGGAACCTGCTCTCGATCGGTCCCGGTTCGATCAGGACGATATGGATATTGCTGCCGTGCAATTCGATACGCAGCGTATCGGCCAAGCCTTCCAGGGCAAATTTGCTGGCGTTGTAGGCGCCGCGGTAGCGCATCGCTACGAATCCGAGTATCGAACTGTTATAGATGATGCGCCCCTGTCCTTGTTTTCGAAACAGCGGAATCAGCAGATTGGTCAGCTCGTGCGTGCCGAAAAAATTGGTTTCGAATTGTTCCCGCAACGCCGCGCGGCTGAGGTCTTCGACCGCTCCGGGCTGGCCATAGGCGCCGTTGTGAAAAACCGCGTCGATTCGGCCTCCGGTTAGTTCGATCAACTCGTCGACGCCTTGCCTTATGCTGGCGGAATCGGCCAAGTCCAAACGCAGGGTTTCGAAGCCTTCGCCGCGCAACCGATCGACATCGGCTTGTTTGCGCGCCGAGCAGATGACGCGATGGCCTCGTTGTTTGACGGTTTGCGCGGTGACGTAGCCGATACCGCTGGAGCAGCCGGTAATGAACAGGGTTTTTGTCGTCATTGCCGTCCGGCTAGCTCCGCTTCGTCGATATACAAGGTCTTGCCGCTGCTGCATTCGATTTGGAAGACCAAGCGATCAATTCGGCTCTTGATATTTAACTCGTCGGCTTCCACCCGGCTACATTGTCCGCTCGCCAACGCCTTTTGAGCGGCCAGCCGGCGAAATTTTTCCACGTCCGGTAAGCGCCGTTCGAACTGTTTGACCAAGGGAGGTAGTTTGTCGGGGTTGTACGGCGGAATCGCGAAAGCCGAGTATTGGCGCGGGTTGTCCTTGATCAACGCCTGGGTGATCTCGCTTTCGGCGATGGTTTCCTTCTTACGTCGTTCGCTATCGGCCAGGCGCTGCTGTTCTTCCTGTTGCAGCCGCAATTGCTCTTCCTCAGCCAGTTCTTCCTGTTTTCGTTGTTGCGTCAAATCGACCGCGGAACCGGTTTTGATGTTCATCTCGAAAGCCTGTTTCTCTTCCTTACACGGGGTAGACTGGTAGCTGGTGTTTCCCGCTGCATCCGTGCACTTGAAAACGCCGGCGAAACTGCTGCAGGAAAACAGTGCTGCGACAACTAACACGAATTTTTTCATTGCGGTTCCTCTTTCGGAAATTAAGCCTGGCTCTATCGTTCGGCCGATTCATCATGTAAATAGGTTTGTTCAGTGTAGTAGCGAATGACCCAGATGAAAAGGCAGGCGGTCAGCAGCATCAGTGCGCTGAAAAACCAGAAATATTCGGCGCCGGATAATTTGCTGCTGCCGTCCTCGTTTTGAATGAAAAAATTTACCCCGCTGGTGAACAGGTTGCCGACCGCGACCGATAAGAAATAAAAAGCCATGATGAACGATTTCATCGTTTTCGGCGCCTGGGTGTAGGAGAACTCCAGGCAGGTGATCGACACCATGACCTCGGCTGCGGTCAACAGCAGATAGGCCAGCAACTGCCACCCGATGTGCACCGCTGCGCCCCGGTCGAGCTCGGTTTGGATTAAGGCCGCGATGGTAAAGGCGATAACGGTGATAAACAGGCCGATCGCCATTTTCTTTAACTGGGTCAGCGCAATGATGCGATTCAGCGCCGGGTAGAGCCAACCGGAAAATAACGGCACCAGCAGCATGATTAACAGCGGATTGGCCGCCTGGATCTGCGACGGCAACAATTCCAGGCCGAATACGATGCGGTCCATCTTCTGCGCCTGCAGCACCCATGACGATCCGATTTGCTCGAACAGCGCCCAGAACATCGCGATGAATACGTAGATCGAGGCCAGCTTACCGAGCGTTCGCAGTCCCGTTTTGCTCAAACTTTCGCGCACGAAGCCCATACCGGCCGGAGGAATGTGGGCGAAGCGGTAACGTCCGCTCCAAAACACGATGGTGGCCAGCAGCATCAGCAGGCCCGGCAGCGCGAACGCCACCGAGGAACCGAACCGATGCAATAACCAGGGAATGATCAACATTGCGCTGAACGCGCCGAGATTGATTGAAAAATAAAACCAGCCGAAAACCTTGCTCAACAAATGGCTGTTGGAGCGTCCGAATTGATCGCCCAGATGCGAGGAAACGCACGGTTTGATACCGCCGGCTCCCAGCGCGATCAAGCTTTGCCCCAGCAACAAACCGAGTCGGGTGTCGTCTAGCGCGAGCGTAAAATGGCCCATGCAGTAAAACACCGACAAAAACACGATCGTGCGGTATTTGCCGAGCATCCCGTCGGCCAGCAACGCGCCGAAGACAGGCATTAAGTAAACGGCGGAAACGAACAGGTGAAAATACCCTTGCGCCTCGTGTTCGGACATCGGGTCGGGCCGGCCGTCGGCATCCATTAAATAGCGGGTCATGAAAATGACCAGAATGGCCCGCATTCCGTAATAGCTAAAACGTTCCGCGGCTTCGTTGACTACGATGAAAGGAGTGCCGGGCGGGAGTTCGCGGCTGGCTAAGGGGGCGGTTCTGTATCGGTGCATCTAGCGGGGAAAACGTTAAGAAAAGGCGTAAAATTCAACAGTTCGGGAAAGACGGGTTTGCAAAACCCGAGTCGTAGCCGACGATTGTAGGGCAAAGCGCCGAAATAAAAAAATGTCCGGAAAAAACTTACTAAATTATAGGGAATTGTTTCTTATCCTCAATTGGCCTGTTCGCTTTTAGTGCCGGATTAGCGTCTTGCTTTAACATAAGCGGCTGGATATAATCTTTTCGATCATGTGTGGGGTTTTGGATGACGGGTAGAAATACATTTTCTACGGTCAAAAATATAATCTTGTTGCAAGTCCTGATCGCTGTTTCGATGGCATCGGGATTTTTCGTGCTCGGCGGATGGAAAAATGCGTTGTCGCCGTTTCTGGGAAGTGTCGTGGCGTTGTTGCCGAATTGTTATGCCGCTTATCGCTTGCATCAGAGCAGAGACCGGGACGCGCAAAAAATCGTTCGCTCCTTTTATGCCAGCGAAACGCGAAAGATCGTTTTAACGGCGGCATTGTTTGCACTGGCTTTTCAAATCCCCGACGTGAATATGCTGACACTGTTGGCCGGTTATCTGGCGGTGTTGTCTGTCTTTTGGTTTGCGCTGATTTTATGGCGTGATTGATATTTTTGTGAGGAAAAATGGCTAGCGAAGGTGGAGCAACCGGTTATATCGTTCATCACTTGACCCCGTTGTCGGTGGGCGAAGGTTTTTGGACACTGCATCTGGATACCCTGTTTTTTTCCGCATTGCTGGGCGGTTTATTCATCTGGTTTTTCAAATCGCAAGCCGACAAGGCGACCGCCGGCGTTCCCAATTTTACGCAAAACATCGCAGAAATGCTGGTCGAGTTCGTCGACGGCCAGGTCAAGGACACCTTTCACGGTCGCAGCGAATTGATCGCTCCTTTGGGCTTGACTATCTTCTGCTGGGTGTTTCTGTGGAATTTCATGGATTTGATACCGGTCGACCTGCTGCCGTTGATCGCCGGCCTGATGGGCATGGAATATCTGCGAGTGGTGCCGAGCACCGACCTTAACGGCACGTTCGCTTTGTCGCTCAGCGTATTCTTCCTGATTATTTTCTACAGTTTCAAAGTAAAAGGTATCTTCGGTTTTGCCAAGGAGTTGACGTGCACGCCTTTCGGCCCGTTTATGATGCCTTTCAACCTGTTATTAAAAGTGGTCGAAGAAATCGCCAAACCCATTTCGTTGGGTTTGCGGCTATTCGGTAACCTGTATGCGGGTGAATTGATTTTCATCCTGATCGCGTTATTGCCGCCTTTAATGCAACCGTTGCTCAGTTTCCCGTGGGCAGTATTTCACATTCTGATCATCACGCTGCAAGCTTTTATATTCATGGTGCTGACCATCGTTTATATGAGCATGGCGCACGAAGATCACTAATTTCAAGTTTTCTTTTACTTTACTATTACAACTAGGAGATCTTATGGAAATCGCATCTTTAATCGCTGATGTTCAAGGCTTAACCGCCGTAGCTGTCGGTATTATCTTGGGTATGGGTGCCGTCGGTACCGCGATCGGTTTCGGTCTGTTGGGCGGTAAATTCCTGGAAGGTGCGGCTCGTCAACCGGAATTGGTTCCTATGCTGCAGGTTAAAATGTTCATCGTCGCAGGTCTGTTGGACGCGGTAACCATGATCGGTGTCGGTATGGCATTATTCTTCACTTTCGCAAATCCGTTCCTTGCTGCTGTTCAGTCTGCCGCAGGCTGAGGTCTACACCCCATTAACAACAGCAATACGAGGAAAGCATCATGAGTATCAATGCTACTCTGATCGGGCAGATGATAACCTTTACGCTTCTGGTGTGGTTTACCATGAAGTATGTTTGGCCGCCGATCATGCAGGCACTGGAAGAGCGTAAAGCGAAAATCGCCGAAGGTCTTGCTGCTGCGGAGAAAGGCCAGGAAGAAATCAGGTTGGCCGAAAAGAAAGCGAAAAAGGTTCTGAAGGAAGCGAAAGACCAGGCGGCGGAAATCGTCAGTTTGGCGCAAAAACGCGCCAACGAATTGGTCGAAGAATCGAAAGGCAACGCCCAAAAGGAAGGCGAACGCATGATTCAGGCCGCGACTGCGCAAATCGAACAGGAAATGCAGCAAGCCAGAGAGAGTTTGCGTAAGGAAGTGTCCGCATTAGCTTTACGTGCGGCCGAGCAGATTTTGCAACAAGAAATCGACAAGGCCAAGCACAAAGAAATTCTCAATAAAGCCTC
>JBNLFT010000021.1:0-11272 GCA_050305675.1 Methylococcaceae bacterium
AACCGCTGCTCGTATTCTCTGATCTGTTCTTCGATAAAACGCTGGGCCGAATCAACATCGCTTAACGTAGACTGTTGCGTTTGCTCAGAAAAGACGGACAATACAGCTTGCACTACTTTTTGCGCCTTAACCGGATTTGTGGCTTGATAGCTGATGGAAAATATTTCGTCCCTTCCACCGGATATACCGACGTTTCCCTTCAATTCATTCGCAATCTGAAATCTCCCGTTTTCCGTAGAGTAATCGCCCTCTATTCCTGCCAATTCGGCGACCTTAAGTAGATTGTTTTGGGTAAACATCAGCTTTTGCATAATGGCTACCAACCCTCGGACATCCGACTGTATAGCCATCCCACGTAACAGGGGCCTTAGCATTGTTCGAGTATCGACATGAACACGAGCTTGCGATGTATATTTATCGGGCATATGAAACACGTATGCCCACCCAGCCAAACAAACGATCCAGGCGATCCCGACAATGATCCATTTATGGGAGATGACGCCTTTAACGTAAGTCAGAATCTCGGCTAACTGCTCTTGCATGTTAAATTATTAAACTAAATTGAGACGGAATATTTGTAACGAAAAATTACCGTTATGACTAAAAAAATGCTTCTGGCACAATTAAAATGTCGCCTGGCATAATCTTGACATTAGCCGTCATGTCGGCATGCTCCAGCAAATCATCGATTCTAACCCCAAAACGTTTTTGTTCGCCATCTACCATCCGGATGATACTGGATCGATTACCATCGCCATATTGACCGATACCACCGAGCTGGATCAACAAATCCAATAACGTCATGTCCATACTATAGGGTAATGATCGTGCGCTTGCTCGGTTTGCCCCAAGACCGCCGCCGGAACCGCCCCCGCTAATTTGTCCAATCACCCGGATCTGCTGAGAGTAAACACCACTGAAACCACCTACCATTACGGCCACTTGCGGATCTCTGACGAACTTCGACAATTCTATCTCGACTTCCCTGGCTAATTGATTCGGCGTCTTTCCGCTCGCCAACAGATCATTGACTAATGGAGTAGCTATCTTTCCATCGGGCCTTACCGTGACACTTCTCGAAATATCGGGGTTACCCCAGACAAATATCTCCAAACTATCTCCCGGACCGATAATATAGGTATAGTCCTCCGGAAATTCAAAATCCTCCATGGGAGGATACGCACAGCCTGAGAAAACAAGCATAAAAACTAGTATCAACAAGGTCTTACTCTTCATCATCGAACACCTGATATTCCATATTTGACTACTTTTAATCGTTGTTATTGCGATTAGCCATTAAATTCAATTCAACAAACAGTTAAGTTTACTATTCGCACTATAGCCGATATCACAATTGGGGTTTCTTTCCGCCATAATTCCAAATTTATCGGGATACGAGTAGGCTATCTAACAATTTCTTTGCCGTTCCCGCTTCAATAAAGGGCGATTGTTTACCTAGATCGAGAGCCTCTCGCAATTCAGTGATTGCGGCAGCTACGTTGCCTTGTCGTTGGTATATCTGGGCCAAGTGATATCTAAACACAGGTATATTCGGTGCGAGAGTGATAACCCGCTTCAACGCCGGCAACGCATCGTTGATATTGTTATTTTTGAATTGCGCCCACGCGTAACTATCCAAGAAGTACGGCTGTTCCGATTGTCTAAATTTGCTTGTTAATGCCACCGCCTTGGCAATCGCCTCGGCTGTTCCTTGCTCTAACAGAATAGCTGCAAGATTATTTTTAGCAACGTCCATAGTTGGATCTATAGTCAAAACTTTTTCGTATAACTCGATCGCCGATTCGGGCTGCCGCTGTTGCTCATAAAACGAAGCCAGAGACATCAACAATTTAATGTTATTCGGTTTTTGTTGTAATCCTTCTTGGTATACCTCGAAGGCGGCTTTCCTATCTCCCTGGGCTAGATGCAATCTTGCCAACTCAACGCCGATCGACACTGAAGTCGGGTTGGTTGCCAAATAATTCGTTAATAGCTCGATCGCTTTATCGGTCTTATTTTCCAACACCAGAAAACGACTTGATAACAGCCGGGCCGCCGAGTTATTGGGATAGGTTTTGCTAAAATCGGCTAAAAAACGTTGCATTTGATCTCGTTTTCCCAACTTTTCGTAGCTGCTGGCCAACGCAGCCAACGACGCGGCATGCCACGGATACTTCTGCAATAATCGCCGATACTGCTCCGCAGACTGCTCGTATTTTTCCTGTTGCCCGAGCATCTGGGCAGTCAAAAACCAGCCCAACAATTGTCCGTTTTTCCTTCTTTCGATAACTTTTATGATTTTCTCCGCAGCGTCCCAATCATTTTCGGCCATATTGATCTTTGCCAACATTTGCAATAAATCAAATCCCTGAGCCCCTCTAGTGCTCGCAGTTTGAAGCAATTCTTTGGCGTAGTCGTTATGACTGTTTTTTAACGCCTGGTCGACCAAGGGAAGAAGCGCTTGTTTATTGGCGGGATTGATCTTAAAGGCGTCCAAGAACTTATTATTTGCCTTATCCCGTTCGCCTCGAAGGAGATAAATTTTTCCCAATAAGACCATCGCGCCGTCGGACCTCGGCTGTTCCCATAAAATATTATTGAGTAGCTCTTCCGCATCCTCGACCTTATTATCCTCACTTAGCAAAATTGCAGCTTTAAGTACTTTGGCATCGGTATGATCGGGATTAACCTTCAACAACCTTTCGGTCAACTCTGCGGAGTGTTTAAAATCTTTTTGCTGAAAACTCATCCCGGCGAGCATATAAAGCGCAGTCTGTTTCGCTTGTTCGTCATCCCCATATTGCTCGGCAATTTTACTCAAAAGCTCTTTCGCTTTTGCTCGGTAACCCTTCGCTAATACCCATTTAACCAATTCAATTTGCTGGGTAGGATTGCTGGATGCCAGAAAATCGTCGAATTGGGCAAAAGCGGCGTCCCGACTGGTAACCGACAACAATTCCAATAGCATCAACTTCGCCTTATTGCTATTCGGTTTGTCTGCAATCAAATTACGCAATAGGGTTTCGGCTTGCCTGTTGTTTCCATGTTTTACGTAAGCCTTAGTCAACGCATACTTGATCTCGTCATTGGCCGGCTGAATCTTTATGAGTGCTTGATAATCTTGAATCACCGCAGCAAGATCGTTCTTCAGGCCATGTAATTGAATTTTCAACAAGTGCAAAGAAACATTATCGCCATCGATTAATAAGCCGTGTTCTACCGTCTCCAACCCTTCGTCGTACTTTTGGTTTTTCAACATTAAAACCGTTTTTAACGCCAACGCATCGACGAAATCCGGGTTCTTTTCCAAAACCTCGGAAACCAGGGCCATCGCCTCGTCACTCTTTTGTTGCCTTTCCAGAATTTGAGCGGAAATAGTTTTCGCAGCAGGATTATCGGGCTGTATTTGCTGTATTGCATCGACTTCAGCCAATGCTTGATCCAAGTCGTTGAATATTAAGTTGACTTTTGCGAGTTTCTCCCTGGCCTCGACATGATCCGGCTTAAGCTTTAGTGTTTGCTGCAAGTTCAATCGCATCGCCCTGAAATTTTGCGATTTTTCGTTAACCAAAGCCAAGTAGTAATGAGGATCCGCGGCCTCTGGATTTTTTTGAATCGCGTTTTGCAATTCAATTGTCGCTTTTGAAAACTCCCCGTTCGTATAATAGTTTATTCCTTGATTTAAATATTCGTCGTAACTTCGCTCAATACTGTCACAGGCATTCGTTAACAATAACGACACACCAAGAATCGCAAAAAAGATTGGTTTCGCACAATTCATAATAAGACTTTTTCTAACATCGAAATAATAACAGCTAGACCATCCTATCCATCCGGCTCGACAAAAACATGCAAACCACGCCTTTGAGACATTTAGTCGGTCCAATTAGCGCAATAACCTCGGTTTTTATTGAGCGACAATAATAGGCTGCGAACTTACTTGGAATCAACTGCCGACATGGACAAAAATAGGAAAAATCATCCTCTCAGTGCCAACTCGGATCGACAATGACCGAAACATATCGACGACAGCGGAATAAACCTCCCGTCTCCGCCACCGAGCCTTATCGCCCACAAACGCATCGCGAAAATCGAATTGAATAGCCCTTGATAATTCATAGTAAGCTTAGCCGAAAACTCGAAAGGCACCTAAAAATTACCATCATCTTTTCGCCACGCTGCCCCAGGCGGCCAACCAGACTTGGGATTGATAGCTTCCGGCCTTTTTATTCAGCGCGCCGGTAAGCATCATCTGTAACGCATGATTGATAATGCCAAAAAAATACGCGTACGCCATCAGCGGATCGATATTCCTGATTTCCCCTTGTTTAATGCCGTTCTGAAAAATACGCTGAATCTTATTGAATGGAGCGCTTTCCATCAACGTCGGCCGCTCGGGCAAAAACTCTTCCACCTTGATCATAAGCAGAAACTTCATGACTTCCGGGGCATCCTCTGTCAATTTAAAAAACAAATCGACGATCTCTCGTAGCTGCTCGGAGGATTTCTTATTTCTCCGCCGTATATCGTCAATTGAAACGCTTAGGCTATCGAGAATGTTTTCGTACAACGCAGCCGCAATGGCTTGCTTGGTCTTAAAATGCTGATAGATGGCACTGGTTGTTTGTAGACCCAAGGCATCTTTTATATCCGTTAACGACGTATTGAAATAGCCTTTTTCGGCGAATAGTTTCAATGCTATCAGCGAGATATCATCCTGAGTAACTACCCTTTTTTGTTGACTTTCTTTTTCCATATCCATTCTTTTATATTCAGCTTTACCTGCTGTTAATTAAGCTGTTTGGTTAAACTTGATACTTTTTAAGGTTATTGACAGAGATTTACGGACTATTCGCGCAAGGTCGAAACGGCAATCACCAAATAATTAACCATCGACCACAACGTCAAAATCGCCGCCACATACAACAACCAATAGCCCATCGAACTAATCGGCAAACCTAAAAAATCCTGCCGGTATAACAGCATGCCTATCGCGACCATCTGGGCGCTGGTTTTCCACTTACCCAACTGTGAAACCTTAACTTTGGCCCGCTGGCCGATTTCCGCCATCCATTCCCTCAACGAAGCGATCGTAATCTCGCGGCCGATAATAATCGCTGCAGGAATCGCCAGATAGGCCGAAGCCTCCGCCTGCACCAGCAACACCAAGACAAACGCAACCATCAATTTGTCGGCGACCGGATCCAAAAACGCACCGAACGGCGTTTCCAGACTCATTTTCCTGGCCAGATATCCGTCCGCCCAATCGGTCACGCCGGCGATAATAAAAATCGCCGTGCACACAATATTCGAATAATCCCACGGCAGATAAAACACAATCGCCAGCAACGGAATCAACGCAATCCGGAGTAACGTCAAATAGGTTGGTAAATTAAATTCAATTGCCATCGTGATAGTGAAATGTATCGTATATTCTTTGCGCCAACCGCCGACTGATGCCGTCCACACTCGCTAAGGCGTCGACCCCCGCATTCGTAATCCCCTGTAAGCCGCCGAACTGTTTTAATAATAACTGCCTTCTTTTCGGACCAAGACCGACCACTTCCTCCAACATCGACGTGCTTTTTGCCTTCGCGCGTCGCTGTCTGTGCCCGGTGATCGCAAAACGGTGCGCCTCGTCACGTATATGCTGGATCAGCAGCAACGCACTGGCCCCGGGAGTCACATCAAGCGGTTGCGGTTGATCGACTACAACCAGTTTTTCCATTCCCGCTTTTCGATCAGGCCCTTTAGAAACACCGACTATAATAACATTGTTTACCGCCAATTCCTCTAATGCCTTTCGCGCTTCATTGAGCTGACCTTTACCGCCGTCGATGAATAAGACATCGGGCATAATGTGCTCGCCTTGTTTGATACGTTTGAAACGGCGGTACACAGCTTGATAGATTGCGGCATAGTCATCGCCCGGAGCCACGCCTTCGATATTGAAGCGCCGATAAGCCGATTTAACCGGTCCTTCTCGGTCAAAGACCACACACGATGCCACCGTTTGCTCGCCTTGAGTATGGCTGATATCGAAGCATTCCAGCCGCGTCGGCATCTCATCGCAACCCAACTCGTCCTGTAAGCTGAGAAAGCGCCCGTACAGTCCTTGCTTATCGGACAACTTGCTTTGCAGCGAATTCTCGGCATTGGTGATAGCCATTTGTAACCACTTTTGCCGCTCGCCTCGGACATTGACGGCAATCGCTACGGCATGGCCGGCTTGCTGTGCCAGTACGTCGCTTAATAAATCCGCTTCAGGCAACCGATGACTGACAATCAACTCGTGGGGTACTTGCTTTTCCAGGTAATATTGCGCAATGAAGGCTTGAACAATGCTGCCCGATTCATCGTCTTCGTTGATTTTCGGAAAAAACAGCTTATTGCCCAAGTTTTGGCCATTGCGAATGAAAAACACTTGAACGCAAGCGATACCGGCCTTGTTCGCGCAGGCAATAATATCGACATCCCCTTTTTCGCCGTGTACGAAATTCTTTTCCAGTATGCAACGCAACCTACCGATTTGATCCCTTATCAGCGCCGCCCGCTCGAATTCCAGGCGCGCCGAGGCTTGCTCCATCTTTTCGATCAACTGCTCAATCAATTGATTGCCTTTCCCCTCCAAAAACATCACCGTGTTGTCGACGTCCTCCCGATAATGCTCCGGAGTGACCAGGCCGACGCAAGGGCCCGTACAGCGCTCGATTTGATATTGCAGACACGGCCTCGATCGATTGTTGTAAAAAGAATCCTCGCATTGCCTGACAGGAAAGATTTTCTGCAGCAGTTTCAACGTCTCTCTGACCGCTCCCGCACTGGGGTAGGGGCCAAAATACATCCCTTTTCTTTTCTTAGCACCACGATGAAACGTGACCTGAGGAAATTCGTGATGGCTGGAAATGAAGACAAAGGGGTAAGATTTGTCGTCGCGCAGGCAAATGTTGTAGCGCGGCTTATAGCGTTTGATTTGCTGACTTTCCAGGAGCAACGCCTCACCCTCGGTCCGGGTAACCGTTACCTCGATCGAAGCGACCTTGGCAATCATGGCCTGCTGCTTGGGCGAGGCTGAACGACTGCGAAAATAACTGGACACCCGATTTTTTAAATTTTTGGCCTTGCCGATATAAATGATTTCGCGACTGTCATCGAGCATCTTATAAATGCCGGGCTTTTGCGTCAGATGCCTTAGAAACGTCTTGACGTCAAATTCGTGCCGGGCCGTTTCGATCACCACAACTTAACCTAACCGTTTATAGCTTTAATCGTCTTAAACACATCGGCGAACATCTCCGCCGTCAATCTTCTCGTTTGTACATTATAGCGACTGCAATGATAAGAGCTAACTAAGGTCTTGCCGTCGGGCAACGAAAAGGTGCGGTTATGGGCGAAAGAAGCGCTCGCCAACTTCAACCCATAGGCTTTCAAGACCGCCTGATGCGCAATATTTCCGAGGGCAAGAATAACGGTACCATCGGCCAGGCGATCGATTTCTGAAGCTAAGAAAGCATTGCATTGATTGATTTCGTCTCCATTCGGCTTGTTTTGCGGGGGCAGACATTTCACGGCATTGGTAATCCGGCATCCGAACAATTGCAATCCGTCATCGAGTGCCGTCGATTCCGCCTGATTGCTGTAACCGAACTCGTACAAGGTCCGGTACAACAAGAGGCCCGCATAGTCGCCGGTAAACGGACGACCACTGGCATTGGCCCCGTGCATGCCCGGCGCCAGACCGACTACCAACAAACGGCAATTTTCATCGCCAAACGGAGCAACCGGCCGGGCGTGATACTTCGGATATTGCTCTTTGACGGCGCCTAAAAAGGCGTCCAGTCGCGGACACCTTCGGCAATTCAAATCAAATATTTCCTTGTTAGGCATCAATACACGCTAATAACAAACAATCATTAAGAACAGCGTTAAGAAAGGCTTGAAGGTTTCACCGCCAAACTCGAATCACGAGCGTTCACCAGTACGCACAAAAAAGGGCCTTGCGGCCCTTTCTCTCGTTGGTTAAAAAACGATCAATCTTGATCGTTGTCAACTTCCTTCATACTCAGTCTGACCCGGCCTTGGCGGTCAATTTCCAACACCTTGACCTTGACCACGTCGCCTTCGGACAATTTATCGCTCACCTTCTCGACCCGTTCGTCGGAAATCTGCGAAATATGAACCAGTCCGTCTTTACCGGGCAAAATCGTCACGAACGCGCCGAAATCCATCAGGCGAACGACCTTGCCTTCGTACGTTTTACCCACCTCGACCTCGGCGGTAATTTCTTCGATAATTCGACGAGCTTCTTCGCCCGCCGCCTTATCGACCGACGCGATATTGACCATCCCGTCGTCAGTCAAATCAATACTCGCTCCGGTTTGTTCGGTGATGCCGCGGATCGTCGCGCCGCCTTTGCCGATCACTTCGCGAATCTTGCTGGGATCTATCTTGAAGGAAATGATTCTCGGCGCAAAATCCGACATTTCGGCCCGAGTTGCCGACAAGGCCTTGTTCATTTCGCCCAGGATATGCAAGCGTCCGTGTTTAGCTTGCTCCAGAGCGTTCTTCATAATCTCGGCGGTGATTCCGTCGATCTTGATATCCATTTGCAATGCCGTGATCCCGTTTTCCGAACCCGCCACTTTAAAGTCCATATCGCCGAGATGGTCTTCGTCGCCCATGATATCGGACAGTACGGCAAACTGGTCGCCTTCCTTGATCAGCCCCATCGCGATGCCGGCAACCGGTGCCTTGGTCGGCACCCCGGCATCCATCAGCGCCAAGCTCGTGCCGCACACCGAAGCCATCGAACTGGAACCGTTCGACTCGGTGATATCGGATACCACGCGTATTACGTAGGGAAATTCCGCCATGTTCGGTAGAATCGCCGCGACACCGCGTTTCGCCAACCGACCGTGGCCGATTTCGCGGCGTTTGGGCGATCCGACAAATCCCGTCTCGCCGACGCAGAACGGCGGAAAATTGTAATGCAGCATGAAGGGGTCTTTATATTCGCCAGTTAGGGCATCGATGATCTGTGCATCGCGATCGGTACCCAAGGTCGCCACCACTATCGCCTGCGTTTCACCACGGGTAAACAACGCCGAGCCGTGCGTTCTTGGCAGCACGCCGGTTCTGATCGATATCGGCCTGACTTGGTCCAGCGGGCGGCCGTCGATGCGTTTGCCTTCGTTTAAGATCGACCCGCGGACGACTTTCTTTTCCAAATGTTCGATAATGCCCCGAATCGCCGGTTCGTCGTATTGATCGTCGGCAGTCAACTTCTCGACCACCGCCGTTCTGATCGCACTCAGCGTATCCTGACGCACCAACTTCTCGGCGATCTGGTAGGCTGCCCTGATGCCTTCTTCGGCTTCGGCAATTACCAATTTTTCCAATTCGACATTGACCTCCTGCGGCGTCCATTCCACGGCCGGCGTCCCCACCTCGGCGGCAAATTCCTCGATGGCGCGAATGGCGGTCTGCATGTGCTCGTGCCCGAACAACACCGCGCCTAACATCACGTCCTCGTTAAGCAAATCGGCTTCCGATTCCACCATCAGGACCGCTTTTTCGGTACCGGCGACAACCAGTTGCAAACGCGACTCCTTCAGCGCCGGGAGGGATGGATTCAGCAGATATTCGCCGTCCCGGTAACCGACGCAAGCGGCACCTACGGGACCGTTAAACGGCAAGCCGGAAACCGCAAGCGCGGCGGAAGCACCCAACAACGCAGGGATTTCGGTATCCACCTCAGGATTCAGGGAAACCACCGTGGCTATGATCTGCACTTCGTTCGTATAACCATCCGGAAAGAGCGGACGAATCGGGCGATCGATCAAACGTGAAATCAAAGTCTCACTTTCGCTAGGACGTCCTTCGCGCTTAAAGAAACCGCCCGGAATCTTTCCGGCTGCGTATGCTTTTTCCTGATAATTGACAGTCAATGGAAAAAAATCGCCGCCATTCGCTTCTTTTTTTCCAACCACTGTCACCAGCAACGATGTCCCCTCGACATCGATCAATACCGCACCATGGGCCTGACGAGCGATTTCACCGGTTTCCAGGGTAACCAGGCGATCGCCGTACTGAAATTGTTTCCTGATAGGATTCACTATAAGGTTCCTTTGCGTTAAAGGTTATTTTGAGAATTTGTCACGTTCAAGCCGGTACGGCCAGCCATCGCCCGTCCGGTAAGAAACCGAATAACTTCCGGTTTCCGATGTCTCACGCGTATTACGCTGAGAAAGCCGGCACTACCCAGTACCGGCCCATTTCGGCCGAAAAGACCGAAGCGCTTGAAAACGGAAACGGCACAGAATGTGCCGTTTCCAAAACTTTTTTATTTGCGCAGGCCCAGACGGTCGATCAACGAACGATACCGTGCAAGATCTTTCTTTTTCAGGTAATCCAGCAATTTACGGCGCTGGTTAACCATTCTTAGCAATCCGCGGCGAGAGTGATTGTCTTTTTTGTGCTCGGCAAAGTGCGGCGTTAAGTGCGCAATATGAGCGGTCAGCAAAGCGATCTGTACCTCCGGAGACCCGGTATCGGTTTCCGACAAACGGTATTCTTCGACAACTGCTTTCTTTTGTTCTGCTGTAAACGGCATTATTAATCCCTATCGATTAAAATATGAAAATAACGCCATCGATTCGATGGCGACGACTTTACATGGCTTCCACCATAGGGTGTAGAAACCGATGTTCTTGACTGCCTTATTCAGGCCAATTCATTGCTTAGATGAAACAATTTTTTCGGCGCTAGTTTACCATCCAAAAGCATTTCCCCCAAACCTAAAAACACCTGCTCGCAATACATTCTTACCATCCCGGTAACCGAGTCCTCGACCCGCAGTTGCTGGCCTTGTCGAATGCGCTGCGCCTGTTCGGCGGATATCCGCACCGCCGGAATTTTCTCCAACGGTTTATCAACCGGAATCAAACAATCCGCCAATTCACTCTCGGACATGGCAAGTAGCTGCTCCAGGGTATGCGCGCGCTCCAAGCAAAAGCTGCCGGAGCCGATGCGACGCAGCGTTTTCACCGTCGCGCAGCTACCGAGATAGTAACCGATGTCCTCGGCCAAAGACCGGATATAGGTACCCTTCGAACAATGCGCTTCCAGAGTCAACAAATCGCCGTCGACCTCCAGCAAGCGAAGCGAGTAGATTCGAATCCGGCGCGCCTTTCGTTCGACGATTTTACCTTCCCGCGCCAGCTCGTAGAGCTTCTTACCCCGATGCTTCAATGCCGAATACATCGGCGGCACT
>JBNLFT010000021.1:11282-26011 GCA_050305675.1 Methylococcaceae bacterium
CCGGTAAAATGCTCGATACAATCTTGCAGCCGAAGATCCGACAGTTCCGGGGCCGGCTCTTGTTTGATAACCTTCCCCTCAACATCGCCGGTATCGGTCAACACCCCCAACTGCATCGCGAATCGATAACGCTTGTCGTCGTCCAACATCAACCCGGATACCTTGGTCGCCTCGCCCAGACACAACGGCAACAAACCGCTGGCCATCGGATCGAGACTGCCGGTGTGGCCGGCTTTGTTGGCGTCGAACAAGCGCCTTACCTCTTGCAAGGCTTTGTTGGATGACACCCCTAAACGTTTGTCCAGCAGCACGATACCGTGGATATCGCGCCCCGTTTTCCGTTTTGCCATGTTTAGTGCTTGCCGTCCTTTTCCCTTAGCAATTCGGATACCCGCATTCCGGTATCGAAAGAGCTGTCGTAGTAGAAGCGAAATTCGGAAATATGCCGCAATCGCATCCGTCTGGCAACCTCGTGACGGATAACGGGCGCCAGTTCGTTCAGCACCTCGATATTTTGCACTTTGCCCTGCTCGTCCGCATTCAAAACCGTGACATAGATTTTTGCCACGGCCAAGTCCTTGGAAACCACCACCTCGTTGACGGTAATGAAACCCAACCGAGGATCGTGGACATTTCGCTGCAGGACAAATGCCAATTCTTTTTGCATTTGCGAGGCCACCCGCTCACTGCGGCCGTATTCTTTCGCCATCCGTTATATTTCCCGCCTGACTTCGACGCGCTCGAACACTTCGATCTGATCGCCTACTTTGACATCATTGTAGTTCTTAACCCCGATACCGCATTCCATTCCCATTTTTACTTCGGTAACGTCGTCTTTGAAACGGCGCAGCGATTCCAATTGCCCTTCGAAGATAACGACGTTGTCACGCAGCACCCGGATCGGAAGGTTACGCTTCACGTACCCGTCGATAACCATACAACCGGCGATAGAACCGAATTTCGGCGAGCGGAACACATCCCGCACTTCCGCCAAGCCGACGATATTTTCTTGGATTTCAGGCGCCATCATACCGCTGATCGCCCGTTTCACTTCGTCGATCGCATCGTAGATCACGCTGTAATAATGCAGATCGATGTCCTTTTCCTCGATCAACTTGCGCGCGGTCGCATCGGCGCGAACATTAAAGCCGATTAAGATCGCGCCCGAGGCCAAGGCCAGATTGGCGTCGCTTTCGTTGATCCCGCCAACGCCGCCGTACACACATTTCACCTGAACTTCATCGGTCGACAGTTTAACCAAAGATTCGCGCAACGCTTCCAAACTCCCTTGCACGTCGGTTTTGATCACCAAGTTAACCGTAGCCACCTCTCCGGCGGACATTTTCGAAAAGACCTCATCCAGCTTCGAGGCAGCTTGCGCCGCATGCTTGGTGGACTTTTTACGCTCTTCGCGATGTTCGGCCAACTCTCTGGCAACGCGCTCGTTCTGTACGACCAGAAACTCGTCGCCGGCATCGGGGGTCCCGGACAAACCCAACACTTCGACCGGCGTGCTCGGCCCCGCTTCCTTAACCGCCTTGCCGTTTTCGTCGAACATCGCGCGTACCCGGCCGTACTCATGGCCGCAAAGAATCATCTCGCCTTTCTTCAAATCCCCTTTCTGCACCAACATCGTCGCAACCGCGCCGCGTCCCCTGTCCAATCGAGATTCGATGCAGATACCGGAAGCGGTACCCTCGAACGGCGATTTCAGTTCCAAAATTTCTGCCTGCAGAATCAACGCCTCGATCAAATCGTCGATGCCGGCCCCGGTTTTCGCCGAAACCTTCAAAAACTGCACGTCGCCACCCCACTCTTCCGGAACGACATTGATCGTCGCCAGTTCCTGCATGACCTTGTCGGGATTGGCTTCAGGCTTATCGATCTTGTTGATTGCAATGATCAACGGCACTTCCGCCGCGCGGGCATGTTCGATCGCTTCCTTGGTTTGCGGCATTACCCCGTCGTCGGCGGCGACGACCACGATAACGATATCGGTCAATTCCGCGCCGCGAGCCCGCATTGCGGTAAACGCCGCGTGCCCCGGAGTATCCAGAAACGTCACCGAACCGTGGTCGGTTTTTACCTGATAAGCGCCGATATGTTGGGTGATACCGCCCGCCTCGCCCGCAGCCACTTTGGTCTTGCGGATGTAGTCCAACAGTGATGTCTTCCCGTGGTCGACATGGCCCATAATGGTAACGATAGGCGCCCTGGCCAACGATTCGCGCTCGTCGTCCATGCTCTGCACGCCGGCCAGAATTTCCTGCTCGAGGTCGTCCTCGCTCTGCATGACCGGGTGATGCCCCATTTCCTCGACCAGAATTGCGGCTGTTTCCTGGTCGATCGTCTGGTTAATGGTTGCCATCATCCCTAATTTCATTAGGTGCTTAATGACTTCGGCCGCCTTAATGCTCATTTTCATCGCCAGATCGGAAACGATAATGCTTTCCGGAATCAGCACTTCCCTGACGACCGGCTCGACAGGTTTCTCGAATTGATGTTTGACCTGCATCGTCAATTCAAACTCTCCCTTTTCCCGCCGCTGTTTGGGTTTCTTACCTTTTGGCTTACGCGCGCCGTCGGTCCTGCTGAAATCCAACCCTTCGTCGGCCACCGCCCGCTTAGTTCTGGGCTCTTGTTTCTTCTTATGCAAAGTCTGTTGTTTTTTCGCTTCGGCCTGCTTTCTGACCTTTTCAGCGGTACGCTGCACCGCCGCTTCCTGCCGTTGCTTTCTTTCGTCTTCCTCGCGCTTAGCCTTCAATTCCGCAGCATCCAGTTTCCGTGCCGGCACGATCTCGGTCTTCTCCGGCATTTCGGCTGCCGCCTCCGATTCCGGTTGGCCCCTGCCTTTTCTGGCTTTTGCGCTACCGCCAGCGGCCTCGACCGCCTTTGTTTTTGCCTCGATCTCCGGTTTTTCACCCGCTATTCCGGCCGCCTGGGTTGCCGCTGCAGCGCTCACTTGAGACGCCGACTGTAGCTCCGGACGTTTTTCTTCCCCGGCCAACCCTTGCGGTTTACCTTCCTGAGGACGTCGAATTTCCACTTCCGCCCCAATCGATGGCTGGCTTTCTTCCATTGCGCGCCCAACCGCATCTTCCTGCTTTTGTTCACTCGGTGGCGCGATTTCACTGCGTTTGATGTAAGTCTTCTTTTTCCGCACCTCGACGCTGACCGTTTTCGTGGCCGCGCCGGGGGTTGCGGCTTGCTTTAATTCGGTCACTTTGCGGCGTTTCAAGGTGATACGCGTCGGCGCCGTCGAAACCTCGTCCGCATCCGATTTGCCATGGCGTTTACGCAAGTGCGACAGCAATTTCACTTTATCGTCTTCACTCACGACGTCATCGGCTGCATGGGGGGCCAATCCCGCTTCGCTCAACTGCTCTAAAAACCGTTCAAGCGGTATTCCAACAATTTTGGCCAATTCCTGTACTGTTTTATCACTCATGCTTATCCCCCTGCCTGTTCTTCACCCTGCTCGTCCGCGAACCATGGTTCGCGAGCCTTCATAATCAATTTAGCCGCCATCTCTTCGGTCATGCCGGTGAATTCAAGGATGTCGTCGACCGACTGCTCTGCCAGATCATCCATCGTAATGATGCCCTTGGCCGCCATTTCGTGCGCCAACTTTTCATTCATGCCTTCCATCTCGAGCAAATCTTGGGCCGGCTCCGCGATTTCTATCTGCTCCTCGGAAGCAATCGCACTAATCAGCAATGCGTCTTTGGCCCGACTTCTCAGCGCCTCGACCAGTTCTTCGTCAAACCCCTCGATTTCCAGCATTTCGTCGACCGGGATATAGGCGATTTCTTCAATATTGTTTAAACCGACTTCGACCAGAATATCGGCGATTTCTTCGTCCACATCGAGCTTGTCAATAAATTCCTGCCTCGCCCTCGCCGTCACTTCGTCGTAACCCTCGTCCGCCGCGGCGGCATCCAGTACATTCAGCTCCCAGCCGGTCAACTCGCTCGCCAATCGCACGTTTTGTCCGCCCCTGCCAATGGCTTGAGAGAGACTCTCGGTGGCTACCGCCACATCCATACAGTGCTTATCTTCATCGACGACGATCGACTCGATTTCTGCCGGAGCCATGGCATTGATGACGAATTGCGCTTCGTTCTCGTTCCACAGCACGATATCGACTCTTTCGCCGGACAATTCATTCGATACCGCTTGAACTCTGGAGCCTCTCATCCCGACACAAGCGCCGACCGGATCCAGGCGCGGGTCGTTGCTTTTCACCGCTATTTTGGCGCGCGACCCCGGGTCTCGGGCCGCCGCCCTGATCTCCACCACTCCTTCGCCGACCTCTGGAACTTCCAGGCGAAACAAGGCGATTAATAATTCCGGAGCGGTTCTCGATACGAATAACTGCGGGCCGCGCGGTTCGGAACGCACATCTTTCAGGTAGCCGCGAATTCTGTCCCCCATTCTAATGGATTCTCTGGGGATCATGTCTTCCCGCGAAATATAAGCCTCCACATTGCCGCCTAGATCGAGGTAAACACTGCCTTTTTCCAACCGTTTAACGACGCCGGTAATCAGTTCGCCGACTTTGCCTTTATAGGCCTCGACTATTTTCTTGCGCTCCGCTTCGCGGATCTTCTGTATGATGACCTGCTTGGCGGTCTGAGCTGCGATCCGGCAGAATTCGACAGACTCGATTTCCTCCTCGACGAAATCACCGACCTGAACCTCGGGATTGTCTAACCGGGCTACCTCCAATAACACTTGAGATTCCGGAAATTCCACATCGCCGTCGATTTCGTCGTTGACATCGACGACTTCCCAACGGCGGTAGGTCACGTAGTCGCCGGTCGCCCGATTGATCGCAACACGAACTTTGATTCGGTTTTCATGCCTTTTGACGGCCGCAGCTTCTAACGCAGATTCGATTGCCTGAAAAACAATTTCTTTATCTATTTCCTTTTCATTAGCGAAAACGTCTGCTACTAACAAAATTTCTTTATTTGCCACTGCGAACTCCTTTATCGAGTAAAAATTCGGGCACCAATCGCGCCTTACTCATAGCTTTAAATGGAATATCAAAGGTCTGAACCCCTTCCTGTAGTACAACGGCATCGCCCTCGACCTTTTGAATCAAACCGGTAATCTTTCTTCGTTTGTTTATAGGTTTAAATAAGGTCACCGTAACAGTGCTACCGATAAACCGCTGAAACTGACTTAATTTAAAGAACGGCCTATCCGCGCCAGGAGACGAAACTTCCAACTGATAGTTCCCCGGAATGGGATCCTCGACATCCAACATGCCGCTTAATTGATGGCTGACTTTGCTGCAATCATCCAACAAAATTCCATTTGCACTGTCTATGTAGACTCTCAGCATCCCGTGTTGCGGATGAGGATTGAACTCAATACCGACACATTCGTAACCAAGACCTTCAACAATTGGCTCGATCAAATTCACCAAATGCTCCGGAGCCTGCTTCATGCTGTCTTCACCTTTTTAAACACAAAAAAAAAGAGCCCAAGGCTCTTCCGTAACAACCCACTTAAACCCGACGTTTCGCTTACTCGTGTCCATAAAACAAAAAACCCCATAAATGGGGCCAAATGAAACAAAGTTTTGAAACCGACCAGCCAACAACAATCAACTGGAATTTATCCGTCGAATTATACGGATCGGTTTATTGCGAGTCAAGACCGTTCCGACAAATTATGCTTCCTAAGCATAAACGTTTGCTTTCAAGACGCTTCCGGCAGCAGAATCGGCAGAGTACCGTTATAAAAACGATTTCCGGAGCAAACATGGCAAGAGCGCAGTGGAATTCTCAATTCGGATTCATATTGGCCGCGGTCGGTTCGGCAATCGGCCTTGGAAACATCTGGCGTTTCAGTTACCTGGCATACGAACACGGCGGCGGCGCGTTTCTTATTCCTTATTTTACCGCCCTGTTAACGGCCGGCATTCCGCTGTTAATTCTCGAATACAGCATCGGCCACGAACGCGTCGGCTCGGCGCCGTTGGCTTACCGGAAGATCGACAAACGCTGGGAATGGCTCGGTTGGTGGTCGGTCGTCTTCGTCATGTTCGGCATCGAACTCTACTATTCGGTCATTATTTCCTGGTGCCTTAATTTCTTCACGCTATCTTTCAACCTGGAATGGGGCGGCGACCCGAACCGTTATTTTTTTCGAGAGTTTCTCCGTATGGCGGAGAGCCCGTCCGATTTGGGGGAAATCCGTACGCCCATTCTATATGGTTTGGTAGTCATCTGGCTGATCAGTTGGCTCATCGTCTATCGCGGCGTGCAGAAGGGAATCGAATTGGCCAACAAAATCATGATGCCGCTGTTGTTGATACTGACCTTGATCCTGGTCATTTGGTCCTTGCGGTTGGACGGCGCGGAACAAGGGATCGCCGTATACCTGACCCCCGATTTCTCGAAACTCACCGAACCCGAGGTGTGGATCGACGCCTACAGCCAGATTTTCTTCACCCTAAGCCTTGGCTTCGGCATCATGATTGCTTACGCCAGTTATCTGCCGGATCGAACCGATATCACTCGCAATGCCATTGTCATTGCCTTCATTAATAGCGGCTATTCCGTGTTGACCGGTTTCGGTGTGTTCGCGATTCTCGGATTCATGGCGCAAAGCGAGGGCAAACAGATCGCCGACGTCGTCTCCCAAAGTATCGGCCTTGCCTTTGTCGCCTATCCCAAAGCAATCAGCCTGATGCCCGCGGGAAACATTTTCGGCGCTGTCTTTTTCCTGTGTCTGACCGTCGCCGGCCTTTCTTCGGCGATTTCGATCATCGAAGCCTTTGTGTCGGCCATGATCGATAAATTCGCGCTCAACCGGCGTTTGCTAGTGACGTTTGTGTGCATCCTCGGTTTTCTAGGGGGTATCGTCTTCACCTCTCAGGCAGGCCTGTTATGGCTGGATATTGTCGATCACGTCATCACCCATTACGGCCTGATCTCGGTCGGCATACTTCAATGTATCGTCGTCGGCTGGGTGTTTCATTTGCCTTCGTTACAGCGCCACATCAACGCCATTTCCAGTTTTAAAGTCAAATCGGGATGGAACGTGCTTATCCGCTTGTTTGTTCCCTTGGTACTCTCGGTCATATTATTCGGTGACCTGGTCGACGAACTCAAGCAACCATACGGTAATTACGGTTGGACCGCCCTGATCCTAATTGGCCGCGATTGGCTACTCTTGACTCTGATGATAGCCTTCGTTATCGCTTCTCGTCCGTGGAAAAACAAACCGCAGTAACTCACGAAACGCGGTCAGATTAAGAGCAACGAAGCCGGTTCTCCCGTAAACCTGTAATATCGATTCAATATTTCTTGACGAAATTCAACTTTATATACTATTGTATCGATTCGATATCAATAAACGGAGAACCATTATGTCAGACGTTCAAGTAAAAGATCGCTCGATTCTTTATATCGCGCTTACCGCGGTCATCGCCGTCAGCGTCATCGTCGCCGTAAAAAAGAATGAAAACGACAAATATGCGCCGATTAAAGAACAGCAAACCGAGGAACTCAGGCTAATGAATATCAGAGTTTTGAAATAACGCGATTCACCCAGTTTATCGACAACACCGACCACATCATCGAGGAGTGGACATGAAAATCAAACTAATCGGCTTATTACTGCCAACCTTATTTTTTTCCGGTTCGAGCTTGGCAACCGAGTACATTTATCGGGACCTGATGGCCAACACCCTACCTTCGGCCAAATGCGAAAACTCCGAAAAAGCCCAGCAAACGGCGGCCAAACCCTATAATATAAAAAGATACAGCAAGAAGTTCTGCCAGACCCAGGGCTATGGCTGGCACGTAGAAGAGGTCAAAAGCACCGGCACTGTCGCCTGCAACCAATGCGCCGACGAACCGGGAGACTTGCAAAGCTGCCATTTGCAAGACGTCGTCGTGACCTGCAAACGCATTAAGCCGGGCACCGTCGGAATGTTGCCGGGCCAAGGCTGATCAAGCGTATTGCCGACGTTGCCGGAGGCCGTAATCTAAAACGAGGAACACGGTCGTAAACAGACCGCCCCTTTCGATTTCACGCGCTGTGTTCTTCGTTCACCGCCGGCCTAAGACATAGTAGAATTCAGTTCAGGTAACCGGCCGTTTCCTTGTCGTCGAGATAACACCCCGGATCTTCCTGCCACGGGTCGTGATATACCTGCTGCGCCCGCACCCGGGTATTGCCGTTACAAATTCGCTGAAAACGGCAATCGCCGCAGCGGCCCAGCAACGGACGCGGACTGGCTTTCAAACCTGCCAGCAACGGATCGGAAAGATCGTTCCAAATTTGCGAAAAACGCCGTTCCCTGACGTTTCCCAGAGTGTAATGCCACCAGAAGGTGTCCGGATGCACATTGCCCAGATTATCGATATTGGCGACATTCACGCCGGAAGCATTGCCGCCCCACTGCTCCAATTTCGCGCGTATATGGTCGGTCCGCTCCGGAAAACGCTTTCTGACCCAATGCAAAAAATACACGGCATCGGCATCGTTGTTGCCGGTTACGACCTCTCGTTGCAGACCTTTCCGCTCCCAGCGCAAGCACGTTTCAAACAGCAAATCCATGGCATCACGAGTCATTTTAAGACCGGCGTCGTCTTTTCGGTTCTTATTACCCCGTCCGCCGTAATTTAGGTGCGACAAATAGAATTTGTGAAGCCCCTGATCGTCCATCAACTGTAACATCGCCGGAAAATCCTGGCTGTTATCCCGAGTCAGGGTAAAACGCACGCCGGCTTTGATGCCATTATCGCGGCACAACCTTATGCCGGCCAGCGAATCGGCAAACGAGCCCTGTCGTTGTCTGAATTTGTCGTGGGTCTCTCCGATACCGTCGAGACTGACGCCGACATACTGATAACCGATCTCGGCAATGCGCTCGATGTTCCGTTCGCTGATCAACGTTCCGTTGCTGGAAAGGGCGAGATAAAACCCCATGTCTTTCGCCCGCCGCGAAATCGCGAAAATATCCGGATGCAACAACGGTTCGCCGCCCGAAAGAATCAATACCGGCACCTGAAAGGCTTTTAAATCATCCATGACACGATATATTTCATCGGTGCTTAGCTCGCCAGGAAAATCGATATCGGCGGAAGTGGTATAACAATGCTTGCAAGTCAAGTTGCAGCGCCGTATCAGGTTCCAGATTACCACCGGTCCGGAAGGCTTGCGAGCAGGGGTCAGGGGCGTCGGAAGCAACACTTCGCGCATGAATTGGCTCAATCGGAACACGTCATTCTCCGATGCGCAAGCCGGTTTTTTTCAGGATGCGGCTGCTATACAGAACATCGTGGCCGCGAGCGAAGTCGCCCAATACCGTCTCGATCGCCCTGATTTTTTCCTGCACCCCTTGCTCGGTTTTACTGTGCACCATCGCGAACAGGTTGTAAGGCCACTCCGGAAGATGCCGGGGCCGGCGATAACAGTGACTCACGAAATCCAAACCGCCCACCCGTTGGCCTAATTGGTCGACGTTGTCGTCGTCCACGTCCCACACCGTCATGCCGTTGTATCGGTAGCCCAGCCGGTAATGATTCGGTACCGCGCCGATACGGCGAATCACGCCGTCACGCAGCATACCCTCCATGCGCTGCAGCAATTCTTCGACGCTAATGCCGACGCGCTCGGCAACCAGCCGATAGGGCTCGGCGACGAGCGGCAGGCCCGACTGCGTCTGCAGAATGATCCGTCGATCGACGGCGTCCAGCGTCATGCCTCGAACCTCAGGCCGACATAGTATTCGTTGATTTTAGGCATGTCGTAAACCTTGCAATCGGTTGTCCGTTCGATGCGGTCGAGCACGGCGGAGACTCGATCCGGTGTTTCGGTCGCTACGACAAACCACATATTCAAGTCATGCTCACGGGCGTAATTATGGGCAACCTCGGGAAAGGAATTGACGATTTGGGCAACCTGTTCGAAACGCTCCTGCGGCACCTTCATCGCCGCCAGGGTCAGGGCGCCCCCGATCTGTTCGGCATGATACATGGGCCCGAAACGGCTCAAAACACCTTGGCCAAGCAACGACTGCAAACGCTGCAACAAGTTTTCTTCGGCGATACCCATCTGCTCGGCGACTACGGCATAGGGTGACTCGCACAGCGGAAAGCCTTGTTGCAAGCGATTGATAATCAGTTTGTCGAGCTCATCCATGGGCCAACTCCAACGTTCGTTTTTCGCTCGGCCGATACAGGGCCCCGCGTTGCTTGAAACAGCGCTTGCTGAACAGCACTTCCATCGCAAATTGGCTCAATCCGCAGGCCTCGACCAGGTGTTGTAATTGTTCCATCACTCGTTCCCGACTCCTGCCGTGAATCATGCAATAGAGATTATAGGGCCAGATTTCGCCCTGCCGCGGGCGCTGATAACACAGATTGACGAAGTCGAAACGACTGATGCGGTCACCGACCCGGTCGACCTCGATATCAGGTACATCGATAACCACCATCGCATTGGCACGGTATCCCAGTTGCCGGTGGTTGACGATTACCCCCATGCGGCTGATCAAGCCTTGCTGCCGCAAATTCGCTAACCGCGTAATGACTTCCTCTTCGCTTAAGCCCAGCGCCATGCCGATCTCGGCGTAAGGCTTGCTACTGAGAGGCAGCCCCTGTTGCACCGCCTCAATCAGCCGGTAGTCCGTCGCATCCATCGTCCAACTCCAATGCAAACCCCAGGTTGATAAAATAATCGGTCAACAACGGCAGACGCAAGGCCTTGATGCCCGTTTGCCGTTCGATGGCAGCGAGCGTTCGTTGCAAATGCGGGATGCTGTCGGCAATTAGCACGAACCAAAGGTTAAACCGGTTCTCGCGCTCGTAGTTGTGATTGACCTCGGGAAAACGACTGATCAGCTCGGCGACCTGCTCTAATTGAGCGCTCGGTACTGCCATCGCCACCAGCATGCTGTTGCCGATTCGATTGGGTTTGATTACCGGACCGATGCGGTTGATTAACCGCTCGTCGCTTAATTCGCGTAACGCGGCCAGAACCTCGTCCTCGCTAACACCAAGCGATTCGGCGATGGTACGAAATGGCCGCGGCGTCAGCGGGAAATCCTGCTGATAATCGTTTAACAAGCGCTGCTGAAAGGGACTCAACATCATAAACCCAACCTGTGCGCCCGGGCTGCGAAAAAAATCCCGCTCGGCTTGTCGGCCGGGAAACGTGCTTTCTCGGCAAAGTCGTCGGTAGCGTAAACGACGACCTTATTGTCGTCTCGCACCGACACCCACACTTCCTCGCCGCGCGGTGCAAATTCCATATGTAACACCGCCTTACCCGGCTGTAACGATTTAACCACCGCCAAGTCCTTGACATCGATAATTTGCAGATACTGGTTATCCGGGAAGGCGAAGTTAACCCAGATCTGCCGCCCATCGGGCCGGGACATGGCAAACACCGGCTGCCCGGCAACCGCAATACGTCTTAGCAGACTCCATTCCCGCCTATCGACCACCCAAACTTCGTGTCGTCCCATCGCCGGCACGAACAAATAATCGCCGGCCATGGCCCAGCCTTCCAGATGCGGCATTTTGTATACCGGCAATTTTTCGTCGTGTTTGCCGTAGTCCGCCAAAATACGCCGGACACCGTCCTCCATGCGCCATAAATCCAACAGCGCCAGACCGCTGTCGCCGAACAGACCGGCGATGTAATAGCGACCGTCCGGCGACAGCAACGCATCGTACGGCTGTTTTCCGACCCCTTTAAATTTGCTGATAACGGGTGTTTGCGGGTGTTTCATGTCGACCACCCAGATTTCCCCGGCGTCGAACAGGCTGAAGACGAAACGCTGTCCAGGCGCGTCGACCAAACCGACCACCTTCGACTGCTTGTCGCCGTCGTAAAGCGCCGGAATATCGGCAACCGGACGCAAGGTTTCGCTGGAAAAGATCCTCACCCCGCCCGGGGTATAATTCGACACCGCGATCAAGCTACCGTCCTGGGAAATCGCCCCGCCGATACTGTTGCCGGCTTGGACGATACGCTGCTCGATCTTGTCCTGTAACAGATCGATTTTGCTCAGGCCGCCGTCGCGACCGAAAACGAACGCAAAGCGCTGATCGCGGGAAAAAACGACCGAGGCATGGGACAAATCGCCTAATCCGCCTATCCGCGCCAACACCTTTTTTTGACTGGTATTCACCAGCAAAGCCGTGCCCTGTTCGCGTTCGATGACCACGCCCAAATCGCCGCCGGCGCGGATATCGGCATTCACCGCACCGGAAAGCGACAAAAGGACGACAATAATCGGAAAAAACATAACGATCTCAGGGTTTGACCGGCTTGGCGGCAACATTACGACGCAGATAATCGATTAACCAGGCCGCTTCCTCCGCACTGATGAAATCGCGCCACGGCGGCATTGCGGTCCCCGGCCGGCCGTTCAAGACCGTGTCGATAAGAAAATCGTCGTCCTTGCCGGCCAACTCATCCGGCAACAGCGACGGACCCAGTCCGCCTCTAAAGCTCAAACCGTGGCACGAGCCACAATCGTGTTTGAGCAGATTCAGCAGTTCGTGTTGTCTTTGGTCGGCAGGCGATGCAGCCTCCGAGGCATTGGTAATCAATACCAATGCCAGCAACATGTTTCTCATCCTCAGGGTTGAAGCCTGCCGTAATAATTGGCGATATCGTTGATATCCCTGTCGCTGAGCGAACCGGCGATATTGTTCATGATATCGGAAATCCGAGTCTTATCGCGGTACTGCTTCAACGCCGTTTTCAAATATTCGACATCACGTCCGGCCAACGGCGGAAAGGGCGCGCCGACACTTGGATTACGAATCCCGTGGCACTGCGAACAAACGGCCGCGGCCTTCGCTTCGCCGGCATAAAGGTTGGCCGCCTGTGCGGAGCCTGACAACATCGAGCAAACCAACACTAGTGCTGAATAGTTAATTGCTTGCATTAGCCAGCTCCATTTCGTCGGGCGACAATCCGCGGGTCATGTATTTAACCCTGCCGCGGGAAAAAATTCCGGCCGGGCTTTCCATCGGCACCGAAGCGACTTTTTGCAGCGAGTGGGAGTCGTAAACCACCACTTCATCGCCGCTGTAGCCGGCGCTGACATACAGGTATTTGCCGTCGGCGCTGTATTCCGGAAAATACGCGTGACCGCCAACATCCAGCGTCTTAACGACTTCCAGCGATTTCTTGTCGATCAGTTGTATCGTGCGCGCCCGTCGGTCCTTGGTGATGATATCGACAGCGACATAAGGGGCGTTGGCATGCGCAGCCGGCGACTCGGTGCCGCCGGACACCGGAACCTGCTTCACGACTTCCATTTTATCCAAATCCCAAACGCTGACCACGGTCTTGTCGCAACTGCCGAAGTTGGTGCCGAAACCGAGCGTCCGGCCATCGACTTTGACGGCCGAACCACCGCCGACGTGCGGTACGCAACCGGCCGGCAGTTTCTTGATCAATTCGCGTTTTTCCAAATCGATCGCCGCGACGATGCTGTCGTCATAGGAAGCGACCATCAACTTACGGCCCTGATGGGTCAGGAACGCGTCATGCAAATGACGCCCGACGTTTTTGATTTTGGTCACAGGGAAGCCTTCCTTCAGATCGACGATCCAGACCTGACCGGCGTTCTCCAAAGCGATCGCAAAAATGTCCGCATAAGGAGTCCCAATTACCATACCGGAATCGGAAGACACCATATTACCGTCCGGATCGACGCCTTCCAGCTCGAAGGTTTTCAGCGGCTCCAGCGTCGCCGCATCGAGTATCACGGCCACGTGCGGAACGAAGGTGCCGGCCATGATGTATTTGCCGTCGCGGGAGACGCCCATGCCGGGTCCATTGAAACCGGTTTTGATGCTGCGCACCGCCTGCATCGAATAAAGATCGACTTTAAAAATCTCGGCGGTATCGGTTTTGACGTAAGCCCAGCGCGGATTGGCCGGATTGAAGTCGATGATATGAGCGGCGGTGCCGGTGGCGATTTCACCGACCTGCCGATGTGTTTTGCTGTTGATGAAAACCGCTTTCGAACCGGCACCCCGGCCGTACTTACCGCGCGCGGCGACGCCGATCAGGTCGTCGATAGTGTCGATTTGATAAGCCGGTGCGTTCGGCAGCGAGCTTTCGTCCTTGACATAGACTTTGATCGACTTTTTCATGTCGTCGACGGTCCATGCGGGATTCGGCAGTTTCGGCGTCGATTGCAGATGTTTGACCAGCGCGCGAATATCGTCGTCCGACAGCCGGCCATAAAACGGCGGCATCAAGGTTTCGAAGCTCCCGGTCATGATCAGGCTGCGTAGCGCGGTCGGACTGCGCCCCTTCAAGCTATCCGAATTCAAGGCCGGCGCCAGATATCCGCCGTGGTCGGCGCCGTGACAACTGGCACAGTTTTCCTGATACAGTTGATGGGCCTTGCCGTCGGAATCCGCCTGAACGGCGCCGGATGACAGAAGCATCGTTGCAGCACCCGCCAGAATGGTTTTATGTAGTTGTGTTATCGTTCTGTTCATGTTGAGTTCCCGCCATCCGTCTAATTAATTTTGAATCGATAATTAAATCATAAATCACGGCTTCATACAGCCTTTCCAGAGTACTCCGCCCAGCACTTAACGGTCGCCGGCAGCCGATGGTTTTGCTCGACCAAAAGCATTTATTTCCGTGGAAGCGCTGAAGCAATCCGTCCCGAATAACATAACGCTCGGTCCAGGAAAATACCCTTTCGTTATACTTTACGAATC
>JBNLFT010000022.1:0-25636 GCA_050305675.1 Methylococcaceae bacterium
CGATGCGCTCGGCGCATCGGCCAAACACGGGTTCGACTTATTCGTCGGAAAAGCCGGTTGCAGCAGTTGCCATCGGATCGAGAAATCGCACGCTCTGTTCAGCGACTACCGCTTGCACAACACCGGCATCGGCTTTCGGGAGGCGATGATGAAATCGCCGGACAAACAGCGGGTCCAGTTGGCTCCGGGCGTTTTCGTCGAAGTCGATAGCGACACTATCGCGGCCGTTTCCGAGGCCAAAGCAAACGACTTAGGACGTTACGAAATCACCCAAAACCCTGCTCACCGGTGGCAATACAGGACGCCCAGCCTGCGAAATATTTCGTTGACCGCGCCCTACATGCACAACGGCTCGTTATCGTCCTTGGAAGAAGTCGTCCGCTTTTATAATCAAGGCGGAATTTCCAACGAAAATCTGGATCCGTTGATCAAGCCGCTAAATTTGACGGAAAGCGAAATCGGCGATTTGGTAAAATTTCTGGAATCTCTGACCGGAAGCAATGTCGATAAACTCGTTGCCGATGCCTTTGCCGCACCAATAGGCGATCCCTAGAGAAGCACTGTTTCCTTTGATCCGGCAAGAAGTGCCACCTGCGGAGCACTATCGGCCGTTTTTTGATGGAGTTCGCTTTACCGTGCACTCCGTGGTCATTGCTTAACCATTCATCGGTTATTAAGCTAAACTTGGCTAAACTTATAGCATTTTCTAACAGGGGAGATTTTCTAATGAAAAAAATTGCAGGAATTGTATTGGCGACGTCGTTAGTGGCGGGCTGCTCCATCGATCCTTATACCGGTGAACAAAAAGTCTCCAATACCGGATGGGGCGCGGGAACCGGCGCCGCGGTCGGCGCCGCCAGCGGCGCGTTGATCGGCGGCGATGCCAAAGGCGCGTTGATCGGCGCAGCAGCCGGCGCGGCCCTGGGTAGCGGCATCGGTTATTACATGGATCGCCAGGAAGCTCAATTGCGGGCGCGCCTGGAAGGTACCGGTGTCAGAGTACAACGGCAAGGCGACAATCTGAAGCTGATCATGCCTGGCAACGTCACCTTCGCCACCGATTCCGCAAATATCAGCTCTCAATTTTACCCGGTGTTGGATTCGGTCGGGACCGTGCTCAACGAATTCGACAAAACCAGTATCAATGTTTCCGGATACACCGATTCGACCGGCAGCGATATGTATAATCAGGAACTGTCCGAACAACGCGCCAACAGCGTCGCCAGTTATTTGGTTCGCTCCGGCGTACGCCACGGACGGATCCAGGCCCGCGGGTTCGGCGAACGGTACCCTATCGCGTCAAATGACAGCCCCATGGGCCGCTCTCAAAACCGTCGGGTAGAAATCAGCATCCGTCCGAACTAGCCCTTCTCTTCATGCAGGGAGGTGGGCACTTACTTCACCTTCCTGCAGCCGATCTCTATATCGCAACATACACCAGCGTTTTCACCATGCATCAGCGCGGCTTAAAAGAGCTATGAAGGCCTTTCTGGTCGGGGGAGCGGTACGCGACTACCTGTTGGATTGGCCGGTCAAAGAGAAAGACTGGGTGGTGGTCGGCGAAACCCCGGAATCCATGTTAGCCAAAGGGTTTAAACCGGTCGGTAAGGATTTCCCGGTTTTTTTGCACCCCCTGACCCATGACGAATATGCGCTGGCGCGCACCGAACGGAAGACCGCGCCGGGCTACAAAGGCTTCGTGGTTCATGCCGCACCCGAGGTGACGTTGGAAGAGGATTTGATCCGCCGCGACCTGACCATCAACGCCATGGCCATGTGCGACGACGGCACGATCATTGACCCTTACAACGGCCGGCGCGACCTTGAGCAACGCATCTTTCGCCATATATCCCCCGCGTTCGGCGAAGACCCGGTCAGGATCCTCCGGGTGGCACGCTTTGCCGCCCGCTATGCGCATTTGGGGTTCACCCTGGCCGAGGAAACCCGCGACTTGATGGAGCAAATGGTGGGCAATGGCGAAACCGAGCATTTGGTCGCCGAGCGGGTCTGGGCCGAGCTTTACAGAGCCCTGTTGGAGCAAAGCCCCAGTGCGTTTTTTAACATACTCAAGGATTGCCGGGCGTTGGAGTCGATCTTTCCGGAAATCGCGCGCTTGTTCGGGATACCTCAGCCGCCAACTTACCACCCGGAGATCGATACCGGCATCCATGTGATGATGGTGCTGGATCAGGCCGCGAAGTTGTCGAACAAGGCGGAAGTCCGGTTGGCGGCATTGCTTCACGACCTGGGAAAGGGCCTGACGCCGCCCGAACAATGGCCGTCCCACCACGGCCACGAGAAAAACGGTTTGCCGGTGCTGGAGGCATTCTGCGAACGCCTGAGGGTACCGAAGCACTTCAAGTCCCTATGCCAGCAGGTCATGCGTTATCACGGTCATTGTCACCGCGCCCGCGAGTTACGCGCCAATACGTTGACCGATGTCTTGAACGCGTTAAACGCGTTCAAACCCAAACACAGCTTGGCGGAATTCTTGCTGGCTTGCGAAGCCGATATGCGCGGCCGCAAGGGCTTCGAGTGCAAACCCTATCCCCAGGCCGATTACATGGCGGGCGCCGCCTTGGCGGCGCGCAGCGTCGATACCGCCGAAATCGCGCAAAGCGGACTAAAAGGCTCTCAAATCGGCGCCGAAATCAGGCGCCGGCGCATTGCCGCTGTCAGCCATTTTATAGCGCAGCAAAAAGCTAAATCGGAATGAAGGCGGTAGCCACCGCCTGAATAACATTCTTTATTTGCCTGTGCGTTCTATCGGCCATGATTTGCGCCAGCATATCCTGCGCATTGATCATTTTCCCGAACAGCCGCTCGAAACTCAGATTGACCTGCTCGGCATCGCCGGAACTCAACAAAAATAGCTCGCCGTCCGTATTGCGCTTGGTCCGCAACAGCCAAGACGCCAATTCGATATTGCGGGCACTGTCGTAAAGTTTCTGCGCCTCCAGCATATTATGCAAATAAAAAGAACGATGACCGTCGTAGGAATCCAGCACCATCGTTTCCAGACCGGCGACAAACGCTCGAACCCGGTCACCGTCGAATTCGTCGGAGAACGCCAACCGGATGCAATCGACGCTTCTTTTCCCGCTTACATCCGGAAACGTCTCGGCCGACAACGACTCGACCGCCGCGTCCAGGGAAACGTACCCCCCTTTTTTCCATTCCGCCGGGTTACGTTTATATAATTTGACCGAAAGTTCTTTTAAGGCCGCAAACACCTTGCGTTGATGGGTTTCCGATACCAGGTCGATGTCGTTCTTGACCACCGAAGAAACCTCGAAATCGCGCCCCTTGACGTTTTTGCTCGATGAACAAGCGCAAAGTAGCGCCGTAGCGAGGATAACAAGGATAGCCCGGCAATACTGCTGCGGCGGAGTCTTCATAGGAGTTCACTCTAAAAATGCATTGAAAATTAAATATAACGAAATTATAGTTAAATACTTTCTAATTTTTGTATCGAGAAGAATGCCATCATTTGACATAGTATCCGAATTCGACGGCCATGAGGTAACCAACGCGGTCGATCAGGCCAACCGGGAAGTTTCCACCCGTTTCGACTTCAAGGGTTCGAATGCGGAGTTCGAACTGCAGGAAGACGCCATCGTCATGAAAGCGGAATCCACTTTCCAACTGCAGCAAATGCTGCCTATTCTGTATTCCAAGATGACCAAACGCGGCATCGACATCGGCTGCATGGAGAGCGGCAATCCGCAAACCAGCGGCAAAACCGCTCAACAAACGATCACCCTGAAACAAGGCCTGGATTCCGCGCTGTCTAAAAAGATTGTCAAATTGATTAAAGACAAGAAGCTAAAAGTCCAGGCCGCGATCCAAGGAGACAAGGTCAGAGTCACCGGAAAAAAAAGAGACGACCTGCAACAAGTCATCCAGACCTTAAGGGAAGAAGACCTGGGGCAACCGCTGCAATTCGATAATTTTCGCGATTAACCGGAACGGGGCTGTTTACACGGCGGTTGCCGGACGGCGCCGATTTTTCCAAACGAAATAAAACGCAATCGCCGCCGCCAGCCAAACGGTGACCAGTGGCCCGACGACGCCATCGTACGAACTGACCAGACAGAGATAATCCGACTGCTGGTTGGTATCGAGAAACTCCTTGCTGACTTTGATCTGCCATACCCAACCGGCATGACAGCCGATACACACGCCGAGACTGGTGTCGAATTGCGTCCTGATAACCGCCAGAAAAACGCCGACAACCCATAAAGCCAACAACGCGGACAGGATTTCCGGCTTGAACCAATTGGCGAACGCCTCGCCCACCAGTGAAAAGCCGCTGCCGACGCTAAGTTCCTGGTAAGGAATATCCGTTTTGCTTTTTAGAAAATGCAGCGCGGCATAATAGAGCGAACTGAGGAATATCGCCCATGCAACGGCCATCTTACGGCGATAGCCGGCCAGCAAGATACCGCGAAACAAAGGCTCCTCGACCAAGGAAATCAACATTGCCAGCAGCAAAGCGACCGTTATTTTTTTGGCGGCCTTGGCCACCGTCCATTCTCTCCCGGCGTCGATTATATGAACATCCAGGCCGTATAAGATCAGCAAAATCGGCAATAAAGTCGCGATGCCGAGCACTAACCCCTGCCCCAACTGCCGGATAAACGGTCCGAGGGGGGCGAATCCCAGTTCACCCCACTGCAACTGCAGCCACTTTCGCAACGGAAAAATACTCAGTACCAGAAACACCTGGGTTCCTTTGCTGATCAGCGTCCGTAGCTCGACGACGTCGCCGGCCGCCAACAATATAAGATACCCCGCCACACAGGACACGGATGCCAATAGGACCAATACCAATAAAGGCAAGACGGCGTAGCCTATCCACTTCATAACGTAAAATCCCCCCATAACGTTTGCACCGCGGACAACGCCGTCAGAACCGCCGTTTCGGTACGCAAAATTCGCGGTCCAAGCCTTATCGGAACAAATCCGGCCTCCTGTGCGGACTCCCGCTCCCGTGCCGTGAAACCGCCTTCCGGCCCGCTCAACAATGTAACCATATTGTTTTCCGGCTGGACATCGGCCAACGAACGCTCGGCCGAGGGGTCGCAAAACAATTTCAGCCCTTCCTGTCTCGCCACCCAGCCCGGTAACGACTCGATGCCGTCGATTTCCGCCAGCCGCGTCCTCCCCGACTGTTCCGCCGCATGTTGGACGATGTGCCGCCAATGTTGCAGCCGCAATTGCTTTTTGTCATCGCCGGTGAACTTAACCAGACATCGTTCCATTTGCAGCGGCGTGATTCTCACCGCGCCCAATTCGACCGCCTTTTGCATCGCCCAATCCATACGGTCGCCGCGAGAAATCCCCACCCCCAAGGCGACGCTTAAGACGGATTCGGCGGTTCTCTCGCTATATTCCTGAACAGCGGCGATAACCTTTTTTTTGCTGACTTCAACGAGCACGCTCGAGAATTCTCCGCCCCGGCCGTTGAATAAAACGAGTTCCTGCCCCTTTTTTAGGCGTAAAACCGTTCGCAGGTAATGAGCAGCCTCTTCCTGCAGCGTAATCGACTGACCCGACGCCAGCTCGTTGACAACGTATAACCTGGAGACACGCATAGCGGTAACCCTGGGCCGGTGGTCCGCAAACAAAAAAGGAGCACGAAGCTCCTTTTTTATCGCGAAATCCGGAAACGATTAATAACGATAGTGATCCGGTTTGTAAGGTCCTTCCACCGGCACGTTCAGATATTCCGACTGTTCCTGCGTCAGTTCGGTCAATTTCACGCCCAACTGTTGCAAGTGGGAGCGGGCCACTTTTTCGTCCAGCTTTTTCGGCAAGACGTAGACTTTGTTTCCGTACTCGTCGGCATGGTTCCACAATTCGATTTGCGCCAACACCTGGTTGCAAAACGAGTTGGACATCACGAAACTCGGGTGCCCCGTTGCACAACCCAGGTTGACTAAACGACCTTCCGCCAACACGATCAACCGCTTACCGTCCGGAAAAATCACGTGATCGACCTGCGGCTTGATGTTCTCCCAGGGATACTGGCGCAATGCGGCGATCTCGATTTCCGAATCGAAATGGCCGATATTGCAGACGATAGCCTGGTCTTTCATCGCCTTCATATGCTCATGGGTGATGACCTTGCAATTGCCGGTCGCGGTCACGAATATGTTGGCCACCGGCGCGGCTTCGTCCATCGTCACGACGCGATAGCCTTCCATTGCGGCCTGGAGCGCACAAATGGGATCGATTTCGGTTATCCAAACGGTCGCCCCCAAACCGCGTAACGATTGCGCGCAACCTTTGCCGACATCGCCGTAACCGCAAACGACAGCGATTTTGCCAGCCACCATTACGTCGGTCGCCCGCTTGATGCCGTCGACCAGCGACTCGCGGCATCCGTACAAGTTATCAAACTTCGACTTGGTCACGGAGTCGTTGACATTGAATGCCGGCACTTTCAGCGTGCCCTTCTTAACCATGTCGTACAAGCGCAGCACGCCGGTAGTCGTTTCCTCGGAGAGTCCTTTGACATCAGCCATGAGTTCGGGGAACTTGTCGTGCATCATCAATGTCAAGTCGCCGCCGTCGTCCAAAATCATATTCGGGCGCCAGCCGTCTGGTCCGACGATGGTTTGTTCGATACACCACTCCGCTTCCGCTTCGGTTTCCCCTTTCCAGGCGAACACCGGAATGCCGGCGGACGCCATCGCAGCCGCCGCGTGATCCTGGGTGGAGAAAATGTTGCACGACGACCATCGCACTTCCGCTCCCAGCGCGGTCAGCGTCTCGATCAACACCGCGGTTTGAATCGTCATATGCAAACAGCCGGCGATACGCGCACCGCGCAACGGTTGCTGCGCGCCGAATTCTTCCCGCAGCGCCATCAGACCCGGCATCTCCGTTTCGGCGATACTGATTTCTTTACGTCCCCATTCCGCCAAGCTTATGTCGGCAACTTTGTAATCTTGCGCACTCATCGTTCTACCTTTTTCTGTTTACAATCCGACCCAATCTTTGATCGCCTCGACCTTATCGGTTTTTTCCCAACTGAAAGAAGCTTCCGTGCGCCCGAAATGGCCATAAGCGGCAGTCGGACGATAAATCGGCTTCAACAGGCCTAGTTGGGCAATCAGACCTTTAGGCCTCAGGTCGAAGTGCTCCTTGATAATTTCCACCAATTTATCTTCGCCGATTTTTCCGGTACCGAAAGTCTCGACGCTGATCGACGTCGGCTCGGCGACACCGATGGCATAGGAAACCTGGATCTCGCAACGGTCGGCCAAACCCGCCGCCACGATATTTTTCGCGACATATCTGGCCATATATGCCGCAGAGCGGTCGACTTTGGACGGGTCCTTGCCGGAAAAAGCTCCGCCGCCGTGTCGGGCCATACCGCCATAGGTATCTACAATGATTTTACGTCCGGTCAAGCCGCAATCTCCGACCGGCCCGCCGATAACGAACTGGCCGGTCGGATTGATGAAAAATTTGGTCTCGGCATGCAGCCATTCTTTCGGCAAAGTCGGCAGGATTATCTCGTCCATCACGGCTTCCTCCAGCAACTTGCCGCCGATTTCCGGCGAATGCTGGGTCGACAGCACCACCGCATCGATCGCTACCGGCTTGTTGTTTTCGTAGCGGAACGTTATCTGGCTTTTTGCATCGGGGCGCAACCACGGCAACGTGCCGTTTTTGCGGATTTGCGCCTGCCGCTCGACCAATCTGTGTGAGTAAGTAATGGGGGCCGGCATGAACACGTCGGTTTCATTCGTGGCGTAGCCGAACATCAGCCCCTGGTCGCCCGCGCCTTGCTCATGATTTTCGCTGTCGTCGACTCCCATCGCGATATCGGGCGACTGCTTGCCGATGGCATTCAATACCGCGCAAGTCTTGCCGTCGAAACCGATCTCGCCATGGTCGTAACCGATCTCGCAAACCACTTTTCGAACCAATTCTTCGGTATCGACCCAGGCTTCCGTAGTAATTTCGCCCGCTAAAATCACCATACCTGTCTTAACCATCGTTTCACAGGCAATTCTGGATTTCGGATCCTGCGCTAACAACGCATCCACCACCGCATCGGAAATCTGGTCCGCCAATTTGTCCGGATGCCCCTCGGATACCGATTCGGATGTAAATATAAAATTGTTACTCACTGTGATTTCCTCATGACTAAATCCAACAGATATGTAAAAAAAGGCCGCATTCGCGGCCTTTGCAAGGTGGTGGGCCCTCCCAGGCTCGAACTGGGGACCTGCCGATTATGAGTCGGATGCTCTAACCAACTGAGCTAAGGGCCCGTTAAACCGAGGGCATGCCCCCAGCTACACAATCAATCGTTATCAAGAAAACAACGCAACTGTTCGGAACGCGATGGATGTCTTAATTTTCGCAGCGCCTTGGCCTCGATCTGACGAATTCGCTCCCTGGTAACGTCGAACTGCTTACCCACTTCCTCCAGCGTGTGGTCGGTATTCATATTAATTCCGAAACGCATCCGCAAGACCTTGGCTTCGCGCGCGGTCAATCCCGCCAATACATTTTGGGTCGACTCACGCAAGCCGGCAATTGTAGCAGATTCGACCGGAGATAACACCTTTGAATCTTCGATAAAATCGCCCAGATGCGAATCCTCGTCGTCGCCGATCGGCGTTTCCATCGAAATCGGCTCCTTGGCGATTTTCAATACCTTACGCACTTTGTCTTCCGGCATATCCATCCGCTCGGCCAGCTCTTCCGGCGTTGCCTCGCGCCCCATTTCCTGGAGGATCTGCCGCGAAACGCGATTTAGTTTATTGATGGTTTCGATCATATGCACCGGAATACGGATCGTTCTGGCTTGATCCGCGATCGAACGAGTGATCGCCTGGCGGATCCACCAAGTGGCGTAAGTCGAAAATTTGTAGCCACGGCGGTATTCGAATTTATCGACGGCTTTCATCAAGCCGATATTGCCTTCCTGAATCAAATCCAAAAATTGCAAACCGCGATTGGTGTATTTCTTCGCAATCGAAATCACCAGCCTTAAATTGGCCTCGATCATTTCTTTCTTTGCCCGCCTTGCCTTCGCCTCACCGATCGAAATGCGGCGATTGACATCCTTCATGGCGGCGATGCTCAAGCCATATTTCTTTTCGATTTCGGCAAGTTCGTTTTGCGCGTTTCTGATCTCTTCCTCATGCACCCGCAACACTTGCGAGTAGGGGTGATCTGCGGCCAAATACTGATCCAACCATTTGGAGCTGGCTTCGTTCTCGGTAAAAGAATTGACGAACTCCTTCTTCGACATTCTGGCTTCTTTGACGCATATGTCGAGAATAGTTTTTTCCTTTTCCCGTATTGCCGACGTTACCTCCGCGGACGCGTTAACCATTTTCTTTAAGTACTGCGGAGTCCATTTAAACTCGGCAAAACACTGGGCCATCCCGTCGAATGCCTGCTCGGTCTTCTGATGCTCGTAACCGTGCTGACCGATCATCGTTCGCACCTTTTGGTGAATTACTCTTAGCGTATCGACTTTTTCCTTGACTTCGTCATAGTCGAGCATTTTGCTCTCATCGTCCTCGTCGCTGGAATCCGAATCGGCCTCAACCTCCTCGGCCTCGGATAAATCGGCAAAGCCGCTCAACATATCATTCAACCTGACGCCGGAATCCTCTTCCAGAACCGCATCGAAAGCCTGTAGAAAAGAATCGATGATAAAACCGGAGCGAGACAAGCCCTCGATAATCTGCTGTTGGCCGCTCTCGATACGTTTGGCTATTTTCAGCTCTTCGTCTCTGGTCAATAGCTCGACCGAGCCCATTTCCCGCATATACATGCGCACCGGATCGGTCGTCCGACCGAACTCGCTGTCCACCGAAGCTAACGCTGCAACTTCCTCCACATCTTCGTCATCGTCCGTACTGACGGCAGCATCCGAGCTAATCAAGGAATCGTCATCATCAGGCGCAACCTCGTAAACCTGAATTCCCATATCGTTGATCATGCCGATGATATCCTCGATCTGATCGGGATCGACAATGTCACTCGGCAAATGATCGTTCACTTCCGCGTAAGTCAAGTAACCTTGATGTTTACCCTTAGCGATCAATTGTTTAAGTTGGGATTGCTGTTGTTCTTGATTCATTCTACACTCACAAAATACCTTCAGCACAAGACGCCGCTGAACAGATAATTATAACACCAAAACCGCAAATATACCTACGCGCGCTTATTACTCAGCAATTTTAGCAACACCTCATTTTCCGCCGCTGTTAATCCTTCCCTGGTCTTTTTATCCCACAAATACTCGATATAGTGTTCGCGTCCTAGCATTTCAACCCGCGCAAAGGCCCCCTTGAACTCGGCGTCTTCATCGAACTCACCGCCTCCCTCCAGCTTGACTGTCAAATTAGCCAAGAAACGCACCTCCTTCTCCCAATCTCTATCTCTATATGATTCGAGCAAGACAGCCGTATTTTCAGGTTGTTCGACCGCAATCGTTCGTAAAATATCCAACAACAACTCCTTGCCGGAAAAACGCAACAGATCCCAATCGGGTTGCGAATCCTCCAAAATCTCGGCAAGACCGGGGTTTTGCAACAGCAACGCGATTACCACTCTTAGCGGCGTCAACTTCGAACTTTCGCCGCGCCTATTCTTAACCGCTATCGGCTTAAGTGTAGCTTGATTCTGCAAATCATCCAGCCCTGCTCTGCCGGTTAACTCGCGCAGCCTATCGACCATCATTTCCTTGAAAAAGCCTTCCGGAATTTGCTCCAGGTAAGGCTTGGCATTCAACAATAGACCCGCGCGCCCCTCCATAACGGACAGATTCACACCTTCGGTCAGCCGAGCGAAAAAATAATCCGACAACGGTTGCGCACTCTCGATTCGCGCAACAAAGCCGTCGAGACCCTCCATTCGCACCAGGGAATCCGGATCCTGACCTTGCGGCAGCAACATAATTCTGACTTGGCGGCCGTCCCGCAGACTCGGGAACGCCGCCTCGACGGCCCGCCTAGCCGCCTGCCGACCGGCGTTGTCGCCATCGAAACAAAAAACCAGTTCGGCGCTGAAACGAAACAGCAAATCCAGATGCGCTTTGGAAGTCGCCGTACCCAATGCGGCCACCGCGTAATCGATCCCAAACTGCGCCAGCGCGATCACATCCATATAACCTTCCACAACCAGAATCCGCCGTGGCCTGCTGTTTTTTTCCAGCAACTCGTAAAGCCCGTAGACCTCCCTTCCCTTTGAAAAAACCGCCGTTTCCGGTGAATTGAGATATTTGGGTAGCGAATCGTCCAAGACTCTACCGCCGAAACCGATTACCCGCCTCCGCTTATCGCGGATCGGAAACATCAGTCGCCCGCGAAAGCGGTCGTAGACCCGGCCGGCTTCGTTGCTCGCCAACATCCCGGCGTCCATCAGCAGCTTTCTGTCGAAACGACCCGACAGGGCATCCCAACTCTCGGGCGCATAACCCAACCCAAACTGTTTCACCACATCGACATCGACCCCCCGGCCCTTGAGATAGGCCAGCGCCTTGGCGCCGGCGGCACCCGCGCGCAACTGCTCCTCATAGAACACGGCGACGCGCTCCAACAACTGGTAAATCCCTTGGGCGTTAGGCTTGGCTCCCTCGAACTGAAACGTCTTTTCGCCGCGCGGCACTTCGACACCGGCGAACGACGCCAAATCCTCGACCGCCTCGACAAATTCAAGATGGTTATACTCCATCAGGAAATTGATGGCATCGCCGCCGGCGCCGCAACCGAAGCAATGATAGAGCTGCCTTTTGCGACTGACGGAAAAGCTGGGGGTTTTTTCGTTATGGAAAGGACAGCGGGCAACAAAGTTGCTGCCGGACTTTTTTAATGGAACATGCGAATCGATCAGGTCTACGATATCGACCCGCACCAAAAGATCTTTTATAAATTCACGGGGAATGCTGCCGGACATGACACCGGGCAATCACGGCTTATACAGACAACGCAGCCTTGATTTTGCCGCTCACCACCGACATATCCGCCCGGCCCTGCATCTGCGGCTTCAACAACCCCATTACCTTGCCCATGTCTTTAACCGACTCGGCACCGGAATCGGCTATCGCGCGAGCGACCATGACATCGATCTCCGCCTCGCTTAGCGCTTGCGGCAAAAAATCCTCAATGACGACAATTTCGGCCTCTTCCACGCCAGCCAGATCGTCTCGACCGGCATCCCGGTATTGTCTGATCGATTCACGGCGCTGCTTGCGCATCTTGTCTAACACGAGGACCACACCGTCGTCACCGAGCTCAACCCGCTCGTCGACTTCTATTTGCTTTATCGCCGCCAGGATCATGCGAATGACGCCCAATCTGGCTTTGTCGCCTCCCTTCATGGAGGCCTTCATATCGTCCTTGATACGGTCTTTTAAAGAGCCCATATCAATCCAACCGGCAATCAGATTTGCGGACGACCACGACGCAGGTTCTTCAACGCATAACGCTCACGAGCCAGTTTTTTCAGATGCCGCTTCACCGCTGCCGCGCCTTTCCGTTTACGTTCGGCCGTCGGTTTTTCGTAGAATTCGCGGCGGCGAACCTCAGACAACACACCCGCTTTTTCGCAAGCACGTTTAAAACGACGAATAGCGATGTCAAATGGTTCGTTTTCTTTAACTTTTACTGCTGGCATTATAATGATCCGATTATATGTTAATATTTGGGTTGGCCATCGGACCTCAAAATCCGATAGAGAACTCCCAATTATACTTAACAAGAATTGTAAATTCAAAATTTAATGCACGTTCTAGGCATCGAAACTTCCTGCGACGAAACCGGGGTCGCCGTTTACCATTCCGAACGCGGCCTGCTCGGCCACACCTTATACAGCCAGGTATCGATGCACAGCGAATACGGCGGCGTCGTTCCCGAGCTGGCCTCGCGCGACCACATCCGAAAACTGGTCCCGTTAATCAAACAATGCCTCGGCGACGCCCGTCTCGCCGCCAACGACATAGACGGCATCGCCTATACCGCTGGTCCCGGCCTAATGGGCGCCCTGTTGGTGGGCGCAGCAGCCGCCCGCAGCCTCGCCTGGACCTGGCGCGTACCGGCGATCGCCGTGCATCATATGGAAGGCCATTTGCTGGCGCCGATGCTGGAACCCGATCCCCCGCAATTTCCCTTTGTCGCCTTGCTGATTTCCGGCGGCCATACCATGTTGGTCAAGGTCGACGGCATCGGCCGCTACAAACTGTTGGGTGAGTCGCTGGACGACGCCGCCGGCGAAGCGTTCGACAAAACCGCGAAAATGCTCGACCTCGGCTATCCGGGCGGACCGAAGCTGGCCGCTTTGGCCGAGCAGGGCCAACAGCGTTTTGCCTTTCCGCGCCCGATGACCGACCGCCCGGGCTTGGACTTCAGTTTTAGCGGCTTGAAGACATTTACCTTGAATTCACTAAACAACACCAAAAAGACCGATCGGGACAAAGCCGACATCGCTTATGCCTTTCAGAAGGCAACCGCCGAAACGCTAACCATCAAGTGCAAACGCGCGCTGCGCCAAACCGGCCTGAAAACCCTGGTTATCGCCGGCGGGGTCAGCGCCAACAAGGCGATCCGCAACCATTTGCAGGAAATGGCGCTGCGCGAGAAGGCGCAATTGCACTACCCCAGACTGGATTTTTGCACCGACAACGGCGCGATGATCGCCTACGCCGGCTGCCAGCGCCTGCTGGCCGGACAACGAGAGGACCTGCGCATTCAGGCCAAGGCGCGTTGGCCCATCGAGGAATTACTGAGCGTATAGCGAGCGGGGCAACGCCGACGGAAAAACGCCGGCCGCAACCGGTCGTTAGCTTGGATATTTCACGAAGGGAATGGAATTTCCGGGAATCCGGACGAAGAAGACTGGATACACATTACGAATGCCGCAGCAAGCTCTGGCTTGAGTGATTCGGTTCAAGATTCGAAATCCGATTTTGCAGAAATCCGCTCAGGTGGCCAGACAAAGATGATCCCTGTAAAACCCGATGCCTTGGTTTTTATTCTGGTTTCAAGTACCAAGCCCGCCTTCCTGAAATATCCTGGCTAGCGCTCTTCACCCGCCAGCAAGCGCCGAATGTTGGCTCTATGGCGCCATAACAAGATCGAGGAAATCAGAACGAAAGTAACCACCAAATTAACGTCGCCGACGATCAACCAGACGTAGACCGGCGTCAAGGTGGCCGCGATCAGCGCCGCCAGCGACGAAATTCCGCCTATTTTATAGACGATGAACCAAGTTCCGGAAACGACGATTCCCAACAGCCAAGTCACCCCCAGCGTCACTCCAAACGAAGTCGCCACGCCCTTGCCGCCCTTAAAGCCGAAAAACAGCGGATACAAATGCCCCAGAAAGGCCGCGAACACCACGGCGGACAACACCATACTGTCGGCCCCCATGGCCTTGGCGAACAACACCGGGATCAAGCCTTTCAAGGCATCGCCGAGCAGAGTAATCGCAGCCGCTTTTTTTCCGCCTATGCGCATGACATTGGTCGCCCCCGGATTTCCGGATCCTTGACTCCTAGGATCCTCCAGCCCCATCAACCTACAAACGATAATCGCGCTAGACACCGAACCAAACAAATACGCGGCCGGGACAAGCAACCACTCAATCATTTCGTATACCTCGCTAAAAACTTGTCTACCAGCAGCGTTTCCCCGATACTGGCACCTTTTTCACGCAATATGATAACCGGAAAACAACAATGGACATTATCTTTTTAGGGGGACTTGAAGTCGACACCGTCATCGGTATCTATGATTGGGAACGCGAAATCAAACAAACCGTCGTCCTGGACATTGAAATGGGATTCGATATCAGCAAAGCGGCGGAAACCGACGACATCGCCCACACTTTGGACTACAAAGCCGTCTCCGAACGAGTTGTGGAATTCGTCGAACAAAGCGAATTTTTTTTAGTCGAAAAATTAATTGAAGAAATTGCCAACATCCTGCGCCACGAATTCAACATTCCCTGGCTACGTATCGTTCTAAACAAAAAAGGCGCCATCACCCGGGCCAGGGACGTCGGTATCATCATCGAGCGGGGCGATAAGAATCCATGACCACCGGTTACATCAGTATCGGCAGCAATATCGACAAGGAAAAGAACATTCCCTCCAGCCTTGACGCGCTGCAAAAACATTTCGGCCGGTTAACCGTATCCAGCATATACGAAACCGCGCCGGTGGGTTTTAGCGGCGAAAACTTCCATAATCTGATCGTCAAGTTCGACTCCGATTTGGAAGCGAAACAGGTCGCCAAAATCCTCCGGCAAATCGAACTGGACCATGGCCGCACGCGGAACTGTCAAAAATTTTCGTCCCGGACCCTGGACCTCGACCTTATCCTTTACGGCGACCAAGTCATCAACGACGGACGGCTGCGCGTTCCGCGGGACGAAATCGAGCGCTATGCCTTCGTGCTGGAACCGTTGGCCGAGATCGCCGGCGAGCAACTGCATCCTCTGAGCGGCAAAAGCTTTAAGCAACTGTGGGACGAGTACGACAAAACCGGACTGCAGCAAACAAGAATCACCGTCGCCGGCGACTCAGCAGAATAAACTTCTGCCGCCGTCGACCGCCAGCACCTGACCGGTCATGTAATCCGCTTCGGCAACTAAGAACCTCAGAGCCCGCGCGATGTCCGACGGCTCGCCGCAACGCCCGAGCGTCACCCGCTGCAAAATGTCTTCCTTAATCTGCTGACTCATCTCGTCTTCCGGCCAGAGTATCGCACCGGGAGCGATGCCGTTAACCCTGATCTCCGGCCCCAGCTCCTTGGCCAGGGAACGGGTCATCGCCGCCAGGCCCGCCTTGGCGATACTGTAAACCGGGTAGCTCTTAAGCCCTCTCTCGGCATGGATATCGATAATATTGACGATGCAGCCCCCTCTTTCGCGCAGCGACGGCAGCAATGCCTGGGTCAAAAAAAACGGCGCCTTCAAATTACTGCCCAGCAATTCCTCCCAGTCCTGCTCGGTCACGCTCTCGACCTCCCCGGGATAAAATGTGGACGCATTATTGACCAGCACGTCGATTCCGCCCCATTCCCCGGTCGCGGCATGAGCCAACTCCTGCAAAGCGGCCATATTCAACAGGTCTGCCCGGACGGCGATTGCCGATCCCCCGCGCTGCCGATTCAATTCGTCGCGCAATACCTCGGCTTCCCGCCTGGACTCTCTATAATGGATACAGAGATTGCAACCCTCGGAATGCAACAGGCGAGCACAGGCCGCCCCGATACGTCTGGCGGCGCCGGTGATCAACACGTTCTTAGCCATGGAGCCCTTCATGCTGTCGTTACTATTATTGTCCATCGTCGTAGTGTTAAGCGGCTGCGAGCAACAACCGCAATTAGCCAAAGTACCGGACAACGGGGTCATGCTTGCCTTCGGCGACAGCCTGACTTACGGCACCGGCGCCTCCCCGGATCAAAGTTACCCCGCCATTTTAAGCCAACTCACCGGCAGACGCGTGATTAACGCCGGCATTCCCGGCGAAATCAGCGCCGATGGCCTGCTAAGACTGCCTGCATTGTTGGACGAACATCAACCGCATTTGTTGATCCTGATTCACGGCGGCAACGATTTCATCAGGCGGCTGCCCGGCGAGCAAACGGCCGATAACCTCCGGCGGATGGTCGCTGCCGCGCGGCAAAGAAACATCGACGTCGTGATGCTGGGCGTGCCACACCCCGGATTGGTAATGCTAAGCAGTGCGGACCTGTATCGACAACTCGGCGAAAATCTGCAAATCGCCGCCGACCTCGATTCGCTGCCGGAAATATTGGCCAAACCGTCGTTGAAATCGGATCTGGTTCATCCGAATGCGGAAGGTTACCGGTTGTTGGCGCAAAAGATTTCCAGTTTGCTGCACCGGCAAGGCGCGATTTAACCGACGACCTCTTCGTCTTCTTTTTTTCTGACGAACAGCCGCGAGAACAGCAAGCCCATTTCGAACAGTAACCAGATGGGGACCGCCAGCAGAGTCTGTGAAATCGCATCCGGCGGGGTCAGGAACATGCCGACGATGAAAGCCCCGACGATCACGTAAGGGCGTTTTTCGGCAAGGCTCTTGGGAGTCGTGAAGCCGGTCCACACCAGCAGAATCGTGAAAATTGGCACTTCGAACGCCAGCCCGAAGGCAAAAAACAGGGTCAGCACGAAATCCAGGTATTTGGCGATATCGGTCATTACCGCGACGCCGCTGGGCGCCGCCGCGGTCAAAAACCCGAACACCAACGGGAATACGACGAAATAGGCGAAAGCGATGCCCAGATAAAACAGCAGCGTGCTGCCGATCAATAGCGGAAAAATCAAGCGCCTTTCATGGCGGTACAAGCCGGGAGCGACGAACGCCCATAGCTGATAGAGAATGACCGGCATCGACGCGAACACCGAAGCCACCAAGGCCAGTTTAAACGGGGTAAAAAAAGGCGATGCGACATCGATCGCGATCATGGTGCTGTTTTCGGGCAGAAACCGCAGCAAGGGCTCGGCCAAATAAGCGTAGATTTGGTTGGCGTAAGGCGTCGCCGCCAGGAACACCACCAAAACAAATAATACGACGCGCAGCAGCCGGTTTCGTAATTCAACCAAATGGCTGATAAAGGGCTGCTCCTCGCCCTGTTCGGATTCAATATCGCTCATACATCAGTCATTTTTATCGACTTGCCGCGCAATCGTATTCGCCGAGGAATTCACTTTTTTGACCACGTCTTCGCCTTCCTCGATCACCTTGTGAAATTCCTCCAGAGAATTTTGCTGCTGCAATATCTGCCGCATTTCCTCGGCCTGCAGTTCTTCCTTGATCTCGGCCTTAACCGAAGCCACCATATTGCGGGTCTTGCCTACCCAATAGCCGGCGATGCGCGCCGCCTTAGGCAACCTTTCCGGGCCTATCACCAACAAACTGATCAAACCGACCAGACAAAGCTCCCAAAACCCGATATCGAACATAATGGCTTACGCTTTATCTTTGTCTTTGGCGGGAACTTCGTCTTCCATGGCTTCGGTTTCCTGTTCGGCGATTTTTTTGGTGTCTTCGGAACCCTCCTTGACTGCCGCCTTGAAGCCCTTGATCGCACCGCCCAGGTCCGCGCCAAGATTTTTCAACCGCTTGGTGCCGAACAATACGATGACTATCAACAATATGATTAATAATTGAGTTACGCTAACGCCCATTGTTGTCTCCAGTTTGTTATTTGTTGCGTTGGGCCTTCTCCTCCAACCCCGACAAGCCGAACCGACGCTGCAATTCGCGCAACACGTCGTCCGGTCCCAACCCCTGATCGGCCAGCAGTACCATGCAGTGAAACCAAAGGTCCGCCGTTTCGTAAACGATTTGTTGTTTGTCGCCGCTTTTGGCCGCGATCACCGTTTCGGTGGCTTCTTCGCCGATTTTTTTCAATATGTGGTCCAGGCCCTTCGCATAAAGACTGGCCACGTAGGACTTATCCGCCTGTTCCCGTTTACGTTGTTCCAAAACGTCAGCCAGTTGCTGCAATATTTCGCTCATCCGCCATCCCAAGAGTAGCAGACACCGGCCCGCCGGCAAACCGCTTCAACTGGCGGAGCATGCCCGATACAGACCGCTGTCAAATTAATCTGTCAATTCCAAAGTCCGTGCATTATACATCAGATGTACGCTACGCGAGGAAATCGGCGACGATACAACGGCCGGAGCGAAAGGAGCCCGCCCGATGATTTTGTCGATGCCGACGAAAAACGGCCGGGATAATTTTTTTATGATTACCGCCAAGGTTACGGAGCGATCCGATTGGACCGGTCAAAATCGCTCCGCATCGACTTCCTCAGGTGATCACGTCGGGCGACGTTCTGCCGGTGCGTTTTTTCACTTCGCACAGTTGTTCCGCGATGTCGATCAATGCGCTCAAGGCCTGCTGGGCATCCTGATCGTGTTTGCCGGCATCGGGTTCAAATTTTTCCAGATAGATTCTCAGCGTGGCACCGACCGTACCGGTGCCCGACAGCCGGAATACGATGCGGGAACCGTCGGTGAACCCGACGCGGATACCTTGATTATGGCTGACGCTGTGATCGACCGGATCGGTGTAACTGAATTCATCCGCATATTGCACCGTGTAGTCGCCGAAGGTTCGATTCGCCAAGCTGCCCAACAGGCCCCGCAGGTGATCGAGAATGCCGTTGGCAACGCCGGAATCGACCGCTTCGTAGTCGTGACGGCAATAAATGTCGCGGCCGTAGCCCTGCCAGTGCTCATGCACGATGTCGGCAACCGATTGCCGTCTGCGGGCAAGCATGTTCAGCCAAAACAAGACCGCCCACAGACCGTCCTTTTCCCGGACATGATCTGATCCGGTGCCGAAACTTTCTTCGCCGCACAGCGTGATGCGTCCGTCGTCCAGCAGATTGCCGAAATATTTCCAGCCGGTCGGGGTTTCGAAACAAGGCAAGCCCTCCGCCTTGGCAACCCGGTCCACCGCTTGGCTGGTCGGCATCGAACGGGCAACGCCTTTAATGCCTTTCCGGTAAGCCGGTATCAAGCGTGCATTGGCCGCCATAATGGCCAAACTGTCGCTGGGCGTCACGAAAACATTGGCGCCCATAATCATGTTGCGGTCGCCGTCGCCGTCGGAGGCGGCGCCGAACGTCGGCGCCGCGGCGGAAAACATGATCTCGGTCAGTTCCTTGGCATGCGCCATGTTGGGATCCGGATGGCCGCCGCCGAAATCCTCCAACGGAGTGGAGTTGAACACCGAACCGGGCGCAGCGCCCAAGACGTCCTCCAGGATATGTTTGGCATACGGGCCGGTTATGGCGTGCATGGCGTCGAAGCGCAGTGTCAAATAGCCCGAACCGATGCTTTGCTTGAGCAAATCGAAGTCGAATATTCTTGCCATCAGCTCCGCATAGTCGGCGACCGAGTCGATGATGGTGACTTTCAAGCCGTCGATCTGCCGCACGCCGACGGTATCGAGATCGATATCGTCGATACGGGCGATTCGATATTGGCCGATGGTTTTGGTGTTTTGAAACAGGGCGTCGGTAAATTTTTCCGGCGCCGGCCCGCCGTTGCTGACATTGTATTTGATACCGAAGTCCTCGTTCGGACCTCCCGGATTATGGCTGGCGGACAACACGATGCCGCCGAACGCTTCGTATTTACGGATAATGTTGGATGCCGCAGGCGTCGATAATAAGCCGCCTTGCCCTATGATCAGTTCGCCGAAACCGTTCGCGGCCGCAATCTTGATGATGGTTTGGATCGCCTGACGATTGAAATAACGGCCGTCGCCGCCCAAGACCAACGTTTTGCCTTGAATGTCGTCGAGTGAGTCGAAAATGGATTGAACGAAATTCTCCAGGTAATTTTCTTGCTGGAAAACCGTGACTTTTTTTCTGAGGCCGGAGGTACCTGGTTTTTGGTCATCGTAGGGAGTTGTTGTTATAGTTTCTACTTGCATGCTCCATCCTAAATGCGACAATTAACGGTATTCGTAAAGTACACCAAAAGATCAACAATTTGTAGAATTTTATGTTAAGGAAAGTTTTATTGGCGGGATTGGTTTTAACGTTGATTTATTCAACGGCCTGCCGGGCGGAGGGATTCTGGTTGCTAATAGACACGCAAAAATTGCAACTGTCGGTCAAGCGCGGAGAGCAGACGGTTAAAGTCTTCAACAATATCGCCATCGGCCGCAACGGAGCCGGATTCAAAACCCACGTCGGCGACGACGTTACGCCGTTAGGAAAATTCCGTATCGCCTGGATCAACAACCGCAGCCCCTACTATCGTTTTTTCGGCTTCGATTATCCAAACCGCCATAACGCCGAGGAAGGGCTGGCTTGGGGGTTGATCAACCGCAACACCTACCGCCAAATCGTCGCCGCGCATGATGCGGGAGTCATGCCGCCGCAAGACACGGTCCTCGGCGGTCAAATCGGCATCCACGGTTTGGGTAAAGCGGACCAGGATATTCATAGACTTATGAACTGGACCCATGGCTGCATCGCATTGACGAACGAACAGATCGACAGCTTAAGACGCTACATCGGAAAAGGAACCGTGGTCGAAATAAAATAATGCTGGAAACTAATACGAAAACAGGGCAGAATTTAAGCGGGATTTAATAGATGGTTCTATATTATAAGTTTCATTTCTCAGAAAAAATAAGGAAGACAACATGATGAAAGCCATAACATTAGCAGCAATCTTTTCAGCAGCCGGATTGGTGACCGGTTGCGCCAGCACGTCGGATATCGACAACCTGCAATCGCAAATCGACACGCTGAAATCACAAATCTCTTCGGCATCGTCCGATGCGGCTAGCGCGCAGGCTGCGGCTGCCGAGGCGGCGGCTAAAGCGGCGGCGGCTGAAGCGGCGGCCAACCGCGCGGCTCAATACGCCCAGGATACCAACAGTAAACTGGACCGTATGTTCAAGAAATCCATGATGAAATAAGCCGCCGGCTTATTCCCTTCGAAAAGCCCGCTTGCAGATGCTGCGGGCTTTTTTTATGGCTTGAAGTCGAGGTCTTCCATGACGATCGGCCGTTCGAAAATCGCGACCGGCACGCCGTTGCCCTGCTCCAAGGCTGACTTCAGCTTGGCCCCGTTGACGACTGGTATTTTGCCGCCGTTGGCCTGCTCGATCAGATCCAGCGCCGTTTCGAGTTTTTGTTCGTAGTCGCGCACTTCGTCTTCCAGATCAGGATGCACCTCGATATACAGCGTGTCGTCCGACCAGCCGACTTTGATCGGCTGATTGACGATATACACCGGGGTCCCGACTTTGATTTCCGGAAACAGCTTCTCGATATCCTCCGGATACATGCGTATGCAACCGTGGCTAACCCGCATGCCGACTCCGTAGGGTTTGTTGGTACTGTGAATCAGGTAACCGGGCAACGCCAGGCGCAAGGCAAATAGCCCAAGTGGGTTATCCGGCCCGGCCGGATAGACATCGGGCAAAATATCGCCTTCGGCGGCATGTTCCTCTTTGATCGACTGCGGCGGAATCCACACCGGATTTTCGGTCTTCGCGCTGATCTGGGTTTTACCCAACGGCGTCTGCCAATCGACCCGGCCGATACTGATCGGATGGGTGGTGACGGTCGCCGGCTGGTTTTTGGTCGCCTTACGAAAATAATACAAGCGAAATTCCGGCAGATTAAGTATCAGACCCTCATGCGGTGCGTCCGGCAACAACCGGCTGGAGGGGATTCTAACCCGGGTTCCCGCGCCGGGCAGCCAACGGTCGACAGTCGGATTGGCCAATATGATCTCGTTCTGGCCGATGTCGTATTCGCGCGCGATGTCCAGCAGCGTGTCTTCCTGCTTAGCGGTCGCGTAGGTAACTTTGTGGGGATAATCGCCGATCAGGCTGTCGCCGGGGCGCTCGGGCATCGGTAAAGTCAAGGACCACAACGGCATCGGCGCGCCGGCACCGACTAACGCGCCACAAAACAACACCCTGCGGGAAAAATCTTTCAGCCTGAGCAACATATCCTATTCTATGCGTCGTTAGGTCCGGTTTTCGCCACCGAACAATTCCAGTAGGCGGGGCAGAAAATTTGCAAGTTCCATCGTCATGATGGAAAAATCGGCGTCGAAGCGCTCGATCTCGGTACCCGCATCGATATCCGCCACTTGATCCTGTATCAGATCGAGAAACTTCAGGCGCTTGACGGCAAGATGCTCGTCGAGCACGAAGGACAGGCGATCGGACCAGTTAAGCGCCAGTTTAATGACCTGTTTATCATTGTCCAGATGATTTTTAATTTCCGGCAACGTCAGGTCGTGGCGTTTGCAGCGAACGATCGCGCCCTCGTCGGACTGCGACCTCAGTTCGCACTCGTCCTCGATCGCGAAATCGGCCGGAGAGGTTCCGTTCATCAGCCAACCGGTCATGATGGCAACCGGGTTGTCGGCGGTGTTAAGCGGCACTACCGGCAGCGATCCCAGACATTGCCGCAACGTGCTCAGCAAATCCTCGGCCTTTTTGGCCGCCGCGGCGTCCACCACGACCCACCCGCCCTTGGCATCGATATAGGCGTAGGTTTTCCTGGAAAACGCGAAAGCCCTGGGCAATAATTCGAAAATCAGCTCGTCCTTGATGCGGGCGCGTTCTTTTCTGGGCAACTTGCGTGCCTCCCGCGCTTCGATTTCGTCGATTTTTTCCTGCAGCATTTCATTGACGACGGCGGTGGGAACGACTTTCTCTTCTTTCTTCAAAGCGACCATGAAAAACCCGTTGGCCGCATGCACCAATTGTTCCGAAGCCTTACCCAGCGGCGAGGTCCAACCGAAGCTGCTCTCGTCGTGGCTGCCGCAGGGGTGAAACCGCTTCTCCGCCAATTTTTCCTCCAGTTGCTCGGCGCTAACGATAAAAGGTTCGGTAAAACGGTAGACGGCTAGATTTTTAAACCACATGAATGAATTGACTCTGTTGAAAAAAGCTTGGCATTATCGCAAATTTGCCAAATGGGATGAATCAGTTTCTTGCCGAGATGAATAACGAGTCACCAATAACCGGATTCGCACCGATCGCCGACGGCGACGCCAGAATACTGATCCTGGGCTCCATGCCCAGCATCGCGTCGTTACAAAAACAACAATACTACGGACACCGGCGCAATGCCTTCTGGCCGGTCATGCTGGCGCTGTTTTCCGGCCCGCCGGATGCCGATTACCGGCAACGCCGGCAAATTCTGCTGGACCACCACGTCGCGCTCTGGGACGTGTTGCGCAGTTGCCGGCGCAGCGGCAGCCTGGATTCGGGCATCGCCGAAGATTCTATCGAGACCAACGATTTCGTCGATTTTTTCGACCGCCACCCGGCAGTCGAACGGGTCTTCTTTAATGGCGCCTTGGCGGAAAAAGTATACAAGAAACAAGTCTTGCCGATATTGGGGGAGGAATTCGCCTATCTACGCTACCGTCGCCTTCCCTCCACCAGTCCCGCCCACGCCGCGATGAATCTGGAGCAAAAACGCGAAGCGTGGCGGGTGATCCTAGACTTCGTCTAGATTTTGGCTTAGCCGAATCGAAAAAGCATCGCCCGATACCCTTTCAGAACAAATTGTTATACCCATGCCGTCGAAACCTCTGCCGATTTTCCCGCCGCCCTGCGTCAGGATTCGCAAACAATTCGCAACCTATTGATATTATAACAAAAAAGCAATGTGAGCATTATTTAACCAGTTTAACAAAACCGTAGTAAAAACCGAAAGTAAGCGACACTTTCGACATGATATTCACAGAGTTATCCCCAGTTTTTGTGAACAACTGTGAACTTTCGAAAACGCTCTTTATGCGGATTAGCCGGTAGGCGCATGCTCTCAGTGTTCGAGACTATGGAAGGTGTAACTACCGGATTCCTCCTTGATGCGGTATAAGGTCGCCGACCGTCCTCCCTCCGAACGTTTTTCACCGGTATCGACTCAAAGCGGCCGTTGTATTTGAGAACAAATCCGTCTTTCAAACAACAGCGCCAAGACCGGCAACGCTACGAACACCGAACCCTCGATTGAAAGACCGGTTCCGGCAGCAGATGGGTTGCTCAGCTACCGGTCGCTCCCAAACGCTGCTAGTGCAACGACGATAGCAAGTTCAAATTTGTTTCCGGTCGACGCCAAAAAGGACATGAGGCAGTGAAGCCTGTAGATTTGTATTGGTTGCTCGGTGACTTGGTTGATAAATAGGGGCGTGAGGTCAACCCTAACGTTTAGGGGTAAAATATTTCTTGACGCTCACTCATTAGTCATCCATACTGATCCCAGCTTCAAAATTAAGATTTACCCCGCTGATTTCCATTTCGATGCCGCTTTAACCTTAGCAGCAACTCGTTCTGTTTCATAAAGTAAGTTCCAATTTTACCGGCTACATCTGCCTTTAGGCACTATTTTTATTTATTTTCCAAGGACTTACTATGTCTACAGTTACAACTGGTACCGTAAAATGGTTTAACTCCGATAAGGGTTTCGGTTTTATTGAACAACAATCCGGCCCTGATGTTTTCGTTCACTTTAGAAGTATCGTCAATTCCGGCGGTTATAAAACCCTGGAAGAAAACCAAAAAGTCGAATTTAGCATTGGCCGTGGCGCTAAAGGCCTGCAGGCTGAAAACGTCAAAGTTATCTAACTCACATACTCTACTGGTTGCAGAATAAGTCTACTCTGCAACCTGTCTTTGAACGCCAATTATTTCGCGCTGATAAAAACAACCGAGTCTGAGCGCTATCGTTTTTTATTTGCGCGAATTATTGTTGTCCGTTGTTTCCCTTCAGCCTATTGATCATCGTTTGTCGTCATCAAGGCTTGCACGCGGTTTAAATTGATTTTGCCGCTTCGTATGCTGTTATAAACAGCGGTTACCAACGGGCGGACGACACTCACTCGGGAATTATCTTGAAAAGAATATTTGTTGGCAATCTACCCAGCGACGCTACGGAAACCAGTGTCGCTGCCTTGTTTTCGGAATTCGGTAAAGTGCATTCCATTGAACTCGTCAGCGACATGTTCAGCGGAAAATGCCGGGGGTTTGGTTACATTGGCATGGAAGGTCATGAAGCCAGAGTTGCTATTGCCAAGCTGAGTGGCGCCAAATTTGGCAGCAATATGCTGAGAGTCGGTTTTGAA
>JBNLFT010000023.1:0-23000 GCA_050305675.1 Methylococcaceae bacterium
TGGCTTGAGTGATTTTGTTCAAGATTCGAAGCCCGATTGTTCAGAAAACCATTCAGGCACAAACTGTACCCAATAAACATGAGTCATATCAGACCTAAGGCATCGGTTCTAAATGCTTATTTCAAATAATAAGGCCGCCTTCGTGAAATGTCCGGGTTAGTATCGTCATGCAAGCGTTTGCGCGCAGGCTACCGGGTTGCGGATTCGATTTTTTAATTTGCCGCCGCCGACGATTCTCCTGCCATCGCAACGTCAATTCAGTGCCGGCTATCACCGGCGATAAGGGGGTAAACATGGGTTTCATGAAAGCGTTGTCATTACTGCTGGCAATACCGGTTTTCGGTTTTGGTGTTTCCATTTGGATTTTGTCCGATTTCAACCGGACACTTGCCGAACAGGGTAGTCAACAAACGGTGCAGACGCTTTGTCAGCCCGAAGTGCTGGCTCAGCTACCGGGGCTGACGCCGGTATGCGACCAGGTGGCGCCGATTTTATGGATGCAGACCGGCTCGCTGGCGAGCGCCGCCGTCGCCGCCGTCCTGTTGCTGTCTTTTATCGTGCTCGCCACCGTGGCGGGGAACAACAGAATCCGCGTCGCCGCCATCTTTCCGCCGCTGGTGTTGCTGACGCTGCTGATTTTGGCGGTCTTGGTCGTCATCCAGGGTGCGATCCTGACTTACGGCGCTTATCTTGTCGAATCGCACTTGGTGGGACGCGCCCATTTCTATTTGATCGGGGGTATCGGCTTAGGGGCCTTGCTCGGCGGTTTTGGCTTGATCAAGTCGTCGTTCAGGCTGGTCAAAAAGCAAGCCAGCTCGGTCTTGGGCGCCAGGTTAATACCGGAAGAGCATCCGCGGTTGTTCTCGCTTATTAAGGAAATAGCGAATAAATTGGGGGCAAGAAATCCCGACCATGTCGTGGTCGGTTTGGACCCCAATTTTTTCGCGACCAGCGCCGACGTCAATATCGTGGGCGAAAGCACATCGCTAAAAGGTGAAACGCTGTATCTGTCGTTGCCGCTGGCAAGAATATTGACGCAACAAGAATTAACGGCCATTATCGGTCACGAATTGGGCCATTTTCGCGGCGCCGATACCTATTACTCACTCAAGTTCTCACCCGTATATGCCGGCCTGATGCAGGCCTTGACTTCGCTCGAGGGCGACGACGATGAGAGTGAAACCACGGCCCTCGCCACCCTGCCGGCATATGTCGTGCTGTCGTATATCATCGACGTATTTGGGACCAACATCAGCACCATCAGCCGGGAACGCGAATTCGAGGCCGACAAGGCGGCCGCCGAGGTTGGCGATCCGGTCGCGCTGGCCAGCTCGTTGCTGAAACTGGGGTTGTATTACGACGCTTGGCATGACTTACAGGACCGGATCGTAGAGCGGCTGCAGGCGGGTAAAGTCGCGTGCAACATGTCGCTGTTGTTCGCCAGTATCGTGAAATACGACGTCAATAAAGAAACGATACCGGAGGTCATCGATACTATCGCCCAGCAGACAGTCACCCATCCGACCGATTCGCATCCGCCGACTGCGCTTAGGATCGCCGAACTGGGCGTCGCTCTAGCCGATATCGACCACGATTCGTTGATACTACCCGAGCAATCCTGCGTTGGGCTGATCGACCAACCGTCGGCCATCGAGGAAAAATTGACGGCTCTGCAACAACAGTACTATGTCGCAATGGGCGTTCGGGTACCGGAAGAAGACCAAAATCCAGGCTCGACTTTGTTGGCCGCCTTCGGCGCGAGAATGGTCGTCGCGGACGGCAGGATCGAGGCGGATGAAATCGACAAGGCGGAAGCCGAGGGCAGAGAGTTGAGCGGCGATTTCGACGTCGTCGAATTTCGCGAATTTTGCCACTATCCCGATAGCATTCCGTCGATCGACGAACTGCTGGCAATTGCTGCCGACATATCCGGAGAAGGGAAAACTCTGATTTACGACTTCTTACAAACAATAGCCGGCGCCGACGGCGACGTCAGCCCGGAAGAATTAGCTATCTTGAACCGGGTCAAGGCCGCGTTTGGGCTTTAACGCATGGCGACTCGCTGGCGGTGCCGGTGTTAGCGACCTATTCGAGTGGAGAACATCGTTCAACCTGCTTTCGATCGTTGCGTAGATGCTTGCCACCGTTTCCGAACCGGTGTTATAAGCTTACTGAACCTTATCCGATTAACGCCAGCGAGCCCGAGGGCGAGGTCAGGTCGACCTTGGGTTTAGGAAACCGGAAGCATTTCTCATGAACAGATTTCTATGGGTATCAATCGTCTCCCTCGCAGCGCTTGCCGGCTGTGTCAACCGCCAAGTGCAGGAGGGCGTCGCCGACCGCGGGCCTCAGGTTGCGGTGGCGCCGCTGCCCGCCGCCGAGCGGATGACGATCGCTATTTCGCGCTTCACAAACGAGTCGGTCTACGGCAGCGGTTTGTTCACCGATGCCTCCGGAGACCGCCTGGGCAAGCAGGCGGCGGACTTGTTAGCACGCCACCTGGTCGCCACGCAGCGATTCAATATCGTGGAGCGCCAGGATATCGGCAAATTAAAGCAGGAAGCCGAGCTAATGGGCTTGACGGATAGCCAGTTCAAGCAGAACTTGCAGGGCGTTGATGCGTTGATTATGGGATCGGTCGCCGAGTTGGGGCGCGATACGACCGGTGGGATCTGGTTGTTGGGTAAGCAGAAAACGCAGCGGGCCAGGGCCAGGGTCGTCATCCGCCTGGTCGATCCGAAAACCGGGCAGGTTTTTTACAGTCAGGAGGGCGCCGGCGAAGCCAGTCTGTCGGCATCCAGCACCTTGGGGTTCGGCGGCACCGCGGGCTTTGATTCGACGCTGGAAGGCAAGGCCATCGATGCGGCGATCGTCAACATGATCAACAATATTGTCGGCACGCTGGACGCTCGGCGAAAGACCGATTAACTGTCCGTCGGCGAAAAAAGCTATGGGAATCAGGGAGCATCCGCGCCGGGGTGCGTCGTCGCGCAAACGAATATTGCCGCTACTGTTGTGCGCGGTCGTTGTTAGCGGCTGCGCGCCCAGAGGCATCTTTTATTGGGGCGGCTACGAAGACAGTCTCTATCAACGATATATCGAACAAGATTCGGCCCAGGCGGAAGTTTATCTTCGGGAGTCGATAGCCGACGCCGAACAAAACAATTATCGAGTGCCTCCCGGCGTCTATGCCGATTACGGATTTTTGCTGTATCGGCGCGGCGACAAGCGCTCCGCCGTCGCCTACTTTAGCAAGGAAAAGCAAATCTACCCGGAGTCCTCCGCCTTGATGAGCAAGTTGATCGAGCGGGTCCGCCTGCAACTGGAGCAGGAACCCAAAGAACCAAATCCCGCTGCGACGGAAGAGGATGCCGATGAGCTGTAAATCCGCTCTAGTGTCGGTATTGCTGGTTGTGCTCGTCGCCGGTTGTGCGGTCCGTCCCAAAGCCGACCTCGATGCGTTCTACGCCCACCGGCCGCGCTCGATCGTCGTCGTGCCGGTGGTGAACGAATCGCCGGAAGTCTCGGCATCTTCGGTCTTCGTTTCGACGATCAGCAGGCCGCTGGCGGAGCGCGGTTATTACGTGTTTCCGGTGTATCTGACCGACCTGATTCTGCGCGATTTCGGCTTGGTGGAAGCCGGCCATATCCATCAGCTGCCGGCCGAACGGTTTTACGAACTGTTCGGCGCCGATGCCGTGCTGCTGGTCACGATCAAGGATTGGAGCACCAAATATCTGGTTTTGGCCTCGGTCGTGGTGGTGGAAATGGAATACCTGTTGAAGGACACCAAAACCGGAATCGTGTTATGGCAAAACAAGCAAACCTATACCCATGATTCGGGTACGGCCGGTGCCGGGAGCGGATTGGGGGGCTTGGTGGCGATGGCCGTGTCGGCGGCGATCAATGCGATTGTTACCGATTATCTGCCGTTGGCCCGACAGGCAAATTATCTGGCTTTCCAGCCTCCTAAGGGGTTGCCGGCGGGGCCGTACCACGCCGAATTCGGCCGCGATCAGGACAGATTCTGATTGGTTCAACCAAAGTGCCGGCCTGGCGGAATCACAATTCGCGTGGTGCCCGGGTCCGGCCGATAAGCCCTAAGTGAAACCGGTGTTGCGGGCCAATGCAACACCGGTTTTTCGATCAGAGCGAGTAGCTGTCTTCCAGCAGTTTGGCATGCGCCGCCGCCAGCCGGGCGACCGGGATGCGCGGGGCGGAACAGGACACGTAGTCCAGCTTAATGTGGTGGCAGAACCGGATCGATTGCGGATGGCCGCCTTGTTCGCCGCAAATGCCGATGCGAATATCGGGGCGCGTCGCGTGGCCCAGTTCGGCAGTCATCTTCATCAGTTGTCCGACCCCCTTGACGTCGAGGATTTCGAACGGGTTGTCCTGCAGCAGGCCGGATTCGTTGTACAGCGGCAGGAATTTGTTTTCCGCATCCTCGCGCGAGAACGAGAAGGTCGCCTGGGTCAGGTCATTGGTGCCGAAGGAGAAAAATTCGGCGACGGTGGCCAAATCTCCCGAGCGGGTGCAGGCCCGCACCGTTTCTATCATGGTACCGAACTTGAAGCTCAGTTCGAGACGGTATTGCGCCTCAACTTCCTGGCGCACCTGGTCGACGATCTCCTTCACCTTTTTCAACTCTTGCGACGTGATCACCTGAGGCACCATGATCTCCGGGTGGACCATGAGGCGCTGCTTGACGCACATCGCCGCCGCCTCCAAAATCGAACGGATCTGCATGCGATAGATTTCCGGATAGCTCATGCCCAATCGCACGCCGCGATGGCCCAGCATCGGGTTGACTTCGTAAAGCTCGCGCACCTTGCGCAGCATCACCTCTTTCTTTTCAATCGCCTCGTGAATCACTTCGTCGTTCAGCATATTGAAGGGGGAGGGCAGCGATTCGTGGGAACCCATCGTTTCCAGCGTGACTTTTTGTCCTCTGACGATCTTTGCGTAATGCTGCAGCGCGTCGATTTCCTCCTCCAGCTGATGCTCGCTGGGCAGAAATTCGTGCATCGGCGGATCCAGCAAGCGGACCGTGACCGGATGCGGCGCCATGGCTTCGAACAGCTGGCGGAAGTCGTCTCGTTGGATCGGGAACAGCTTGGCCAGCGCCGCCTCGCGGGCTTCCAGGGAATCGGCGATGATCATGTCGATGACCAGCGGTAACCGGTCGGAAGCATTGAACATGCGTTCGGTTCGGCACAAGCCGATGCCGTGGGCGCCGTATTCGAAGGCTAGCTTGGCGCCTTCCGGGGTGTCGGCGTTGGCGTGGACCTTGATTTCGGCGATCTCGTCCGCCCAACCGAGCAGGATCTGGAGTTCCGCCGAGAAGCTGGTCTTGATGGTCGGAATCCTTCCCAAATAAATGTTGCCGGTACTGCCGTCGATGGTGATCACATCGCCTTCGCGGATGTGCACGTCGCCGACCACGGCCATCCGGGCTCTGACGTCGACCGCGATGTCTTCGGCTCCGGCGACGCAGGCCTTGCCCATGCCGCGCGCGACCACCGCCGCATGCGAGGTTTTACCGCCGCGACTGGTCAGGATGCCCTGCGAGGCGAAGAAACCGTGAATGTCTTCCGGCTTGGTTTCCTCGCGCAGCAATATGATGTCTTCGCCGGCCCGGCCCAGCCGCTCGGCGGTATCGGCATCGAACACGCATTTGCCGCTGGCGGCGCCGGGGGAGGCCGGCAGACCCTGGGCCAGCGGCGGATGGCCGTGGTCAGGCGCCAGCTGCGGATGCAGCAATTGTTCCAGCAATTCCGGGTTGATCCGCAGCAACGCTTGCTCGCGGCTGACCAGTCCCTCGTTGACCATATCCACCGAGGATTTCACCATTGCCGCGGCATTCATCTTGCCGTTACGGGTCTGCAGGCAATATAGCACGCCGCGCTCGATCGTGTATTCGTAATCCTGGACCTCCTTGTAATGCGCTTCCAGCTTGTTGCGCAGTTCGACCAGTTGCCGGTATTGCTCCGGCATTTCATAGGCCATTTCCTGCACCGGTTTGGGCGTGCGGATGCCGGCGACGACGTCTTCGCCCTGGGCATTGACCAGGTACTCGCCGTACATTTCGTTGACCCCGGTGCCAGGATTGCGGGTGAAACCGACACCGGTGGCGCAATCGTCGCCCATGTTGCCGAAGACCATCGTGACTACGTTGACCGCGGTGCCGTTGGCGATCTGCGGAGTGATGTGAAATTCGCGGCGGTAATCGACCGCCCGTTTGCCCATCCAGGAATTGAACACCGCCTTGATCGCGATTTCCAATTGTTGGTATACGTCCTCCGGGAACGGGTGGCCGGTTTCCTCGTGAACGACTTGCAGGAACAGGTCGCTGATTTCGTGCAGTTGCTCGCTGCTCAGGCCGACATCGGCTTTGATGCCGGCTTTGCGTTTGACTTCCGCGAAATGGACATCGAATTTCTCGTCCTCGATGCCGAGCGCGACCTTGCCGAACAGCTGAATGAACCGACGATAGGCATCGTAGGCGAAGCGCGGATCGCCGGTATGCTCGATCAAGCCCTGCAGCGTCTGTTTGTTCAATCCCAAGTTGAGAATGGTATCCATCATGCCCGGCATGGAAATGGCCGAGCCCGACCGCACCGAGACCAACAGCGGGTCACTGGCGCTGCCGAACTGTTTACCGGTTTTCTGTTCGATTTCGCCGATCTGGGCGCGCACTTCATGCATCAGGTCGTCCGGCAGCTTGCCGAGTTCCAGATAGGTCAAGCAGGTTTCGGTGGTGATGACGAAGCCAGGAGGCACGTTCAAGCCGATCTGGGTCATCTCGCACAGATTGGCGCCCTTGCCGCCCAACAAGGCTTTGTTTTTGCCATCGCCGGTTTGAAACGAATAACTGAATTGTGGATTCATGAAATGGCCTTAATTTATGGTTAGGTTAAATGGTTGGTCACTAATTCCGCCTGCGACGGCGGTTTTGTAAACGGTTGTTCGATTAACTGTTCAGCAGCGCGCCGACATGCGCCGCGGCGCTTTCCCCCAACGCTTGCAGGTTGTAGCCACCTTCCAGAACGGAAACGATTCGTCCCGAACAGCAGCTGTCGGCGATCTCCATGAGTTGTTGGGTAACCCAATGAAAATCCTCGCTTTCCAGCATGATCGAGGCTAACGGATCGGCTTTGTGGGCATCGAAGCCCGCCGAAATCAATAGCAGTTCCGGCTGAAACTTGCGCAGCGCCGGAAAAATGATGTCGCGGTATTTCGCCTTGAACTGGGGGCTGCCCTCGCCAGCGCACAGCGGCACGTTGACGACATTGCCGACGCCGGTTTCGCTGGGATGGCCGGTGCCCGGAAAAAGCGGCATTTGATGGCTGGAGGCGTACATGACATCGGCGGTGCGGTAAAAGGCGCGCTGGGTGCCGTTACCGTGATGGACGTCGAAATCGACGATCGCTACCCGGCCGATATGCAACAGCTTGCGGGCATATGCGGCGGCGACGGCGATATTGTTGAACAGGCAAAATCCCATCGCGTGGCTTTCCTCGGCATGGTGCCCGGGAGGGCGGATGGCGCAAAAGGCGTTGTCGGCTTGGTTCGCCACCACCCGCTCAACCGCCGAACACACGGCGCTGACCGCCAGCAGTGCGGCCCGGTAGGAAGCCGGCGAGACCACGGTATCGCCGTCGAGCGAGGCGTGGCCTTCGCTCGGGATGGAGCGACGGATTTTTTCGATATAATGCGGGTCGTGGATCAGCGCGATATGCTCGTCGACATGGTCCAGCAATACCGGTTCGACCCTGGTCAGTTGCTCGAAACGGGAAGCGTTCAGCGCCGAATTGATGCTGTCGAGCCGGGAGGCGGATTCCGGATGGAACTCGCCGGTATCGTGTCGCAGGAAGTCATCGTGATAGAAATAAAGTGTCGTCACAAAGCCTGGCTCGGAGATTTGATAGAATCAACTTTTATTTGTACCGTTTTTTGTCCGCCAACACAAGGCGGCGTTGAGTAAAAGTTCAGCAGCGATGGGAAAGGGCAGCATGACCGAACCGCAAGTGGTTATTATCGGCGCCGGGGCCTCGGGGTTGATGTGCGCGATCGAAGCCGGCAAGCGCGGCCGGCGGGTGCTGGTGTTGGATCATGCCAACAAGGCCGGGAAGAAAATATTAATGTCCGGCGGCGGGCGCTGCAATTTTACCAACTATTCGGTCGGCCCCGAGAATTACCTGTCGCGCAATCCGCATTTTTGCAAATCGGCGCTCAGCCGCTATACCCAATGGGATTTTCTGAAATTGGTCAACGACTACGAGATCGCCTACCACGAGCGCGAGCACGGACAATTGTTTTGCGACGACAGCGCCCGGGATATCCTCGATATGCTGCTTGCCGAGTGCGATAAAGTCGGTGTGAACATGCAGCTGCAGTGCCGAATCGAAAAGGTCGAGCGCGTGGGTCAGCATGGATTTCTATTGACCACCGGGCGCGGCGAAATCGCCTGCGAAAAACTGGTGGTGGCCAGCGGCGGGCTGTCGATTCCGAAAATGGGGGCGTCGCCCTTCGGTTATCGCCTGGCAGAACAATTCGGCATCGCCGTGGTGCCGACCCGTGCCGGACTGGTTCCGTTTACCTGGCGGCAGGAGGACAAGGAAAAATTCGCCCAGCTGTCCGGAATCGCCGTGGCGGCGATGGTCGGTAACGAACACAAGGGTTTCCGGGAAAATGTGCTGTTTACCCATCGCGGCTTGAGCGGCCCGGCCATATTGCAGCTGTCTTCCTATTGGATACCCGGCGAAACGATCGAAATCGACTTTCTGCCGGAGATGGATGTCGAACGGGAACTGAAAAGCCGGCGCAGCGACAAGGCGAATAATAAAGTGAAAACGTTGCTCGGCCGTTACCTGCCCAAACGCGTGCTGGAGGCGTTGCTCGACGAGCCGTTGTTGGAGGAGTCGCTGCAAAATTGCGCGGACAGAAAAATAAAGGAAATCGGCCGCGCAATCAACCGTCGGAGGCTGACGGCGAACGGTACCGAGGGCTACCGAACCGCGGAAGTAACGGTTGGCGGCGTGGATTGCGGGGAGCTATCGTCGAAAACGATGGAAAGCCGCAAGGTGCCGGGACTGTATTTCGTCGGCGAAGTTTTGGACGTGACCGGTTGGCTGGGCGGTTATAATTTTCAGTGGGCCTGGTCGTCAGGCTGGTGTGCCGGACAGTTTGTTTAATGGCATCGCGAATGTGGGCTATGATAGATTAACGAAAGGGCTATTTGCCGGTTGATTGATAGGGGTAACCAAATGGTTGGGTCAAAAAAAGGCGGGTCTGGTTTATACAGATGCGTTAAAAAAGCTAAGTTGCTTGTCTTGCCCTTAGGCTTGCTGTTAGGTTGTCAATCCGGGTTGGTCGGAAACGGCGCGGATCTGACTGCGACCGAAGGCTATAGCGCGGACGATACGGACAAGCTGTTTGTGGTCGATTGCCTGCTACCGGGACAGATTCGAAAACTGGGTAGCCAAATGACGTATCTGTCGGCGCGGCGGCCGATCAAGACCACGGCCGGCGACTGCGAGATCCGCGGCGGCGAGTATGTCGCCTACGACCGGGCCAACTACGCCTCGGCGCTGCGGGTTTGGTTACCGCAGGCCCAACAGGGGGACGCCCGGGCGCAGGTTGTGGTCGGCGAAATATACGAAAAAGGGCTCGGTGGGTTGTCGGATCCGGCGTTGGCCGCACAGTGGTATCGCAAGGCCGCCGACCAGGGCGATTCCAGCGCCCAGATCAATCTCGGCCATTTGTACGAAAAGGGGCTGGGGGTTGAAAAAAACCTGCCGGAAGCCTTGAACTGGTACCGCAAGGCTTCGGGACTGGCGAACACCGATTTGCAGTTCGCGTCGGTGACCGCGGCGCAGGTTTCGGCCGGTTATGAACAACAATTGGAGAATCTGCGACAGACTTCGGCGGATTATCAACGGCAGGTCGAGCGCCTGCGCAAACAATTGAACGAATCGCAGCGCAACTATGCGGCCCAGCGACGCAGCGTACAAAATCTGAAGAACGAGCTGGAGCAAACCCGGCAGCAACTGGAGGGCGAGAAAAAAAAGAGCGGCGGCGACCGGCAGCTGATCGAGCGGCTGGAAAAGGATCTGCAAGACAAACAGTCTTCCTACAACGATCAAAAAGCGGCCTTGGAAAAGATTGCCGCCAAGCTGAAACCGGAGGAGCGCGAACAGGCGGACGTTTCGGCATCCAGGATGTTGCTGGACGACCAGAAACGGCAACTGAAGGCCAAGGAGGCGGAATACCACGACGCCTTTATTCGTATCAAGAGCGACATGAAGCTGATCGGTGAAAAATCGGCCGCCGCCGTCACCACGCAGGATAAGTTGGCGGTCGAACATCTGCGCAGCAGACTGGAGTCGGAAAAAGCGGATTTGTTGGCGATGGGCCAGCAAATCAGGCAGATGAAGGCGAATGTCGCCGACAATGAAAAGATTCTCGCCAGTATGCAACAACAAGAGGATGAAAAAATCACCCTGGCGCAATCCGGAATCGAGATCATCGAACCCGCCATGGTACTGACGCGCGGCATACCGAGCTACCAATTGAGGTCGATCACGCCGAGCAAAAAAATCATCGGCAAGGTGAGCGCCGTCGATGCATTGAAGACATTAACGGTAAACGGCCAGCAGACCGCGGTGGATCGCCGCGGGATATTCCAGAGTCTGATTCCGATCAATGACGAATTGAATCCGGTGGAAATCGTGGCGACCTATAAAAAGGGGAGTCCCAGCATCGTGAATTTCAATCTGTTGGCCAAGTCTGCCGCGGCGGTGGGAGAAGATCGCGCGCCGCCGCAGCAAGCGGTCTCGCGCAACTATCCCGCGATCGATTTCGGCCGTTTTTACGCGTTGGTAATCGGCAACCAGGACTATACCCAATTGCCGTCGTTGAGCACCTCGGTGGAAGACGCGAAATCGGTGGACCAACTATTGCGGACCCGCTACGGTTATAAAACGACGCTGCTGATCAACGCCAATCGCCATCAGGTGATGACCGCATTCAACGATTTGCGCAAGAAATTGACCGAAAAAGATAATTTGTTGATCTATTATGCGGGCCACGGCGAAATCGACAAATCGGATCAGAGCGCTTACTGGTTGCCTACCGATGCCGAACCGGACAACACCGCCAACTGGTTGTCCAGCCACAGCATCACCGAGTTCTTGAACATCATCCCGGCGAAGCATATTCTGGTCGTCGCCGACTCCTGCTATTCCGGTGCGATGACGCAGACCGCCGTCGCCCGCTTGCCCGAACAAATGGCCGAAGAAAAACGCAAGAAGTGGCTGCAATTCATGGTCAGGCGTAAAGCCCGGACCGTGTTGACGTCGGGCGGCGTGAAGCCGGTGCTTGATACCGGCGGCGGGCGGCACTCGGTTTTCGCCAAGGCGTTTTTGCATGCATTGCAGAATAATTCGGGCCTGCTCGAAGATTATGAGTTGTTCAGGTCGGTCTCCCGGCAGGTGCAGCAATCGGCGGCGTCGGTCGGTTTTCAGCAGCTTCCCCAGTATTCGGCCATGTTGCATGCCGGGCATGAAGGCAGTCCGTTCTTTTTCGTACCGGCCGCCAATTAGGTTGTTTTTGCCGGCACTGCAAAGATCCGGCAACAACCGGCTTAATCTGCAAACCGCAAGGCTATGAAAGAACAGCAGCAGAATTCCGACGACGGTTTGACCGTCGTCAATCCCGAAACCGCCCGCCGCTTTCCCGAGCAAAAAACCGTGATCCGCCCAAAGGGAACGGTTGAGGAAACGGAAATGGCGACCGCAGCTCACGCGCAGCCGAGCGACCGGCCGTCGGAAACCCTGCGGGTCGGGTCGATCTTGCAAAAACGTTTTGTACTCAAGGAGGTGTTGGGTAGCGGCGGCATGGGTACCGTGTTCCGGGCGACCGATTTGCGGCGCCAGGAAGCGCAGGACCACCAGCCCGATGTCGCCATCAAGGTGTTGAACGAAGAGTTCAGGAGCGACCCGGAACTGTTTATCGCCTTGCAGCGGGAAACCAAAAAATCGCAGATCCTGGCCCACCCCAACATCGTCACCGTTTACGACTTCGATCGCGACGGCAAAAACGTCTTCATGGTCATGGAATTATTGGAAGGCAAGCCGCTGTCGCAGTATCTCAGGGACGAAGGGGCGGGCGGCATTCCGTTCAAAAAAGCCTGGCACATCATCAAGGGACTGGCTCTTGCCCTGGCCTATGCCCATAAAAAAAACATCATCCATTCCGATTTCAAACCCGGGAACGTATTCGTTACCTCGGAAGGCGGGGTGAAAGTATTGGACTTCGGCATCGCCTGCGCCGCCGCCCGCTCGGAAACCCACGCCGAAGACACCGTGTTCAATGCCCGCGATTTGGGGGCCTTGACACCGGCCTACGCCAGCCTGGAAATGCTGCAGGGCAAGAATCCGGATCCGTCCGACGACGTCTATGCGCTGGCATGCGTTTGCTTTGAAATCTTAGCGGGCAAGCATCCGTTCGCTAAACTGTCCGCGCAAAAGGCGCTGGACGTCAATTTGCAGGTTCCGCAAATTCCGGGACTCGACCGCCGCCAGCGTTCGGCCCTGACCCATGCGTTGGAGTTCAAGCGCGAGCAGCGCACGCCGACGGTGGACGCGTTTCTCGATGAAATCGAACCGAAATCGATATGGCCCAAGCTGGTTGCCGGAGCGGTTGCGGCGATCTTACTGGGTGTGGCAGGAAGCTATTATTATGTGTTCAAGGAATACGATTTTGTCGACGACAAAATCATTCAGCTGACCCCGGAACAGCAGTTGGCGGTCAAGGATTTCCTCGAATTGGCGCAAATTCATTTCGAAGTCGGTTATTTGACGGCGCCGTCCGGCAGCAACGCCCTCTGGGCTTACCGGCAGGTGTTGAAAATAGACCCGTACAATCAGGCGGCTCAGGAAGGTTTGAAGAAAATCGCCGATTTGGTGTTGCAGCAGGCAAACGAACTGTACGAGCGGGGCGATTTCAAGGCCAGCCTGGCAAAAATCGAAGAAGGGTTGGAAGCGGTCCCCAAGCACGAAGGGCTGCTCGAATTAAAAGACCGGATTCTCGAGTCCGGGCGGGCTTTGCTATAGTCGGTTTCTCGCCGGCTGCCGGATTTGCCCTACTTGGCGGTAACGACTCGGTTTCTGCCGTCGGCCTTGGCTTGGTACATCGCGTTGTCGGCGCGTTTCATGAAAGTTTCAATGTTGTCGTTACCCCGTAATGAACTGACGCCGAAGCTGGCCGTCATATGCAAGGTTTGCATGCCGTAGGCCAGGGTATGGTTCTCGATCGCGCGGCGGATTCGTTCGGCAACGTCACGGGCGTCGTCCAGCCCTGTTTCGCTTAATAAGATAACGAATTCCTCGCCGCCGTAGCGAAAGACCATGTCGCTGCTGCGCAGCGAATCTTTGATCAGGCCCGCCGCCGAAGCCAGGGCGATGTCGCCGCACTCGTGTCCGTAGCTGTCGTTGATCGACTTGAAAAAATCGAGATCGACGAAGATCAACGAAAGGTGTTTGTCGTTCCGGTTGGCCAGTTTGTATTCGCGTTCGACCGACTCGTTGAAGGCCGTCCGGTTCTTGGTGCCGGTCAATGGGTCGGTTTGCGCCGCTTGCAGGGCTTGTTGATACAGGGTCGCGTTTTTCAGCGGATAAATCAGGCAGCACAACAGGGTTTCCAGAAGCTTCAGCTCTTCGGTGCTGAAGCGACGGCGGCGCATCAGACGCAATTCGCCCAACGGCAGATCCTCGATAGTCAACGTGTAACTGCAGGAGTGGCGGGTATTGACGCCGCGCTTAAACTCCAGATTAAAGCGTTGATTGCGATAGAGCATGCCGTCATGCGGGATGGTGGACCGAATTTTGTCGCAAAAAATGGCGATCAATTCATGAAAATCGAGCGTAGTCTGCAAGGCGCTGCCGATATCGTAGCGGTGCAGATTGGTCGCTCTGGAGGCCTCATAGGTTTTGTTGTTGACGACGGCTAAATTGGCGATTTTCTTTTTCATATAGGTATCTTAATTTGCTGTTCGGTTGCGACTCAATTCCCTGCTTTTTTTGTGCCAGAATTTATTATTGTTATTTATATCAATAAGTTAGTGGTGAATGTCTGGTGTGCTCTGGCGCCGGCGTCAAAAATTCGGCAATTTGTTGCCGCCGGAAATTCGACAATTTTCCGGCGCGCGCGGTGTTTTTTAGGTTTCGCCGCAGGTCGCATGCAATTTAAGATTCCTTTAAGTTGCGATTACGGATAATATGCGCTTCGCATTGGTTGTAATTCATTGACGCAAGCGGACACAATGGTAAGAAAATTACAGGTTTTGGCTTTACTGGCGGCGTTGTCGGCGGTTTTACCCGCCGCTGCGGCGCAAAAAAACGAACGGATTATTGCCGGCTGGCTGGAAATGGTCGTACTGCATCCTTGGCAGATTAAGCTGAAGGCTAAGCTGGACAGCGGCGCCAAGACCTCCTCGATCCATGCCGACAATCTGGAATATTTCGAACGCGACGAAAAGACCTGGATCCGTTTCGACCTGCCGAAAGGCTGGAGCAAAAAAGCCGGAGTTTATACCATCGAAGTGCCGTTGCTAAGGGAAGTCAAAATCAAACGCCACAAATTGCCGCCGATGACGAGGCCGGTCGTCGAAATGTCCTTTTGCATCGACTCTCATTTGTACAGTGCGCAATTTACCCTGGCCGACAGGGGCAATTTCAATTATCCGGTGCTACTGGGCAGACGCTTCTTGAAGGACAGCGTTCTGATCGATCCGGCCGCCACCTTTCTTCACGACGATGAAGAAAGCATCGGTTTTTGCCGTAAAGCGGTGGTCGACGCGAACGACGAATAACCGGGCGCACGATCGTCGCATAATCCGACTACTGGGAAACCAAGCGTGAAAAATCTGCATGTCATCATCTTATCGCTGGCGTTGATCGCGGCTGGTATCGGCATCTGTGCCTATAAAGTAGCGGAGTTGAAATTGCCGTTGCTGCCGGCCGAGCAGTCCGAAGTTTGGGCGGTGGAAGCCCGGGTCAACTTTAGGGCGAGCAACGGTCCTGCGAAAGTGGAACTGTTATTGCCGAAAAAGCCGCAAGGCTACATCATTCTGGACGAGAGTTTTATCTCCGGCCGTTACGGCATGACCCTGGAGGAAACCGACGCCAACCGGACGGTGCGTTGGACGCTGCGCCGTCCCAGGGGCAGCCAGTCGTTGTACTATCGGATGCAAATTATCGCCGAGGCGCAGTTGGCCGCACCGGAGGAGGGCGCCCGTTATCCGTTCAAAAAGGCCTATCCCGATATGATGCAAACGGCGGTCGACGCGCTGCTCGACGAAGTGCGCAGCAAGTCGGCCGATACCCGTTCCTTTACCCACGAACTTTTGCTGCGGCTGAACGCCAAGGATGCCGACGACAACATCCAGTTGTTGCGCAAGGGGGCGGAAAAACCGGAATTGTGGGTGGAGCGCATCATCAGCATTTTGGCCGGAGCCAGGATTCCGGCCCGCCAGGTCAATATCTTGTTATTGAAGGACGGCATTCGCCACGGCCAACTGACGCCTTGGCTGCAGATCTACGACGGCAGGAATTGGCTGGCTTTCGATCCTTCCAGCAGTCGCGGGGAAGCCGGTTTCCCGGACAATTCGCTGATTTGGCATATCGGCCAGGAACCGTTGATGACGGTAAAGGGCGGCAAAGCGCCGAAGATCGAGTTTTCGGTGCACAAGCAGTTTCAGGAGGCAGAATACATCGCGCAGCAGCGCTCCGATGTCAAGAATTCCAGCGTCATGGCTTGGTCTTTGTTCAATCTGCCGATCCAGACCCAGAACGTGTACCGAATTTTGCTGATGATGCCGTTGGGCGCCTTGCTGATCGTCGCCTTGCGCAACCTGATCGGGATCAAGAGTTTCGGCACTTTCATGCCGATTCTGATCGCGCTGGCGTTTCGCGAGACCGAGCTGGCTTGGGGCCTGGTGTTGTTTACGGTGTTGATAGCGTTGGGCCTGATGCTGCGTTTTTATCTCGAGTATCTGCATTTGCTGCTGGTTCCCCGATTGGCGGCGGTGTTGATCATCGTCGTCATCCTGATGTTGTTTCTGAGTCTGCTGACCCATAAACTCGGCATCGACCGCGGCCTGTCGGTGGCCCTGTTTCCGATGGTGATCATCACCATGACGATCGAGCGAATGTCGCTGGTCTGGGAGGAACTGGGGCCGGCCGAGGCGCTGCAACAAGGCATCGGCAGTTTGTTCATCGCCTCGCTGGGCTATTTGCTGATGAGCAACAAGATATTGGAGCACCTGATTTTCGTGTTTCCGGAATTGTTGTTTTTCCTGTTGGGCGTGACCCTGCTGCTCGGCCGCTATACCGGATACCGCCTGACCGAGCTCTGGCGTTTCAGGGCCTTACTGAAAAAAGCATCATGAGTTGGAAAAACTATTTGTTTCCGGCCCGGCATTTGCGCAGCTTCGGGCTGTTGGGCATGAACCAGCGCAACGGCGATTACATTTCCCGCTACAATCCGCGCCGCTATTACCCGTTGGTCGACGATAAACTGCAGACCAAGCAGCTGGCGCTGGACGCCGGGATCGCCGTTCCGCGGTTATATGGCGTAGTCGAGATCGAGCATCAGATCGACCGGCTGCCGGAGATATTGTCGGGCTTCGACGAATTCGCTGTCAAACCGGCCCACGGCAGCGGTGGGGAAGGTATCTTGATCATCAAGGGGCGGCGCAAGGATTTGTACCGCAAACTGAACGGAACGCTGCTCGACCAAACGGAAATCGGCCATCACATATCCAATATCCTCAGCGGCATGTACAGCCTGGGCGGTCAGCCGGATAAGGCGCTTATCGAATACCGGGTGGAATTTTCCTCGGTATTCGAGCAGATAAGTTACCAGGGCGTGCCCGATATCCGCACCATCGTGTTCAGGGGTGTGCCGGTGATGTCGATGCTGAGGTTGCCGACCCGGCTTTCCGACGGCAAGGCCAATCTGCATCAGGGGGCGATCGGCGTCGGTATCGACATCGCAGCCGGCAGGACGTTGAAAGGTGTCTGGCGCGAGGAGATCGTCTCGCAGCACCCGGATACCGGGTTCGAGATAGAGGGCCTGGAAATTCCGAATTGGGAGCAGATCCTGTTGCTGGCCGCCAGCTGCCAGGAATTGGTTTCCCTGGGTTACATCGGCGTCGATATCGTGTTGGACGCCAAGTTGGGGCCGCTGATGCTGGAGATCAATGCGCGTCCCGGTTTGAGCATCCAGATCGCCAATCAAAAGGGCTTACTGCCGTTTTTACGGCGGATCGAAGCGATCGAACTACTGCCCGATACACTCGCCGAACGGGTGAAACTAGGGCAACAGTTGCATGCCGAGACGCGGGTCGTGACGAGCGCTGCGCCCGTTTCGGCGTCGCTGCTAAAACAGGCCTAATTGCACCTGGGCGACTTCGGACATCATTTCCCGCGACCAGGGCGGATCCAATACGATCTCGACATTGACCGAACTGACCCCGGGCAGGGCGCGGATGGATTTTTCGACGTCGCTCTGGATGACCGGCCCCATGCCGCAGCCGGGCGCGGTCAACGTCATCATGACATGGACGTCGTTGCCGCCCTGTTCGTTGGGCGTGACGTTGCAATGGTAAACCAGACCCAGATCGACGATATTGACCGGTATCTCCGGGTCGTAAACCGTTCTCATTACTTCCCAGCAGTTTTTTTCGACCGATTCGGCGTCGGTTTCGGAAACCAGGGTCTGCAGATCGTGCGGTTCCTTGCCCAAGGCGTCGGCATCGCTGCTGGCGATGCGCACCATGTGGCCGTGTTCGGTAACTACGGTAAAACTTGAGCCCAGGGACTGGTGTATGGTGACTTCGTGGCCCTTGGTCAGGGTTCCGTGGTTGCCGTCGGGAACGGTGATGACGTTGACGTCGCGGGTTAACTGAACAACTTCTCTCTCGGACATAGCTTTATCGGGTTACAAAGGTTTGCGCATCGATGACTTGGCCGGTCACGCCCAGGCTTTCGTTGCTGAATAAATAGAGGTAGACCGGGTCCAACGAATTCATGGCCGGCAGGCGGCTCTTATCCTCGGCCGGATACACTTTTTTCCGCAACGGCGAATCGACGGGGCCGGGGACCAGCGTATTGACCCGGATTTTTTGGCCGGCCTCCAATTCCTCGGCCAGGATTTTCGCCAAACCTTCCGCCGCAATTTTGGCGACCCCGTAGGCGCCGCTATAGGCAGGGGCTTTTCGTGCCGCGGAGTCCGAGGTGAAGACGATCGAGGCGTGTTCGCTTTTCAGCAACAGCGGCAGCAAGACCCGGGTCAACAGGAACGGGGCGTTCAGGTTGACGTTCAAGCCATGGCCCCATTCCTGGGTCTTGATATTAATAACCGGACTGTAAGCGCTCAGTTCCACCGCCGAATGCAGCAAGCCCTGCAGCGCGCCGTATTGGCGCTCGATTACCTCGGCCAACTCCAAATATTGGCTTTCATTGGCGCCGGCCAGATCGAACGGATACATGGCCGGTTCCGGACCGCCCTGTTCGACGATGGCATCGTACACCTTCTCCATTTTTGGAATGCTTTTGTCCAACAACACGATGTGCGCGCCTTGTTTGGCCAACGCCAGAGCTGCCGTGCCGCCGAGGCCGCCGCCGGCGCCGGTGATCAAAATTACGTGGTCGTCTAATAACATGCCGATGATTGGATCCAGGTAGTCAGTTGTGCGGGCGACGAAATCAGACCGTCGGCGCCCCAAGTATCCGGCCGGTCGTCGTTTTTCAAATAGCCGTACAAGGCGGCCAACGTCTTCATATTGGCGTTCTTACCGGCCATTACGTCGTGGCTGGCGTCGCCGATATAAACGCAGTGTTCGGGCTGCACTCGGGCCTGCCGGCAGGCCGCCAGCATCGGTTCCGGATGGGGTTTGCTGTTGGCCGTGGTATCGCCGCTGACGATGCAGGCGGCGCGGCCTTGCAGGTGCAACGCCGCCATCAACGGCAGCGTGAAGCGTTCCAGCTTATTGGTCACGACGCCCCATTTCAGGCCGCTGTTTTCGATGAAGGCCAGCGCGTCGTCGATGCCGGCGAAAAAACGGCTGTGCGCGGCGATATTGTTTTGATAGTCGCTCAGCATGTCGTTCAGCATGCTGCGCTGTACCGCTTCGTCGGCACTTTGAGCGGCCTGCCTGATCATGGCCGCGGCGCCGTGGGATATGAATGGCCGGATAGCGCCGATATCGACCGCCGGAAAGCCGTGCTTGGCGATTGCCCGGTTCAGGCAGGCGACCAGATCGGGGGCGGTATCCACCAATGTGCCGTCCAGGTCGAATAGCACGCAAGCCAGCTTGAATTTGCCGCACATGGTTCAATCGGGGCGTTTGAACGCGGCGATGTAGTTGACGTCGATATCCCTGCCCAGACTGAAGCGCTTGCTGAACGGATTGTATTCGATGCCGACCAGTGCCAGCAGTTCGAGGCCCGCGTTACGGGCGGACCGGCTCAATTCCGATGGTTTGATGAAGGTCTTGTACTCGTGGGTGCCCTTGGGAACCATTTTCATCAGGTATTCGGCCGCGACGATCGCCAGCAAATAGGCCTTCGGCACCCGGTTCAAGGTCGAGAAAAACACCATGCCGCCCGGTTTGACCAGTCTGGCGCAGGCTTCGATGACCGAAGCCGGGTCTGGAACGTGCTCCAGCATCTCCATGCAGGTGACCAGGTCGAACGCCTCGGGCTGTTCCTCGGCCAGCGCTTCCGCGCTGATTTTTCGGTAACTGGCATTGACCCCGGATTCGAGGCTGTGCAGGTCGGCAATATCGATCAGGTCTTCGCTGAGGTCGATGCCGAGCGCGTCGGCGCCGGACTTGGCCAACCCCTCGGTCAGGATGCCGCCGCCGCAGCCTACGTCGACCGCTTGCTTGCCTGGCAAATCGATATGCTGCTGGATGAACCGCAAACGTAGGGGATTGACGTCGTGCAGGGTCTTGAATTCGCCTTGAGGATCCCACCAGCGTTCAGCCTGGGAGCCGAATTTGTGGATTTCATGGGCATGTACGTTTTCTGTCACTGTCATGGGCTAGAATAAAGAGAGTTGTTGATAGTGTACTATATTACTGGGTTTTTGTTTATCTGTTGTCGTCGGCGAACAGGCGGTCCCGCCAACCGTCGATGCGGGCGCGGAGCTGAGCCTGATCGATGGTGGTCAAGCGGCGCTGTTTCAATAATTGCCGGCCGGCGACCCACACGTCGCTGACCTGGTGGCGCCCGGCCGAATAGACGATTTGCGCCAGCGGATGGTATAGCGGCTGGGTTTCCAGTTCTTCCAGGTCGATTGCGACCACGTCGGCCGCCTTGCCGATCGTCAACGAGCCGGTACGATCGTCTATGCCGAGGGCCTTGGCGCCGTTGGTCGTCGCCATCTGCAAAGCGCTGTGGGCAGGTACGGCGGAGGCGTCGCCGCTGACCCCCTTGGCGAGCAGCGCGGCGCTGCGCATTTCCGCCAGCATGTCGAGGTCGTTATTGCTGGCCGCGCCGTCGGTGCCCAACGCGACATTGATGCCGGCGTCCATACACTTGGCGACCGGGCAGAAGCCGCTGGCCAGCTTCAGGTTCGACTCCGGGCAATGGACGATATGGCCGGCGCTTTCGGCGTAGCGGGCGATCTCGGCGTCGCTCAATTGGGTCATATGCACGGCCAGCAACGAGGAACTGAGCAGGCCGAGCCCGTCCAGCCGCTGCAACGGGCTGACGCCGGTTTTCCGGCGCTCTTGCTCCACCTCGTGCAGGGTTTCATGGACGTGCATATGCACCGGCAGGTTCAGTTCGTCGGCAAACATGCGTATTTTGCGCAGCGCTTCGTCGGAGACGGTGTAAGGCGCGTGCGGCGCGAAAGCCGTCGTGATCAGCGGTTCGTGGCGCAGCTCGTCGTGCAGGGCCAGGCCTTTTTCGAGGTAAGCGTCGCTGTTTTCCGCCCAGGCCGAGGGAAAATCAACGGCGATCAGGCCGATACTGGCCCGGATGCCGTGGTGGATGGCCCGGTGCGCGGTGATTTCCGGGAAAAAATACATATCGTTGAAACAGGTGGTGCCGCCGCGGATCATTTCGGCGATGGCCAGGTCGCTGCCGTCCCTGACAAAGGCTTCGCCAACCCATTTATGTTCCAGCGGCCAGATATGGTGCTGCAGCCAATCCATCAAATGCAGATCGTCGGCGATTCCTCTCAGTAAGGTCATGCTGGCATGGGTGTGACAATTGATCAGGCCCGGAATCAACGCATGGGAATGCAGTTGGTATCGGGCGCGGGGCCGATAACGGCCGATCGCCTCTTGCTGCGGCAGCAGGGCGACGATCTTGCCGTCGTCGATGACCAGGCTATGGTTTTCGTGGATTACGGAAGCCGGTTCAACCGGTATAATCCATCGTGCTTCGATGATGAGATCAACTTGCATGATATGTTCCTAAAGGTGTCGGGCTGAATTATAACTTTTCAACGAATTTTTAAATACAATGAGCGAAACTAAGCAATTGAGCGTGCAACCGCTGGAATGGACCGGGAGCACGTTGCGGGTGTTGGATCAGCGGCTGTTGCCCGAGCAAATCCGTTATCATGAATACGGCGATGCCGGGGGCGTTGCCGATGCGATTAAATCGATGCAGGTGCGCGGGGCGCCGGCGATAGGGATTGCCGCCGCCTACGGCGTGGTGTTGTCGGTAGCCGTGCATTGCGCCGAGAATTCCCGAAACTGGCGTCAGCCGGTGGAGCGGGATATACGCCTATTGGCGGAATCCAGGCCGACTGCGGTCAATTTGTTTTGGGCCTTGGATCAAATGCGCGCCGCGCTGGCGGCCGGGGCGGAGCGGCCGCTCGAGGCGGCCACCGAGGCCGCGCTGCGCATACATCGCGAAGACCTGGAAGCCAATCTGCGGATGGGGGAATTAGGCGCCGGCGTGCTGGCCGGAGCGCGCGCCGTCATGACTCATTGCAATGCCGGCGCGTTGGCGACCGGCGGTTACGGCACCGCATTGGGCGTGATCCGCAGCGCCTGGAAACGAGGCGTGAAAACCGTTTACGCCGGGGAAACCCGGCCGTGGCTGCAAGGGGCGCGCTTGACCGTATGGGAACTGGCCCAGGACGGTATCCCGGTCACCTTGATCGCCGATTCGGCTGCGGCCTGGCTGATGAAAAGCGGGGCGCTGGACTGGGTCGTCGTCGGCGCCGACCGGATCGCCGCCAACGGCGATGTGGCGAATAAAATAGGCACCTATTCGCTGGCTGTATTGGCAAAGCAGCACGGCGTCAAGATGATGGTGGCGGCGCCGATGTCGACGATCGATTTCTCGCTCGAGAACGGCGCCGGCATCGAAATCGAACAACGCAATCCGGCCGAGCTGCTGCCGAACTGCTATTTACGGGAGGGTTCCCTGGTCAAGGCCTGGAACCCGGTTTTCGACGTGACGCCCGCGGAGTTGATTACGGCGATCGTGACCGAGCGCGGGGTGGTGATGAACCCGTCCGAACGTGGCGGAGTGAGGAGTTTACAGGCATGCTGAGGCTGGTCGACAAGGGCAAGAATCCGTTATACGCAATTCGTTGTTTGTTGAAGGGCTTGGCGATGCTGCCGCGCCGGGAATTGCGAAAATATTTGTTGATACCGCTGCTGATCAACTTGCTGCTATACGGCTCGGTGCTGGTTTTGGGCTATTACTATATAACCGACCTGATCGAGCAATTCATACCAAGCTGGCTGTCCTGGCTGGAATGGGTACTGTGGCCGTTGTTTTTCATCAGCTTTCTGGTCACCGGTTTTTTCACGTTTACGATCCTGGCCAATCTGATTGCCGCGCCGTTTTACAGTCATCTGTCTGCGCGAACGGCCGAACTGTTGTCCGGGGATCGCATCGATGTCGCCGAACAACCGTGGCCTAAGGTATTGATGGCGGAAACCCGGCGCGCCGGTTACCTGC
>JBNLFT010000023.1:23218-25636 GCA_050305675.1 Methylococcaceae bacterium
TCGCTGCCGCTGTTTAACCTGATCGTCGCTCCAGCCGCAGTGATCGGGGCGACAATCTATAGCTACGAGTCGTTGACGGACGAAGCGTGAATTCGGCCGCCTGCTCGACGCGGACTACTGCGCCGTGGCCTTGCCGGCGGCCGCCGTTGGTTCGGAACAGATGCCTATGAGACACAGCCATTTTTTTGCCTTGTTAAGCCGCTTGCGCTGGATCAAACGCTGGGGATTGATGCGCAACGCCTACGAAGAAAACGTCATGGAGCATTCCTGGGAAGTGGCGGTAATCGCGCATGCCTTGGCATTGATCAAGAACCGGCTGTTTGACGGGCGGCTGGACGCCAACGCGGTGGCCGCGGCGGCATTGTTTCACGACGTCAGCGAAGTCATGACCGGCGATCTGCCGACGCCGATCAAGTATCATTCCGATGGCATTAAGTCTGCTTACAAAAGTATCGAAAGTCAGGCGGAGGGGGAGTTGCTGGCCTTGCTGCCGGAATTCTTGAGGCCCGATTATCAACGATTGCTGCAAGACAGCCCCGCCGGCCTTAGCGATACCGTCAAGGCCGCCGACAAGATCGCGGCCTATTTGAAATGCCGGGCGGAGCTGAAAGCCGGCAACGAGGAATTTGCCGAAGCGGCGGAGGAATTGAAAACCGCCCTGCAGCAAATGCGATTGCCCGAAGTCGACTATTTTATCGACGTGTTCGTTGCCGGCTACGGCATGTCGCTGGATAAACTGATGAAAAACGCCGAGGTACCGGCCGATTAGGGCGTTGCTGCGTTGACCGCGGTTGCTTGCCGCATGGGCAACTGCCGCCTTTGCCTCCGGGCTGTCCGTATCGTTCGCTACTTCGCCGGGTGGATGACAATGAACCAATCGAAGCGCTTCTTGTTATGCGATAGAGCCGAAGCCGAGCGTTCCGAATATGTGGCTCGCACGATCGAATACCGGAAAAGCCCGAGCGAGGTCGTCGTTTTCATATATCGCAGCGATGTCTACGCGTATATCAATCTATGTCCCCACGCCCAGCGGCCGCTGGACTGCGAGCAAGCGTCCGTGTTTGACGCCGGCGGCGAGTTGTTGCGTTGTTCGATGCATGGTTTCGTGTTCGAGCCGACGACCGGCGAGTGTCTCAGTCCCGTTTGTGCGGGGCAACGACTCAAGGCGCTGAAAATCGCCGATGTCGACGGCAAGATTTATTCGGTCGACAAACACGCCAGGCCAGCCCCATGACGGCGTCCGCACGTTTTGTCGGCTTTCGTTCATTTCATTACAAAAGTTGCGGCCATTGTCGTTAAGCGGACAATTCTTATCCCTCCCTTAACCTATCCCCATCTGCCCTTAAGGCAAATCCATTATCGGCTTCCCGCATCGACCCCATTCTTTTGCGTCGTTGATTGCGGACATTAACGTCGGCGATTGACGACGCTAATTCCCATAGCAGGTCAAGGGATTATAGCGACGCGACGGCCACGGCGATGCGAACGTCGGTCCGAGAACGCCGAGCGCTTTGTCTATCCGGAGCGCGCCCGGGCGAGGATAGCTTCCATTGCGGTACGACATTTGCAATATCCGTCGGGGTTTCTCCGGTAGTCAAGCTAGGAAGCGAATATGCAACAACAAACGGGAATCGCTGCCGGTTGCTGTGTGTTAGGGAAGGCCGGCGGCAGACTTATTTCGCCCGTTCGGTTGCCGGCCGTACTCCATAAATAAAAAGCAAAATAAGGTGTGATGCAGTGAAAGAGACATTTTACGAGGTCATGCGCAAGCAGGGGATCACCCGCCGCAGTTTCCTCAAATTCTGTAGCCTGACGGCGACCTCGCTGGGGCTGTCGCCGGCGTTTGTGCCGAAAATCGTCCATGCCATGGAAACCAAGCCGCGGATCCCGGTGTTGTGGTTGCACGGTTTGGAATGTACTTGCTGTTCGGAGTCGTTTATTCGTTCCGGACACCCGCTGGCTAAGGACGTTATCCTGTCGATGCTGTCGCTGGATTACGACGACACCATCATGGCCGCTGCCGGGCACAACGCCGAGGCGATCGTCGAAGAAATCGTCGACCAATACAAGGGAAATTACATCCTCGCGGTCGAGGGCAACGCGCCGTTGGCCGAAGACGGCATGTATTGCATCATCGGCGGCAAGCCGTTCGTCGAGCAATTGAAATTCGCCGCCGAGCATAGCAAGGCGATTATTTCCTGGGGTTCCTGCGCTTCCTGGGGTTGCGTCCAGGCGGCCAAGCCCAATCCGACCCGTGCCACTCCGGTGCATAAGATTCCGGGCATTGCCGACAAGCCGATCGTCAAGGTGCCCGGTTGTCCGCCGATCGCCGAAGTGATGACCGCCGTCGTCACCTATTTATTGACCTTCGACAAACTGCCGACACTGGATCGCCAGGGCCGGCCGCAGATGTTCTAC
>JBNLFT010000024.1:0-25248 GCA_050305675.1 Methylococcaceae bacterium
ACAGTGCGAGACATTTTCCGACACCGTTAGCAATAATTGCTAAATTACTGGGAATAAGTGATGGTCGATATTCCGTTCCTGAAGGTTCACATGGCTATGCAGTCGACTGGGTAGCTGGGATGTTTTTACTATTTCGAGTAGCGAGTTATAGGGATGTCGATGGGTTTGATGAGGGGTTTTTTCTCTACTATGAAGATGTTGATATATGTGTGCGACTATGGAAAAAAGGATATCAAGTTATGGTGAATTCTGAAGTATCGGTTATGCATGATGCGAGACGCAGCAGCCATACTAACATCGTATATATTATATGGCACATTAAAAGTATGATACGTTATTTTGCAAGATACTGGTTACGCTTGCCAAAAGTTACGAAGTGACGAAATAGATAGAAAATGAAGTGGTTTGCGCTTAGTTTTAGCCGCGATACCCTGTGGAGCTTTTTAGGAGGATCTGTTCCGGCGTTATCGGGTTTGGTCGCTATTCCATTATTGATTCGCTTGCTATACGTTGATCAATTTGCGCTAGTTTCCCTGTTGTTATCACTTAATTTGTTTTTTTTCGTTTATGATGTGGGCTTGACTCGCGCGATGCATTATTTTGTTCCGCGAGCTGCTGATCAGGGACGTTATGTCGCTGCTAGTTTGCTATTAAATAGCCTATTTGTTGGTCTTGTGTTAGGTCTAATTTTAGCGCTCGGAGTTTATTTTATCGTCCCTTCACTTGTATTTAATTGGATAAATGTAGATCCCGCTTTAAAGGGAGAGGCCGTTGATGCATTTCGGCTGGTTTCAATAGGTATAATTCCCACCTTGCTGATCCATGTCATAAAGGGTTATACGGAGGGTAAGCGGTTATTTTTTATCGCCAATATCGGAAAGATAATTTCTGGCGTTAGCATGTTTGTTTTTCCGGTAGTTACCGCACTTATGTCGCCATCAATCGTACTAATTTCGGCGTCAATCGCTTTATCTAGGTTACTAAGTTTTATTGTTTATGCATGTCTGGTGTCGCAATCTCTTGAAATAGACTGGAAAAGTCTAGATTATAAAGTCATAAATCATATAGTAAGGTACACTTTTTGGTCTGCTATCTCGGGACTTTTTTCTGCGGTTTTCATATATGGGGATCGATTTTTTGTTGCGGGCTATGTTGATTCCGCATCATTGGCTATATATATATCAAGTCAAGATGTGTTAATTAGATACTTAATTATTCCGTGGGCTATATCGATTCCGCTTGTTCCTTTATTGTCAAAAGGAGAATCTTTTATCAAGGACTTCTATAGACGATCTATGAAGGTAATTTCAATTATTTCCGCTGCTTTTGTTATAGTAATAAGCTTGGCCTTAGTATTTTTGGTACCATATTGGTTCAAAGGCGAATTAGTCTATGGAGTGAGAATCATTTCCTCTGTGTTAATGATAGGGGTATTTTTTGCCTCGTTTTCGCAATTGCCTCTTATATCTTTATATGCTTTGGGTAAGGCAAGGTTACTGACTTCTATTTTTTTGGTTGAAGCCGGGCTTTATCTCATGGTTGCCCCAATTATATTTGGTTCATTTGGAGTCATTGGGGCGGCCTGCGTTTGGTCAGGAAGACTTATTTTAGAATTAGTACTGTTGATACTTTTTTTTAAAAAAGTATGCAAAACATGTTAGCTTCAGATATGGATGATTATAAGAGTTTATTAAAGTACACTTGCTTTCTAATTTTGGGTGTTATTTCTGTCATATTGTGTATGACTGCTTCTAAGGACTGGTCTACGTATAACGATCACCTTTTCGGTTATTATAGCGTTCATACCAGTTGGAACGATATGTTCCGTTCGGTTTCGTTTTTTCGTGAGCCGCTTTATTTTTTTTCCGCGAAGTTTTTTGGCGAGCTAATCGGTTTTCCTGTGTTTATTGGAGTAACCACAATCATTCTATTGATGGTCAAACTTCATTTTCTTTCTAAAATGATCGACAACGTTTGGGTCGGCTGTTTTCTATATGTTTCCTTGTATCTATTTTTATTTGAGAGTACTCAGCTTAGAGTCGCATATGCTACAACATTTATCTTTATAGCATTTTATTTCTTGCAACAGGGAAAGTTCGGTCGCTCGGCGTTAATGGTGCTATTGGCGAGTCAATTACACCTAACATCTTTGGTATTTTTAGTAATATTTCCGATTTATTTGGTACCTAGGTGTTATTATTTTGTTATGGGTGTTTTTGCGATTTCTCCTTTGTTCGTTGCTTTAAAAATATCGATCTACTATCTAATTTTTCAATTCGCAAGTGTGTTTACCGATAAATACCAATTGTATGAAATAGAAAAAGATCTTCAACAGCAGAATTCTACCGGCATGTTTTTGTATTTTATTGGCTTTTTTTATCTGGTAATTGGTAGTTCTTCTTATTTTTTGAGAAAACGGTTGCAGACCGATCGATTTGACGGAACCATTGCAGCATTAGCGATGTTAGGTGTTATCGCCATGTGCTTATTGCACGATCATGTTGCCGTGGCGGCGAGATTTGGCGAGCTTTTGATGGTTAGCCTTGTTTTATTGTTAAGTTGGCTGTTCTTTCAATTTAACGATAGAGGAGTAAGGGTTGGACAATTTGCTATTATTGTTACGTCGCTGTGTTACGGTGCGGCGCGCTTTCTCTATCTTTTTCCCAGTCTAGTCCATGGATAATCAATTGTTGGTATTTTATTTCCTTGGGAAGAAATTATTGTAATTTATAATTAGGTATGCAAAAAGTAGTCGTCGTAACCGGATCTAATGGTTTTATTGGTGGAAGATTAACTGCGGTTCTGGCAGAGAAAGGATATAAGATAAGAACAATCAATAGGAAACCGCATGATATCGCAGAAAACTCATACGCTTTAGATCTCTCTATCGACGAATGTAAGCATAATTTATTAGCAGGCGTAAACACAGTATTTCACGTTGCCGGCAAGGCGCATGCGTTGGGTGCAACTCAGCAAGATGATAACGAATACTTCCAAGTTAATACCGAAGGCACCCGTAAGTTGCTGGAGGCTTCTAAACGAGCTGGCGTAGAGCGATTTATTTATTTTAGTAGCGTCAAGGCAGTTGGTAACAGTGATCTACAGCCTATGGATGAAGGTATCTCTGCGTCGGCTGCTACTCCATACGGAAAGTCAAAGTTCGCGGCCGAACAATTGGTATTGAATGGTGACTACGTGCGCCATCCAGTCGTCATTCGCCCTAGCATGGTTTATGGAAAGACTGATAAAGGCAATCTACCACGGATGATTAAGGCGGTTAAAAAAGGTATTTTCCCGCCGCTGCCAGAAAACTTCAATCAGCGTTCAATGGTCCACGTTGATGACGTGGTCCAGGCTGCAATATTGGCAGCAGAAAATCCAGTGGCTGCGGGGCAGATTTATATTGTTTCCGACGGACAGGCCTATTCCATCCGACAAATTTACGATTGGATTAGGGAAGCGTTAGGTAAGCGTCCAATAAAGGCATCGGTTCCGATGTTTCTACTACGTGGGTTGGCCGGTGTAGGTGACGTAATCGGGCGTGCCTCTGGCAGAAGGTTTCTCTTCGATAGCGATGCCTTACAGAAATTGACTGCCTCGGCTTGGTACTCGTCTGATAAAATTGTCAGCGAATTGGGGTTTTGCCCCAAATATTCGTTAAAGGAATCGTTGCCTGATATCATTCACTATTTGGACAATTTGTGATCGTTTACCTCGTTACCGCATTGATTGCATCGATCTTTCTGACAGCGCTCATTCGACAATACGCGTTACGGCGCAAGGTGTTGGATATTCCCAATCACCGCAGTTCGCATGTCATACCCACTCCCAGAGGAGGTGGTCTGGCGATCGTCATCGTTTTTTACTCGGTAACCACTCTCCTGTTCCTCAATTCTCAAGTCGATGTCGGTGGGTTTATCGTTCTACTGGCGGGTCTTCCGGTAGCGGCGATCGGATTTTACGATGACCACCACCCGATTGGCGCAAGATGGCGTTTTTTGGTCCATTTCTTCACCTCGATTGTCGCGATGTATTTTTTACAGGGATTTCCCCCGTTAATTTTCGGCGATTTACAGTTGAAATTAGGAATTTTTGGGTATTTAATCGGTGCGTTGTTTTTGGTGTGGTGGTTAAACCTTTTCAACTTCATGGACGGCACCGATGGTATCGCAGCCTCAGAGGCGGTATTCGTTACGGGAGCATTAGCTTTATTTTTTATTCAACGCGATGCAGCGTTCGCCGAAATTAGTTTGTGTTTGCTTGCCGCCTGCGCCGGATTTTTGGTATGGAATTTTCCGCCGGCAAAAATCTTTATGGGCGATGTCGGCAGCGGATTCTTGGGCTTGTTGTTGGGTTTGTTGGTATTGATGGCCGCATGGCGGCAACCCGCGATGCTCTATGTCGGCATGGTTTTGTTCGGTGTCTTCTTTGTCGATGCGACCTACACATTATTGTATCGAATCGGCACCGGCCAGCGCTGGCATCAGGCGCATTGCTCGCATACTTACCAGCATGCGGCCAAGCAATACGGTCATTCGCGGTTGCTTGTTGCGGTGTGCCTGATCAATGTTTCTTGGCTGTTACCGATCGCATTGTGGATTTTTTATCATCCCGCATATGGACTTATAAGTCTAATTGTTGCCTATTGTCCGCTAATTTACTTGGCTTATCGATTCAAAGCCGGCTCGCCTTCATTTAGTCAGTGAAAATAAATCTTCGTTCTCGTTTTACTATTTTTGTTCACGACCTAGGAATGATTCCATTGGCGTGGTTTGGAGCGTATTGGCTCCGGTTCAATTTGGAATCCATTCCCGATGAATACTGGTACAGTGCACTATTGTATTTACCATTTGCGATCGGGCTACAAAGTTGTGTCTTTTGGTTTTTCGGTCTTTATCGTGGGGTGTGGCGTTTTTCGTCGATGCCGGATTTGATTAGGATTGCGAAAGCGGTTGCGGTCGGAGGTGTTTTGATTGCTGCCGCTTTATTCTTAATCGATCGTTTGGAGGGAGTGCCCCGCTCTGTGATGCCGTTGTATGCTTTTCTACTTTTATTATTGCTTTGCATACCTCGTTTTGTTTATCGGATATGGAAGGAGAGGGCGCTGATTGACCGCACCGGCAAGCGAGCGCTGATCGTGGGCGCGGGTTCCGCCGGGGAAATGTTGGTCAGAGATTTATTAGGTAACCGTCAGGCCGATGTGGTTCCGGTTGTTTTCGTCGACGACGCTCGGGAGAAGTTCAGAAGGGAAATCCGTGGAATTCGTGTTGCAGGGACAGTGGAGCAGATTCCCCAGGTGGTGAAACAATGGGAGGTTGAAACGATATTGATCGCTATTCCGTCGGCCAACGATGCACAGATGCGACGCATAGTCGAAATCTGTGAAAGTTGCTCCGTTCCGTTTCAAACCTTGCCTTCGGTTAAAGAATTGCTGAGCGGTCGCGTGACGAAAGACAGTCTGCGGGACGTGTCTATTGAGGACGTGTTGGGGCGCGATCCGGTAAAGCTCGAATGGCGGCCCATCAGGCAAAGTTTGCAGGAAAAGGTCATTATGGTGACCGGAGGGGGTGGGTCGATCGGCTCCGAATTATGCAAACAGTTAGCGCGGGTTCGCCCTGCTAAACTGGTCGTCTTCGATCATTGCGAATTCAATCTCTACAAGATCGATGCGGAATTAACGAAGATGTTTCCGGAACTGGACTATGAAGTGGTTCTGGGGAATGCCAGTATCGAACCGATTGTGCAATATGTGATCGAAAGACACCGGCCCGATGTAATCTTTCATGCTGCCGCATACAAGCATGTTCCGCTGTTGGAGAATCAGGCTCGAGAGGCGGTGTACAACAACCTTATCGGAACCAAGGTGTTGGCGGAAAACGCGATCAAGTCCGGTGTTCGGCGCTTCGTATTGATTTCCACCGACAAGGCGGTCAATCCGGCCAACGTGATGGGGGCGACCAAAAGGGCGGCCGAGATCCTGTGCCAAAATCTCGATCAGGAGAATTCGACGCGGTTTACGACGGTGCGTTTCGGTAATGTCTTGGATTCCGCGGGCAGCGTTGTGCCGTTGTTTAGAGAGCAAATCAAAAACGGCGGGCCGGTAACCGTCACCCATCCCGAGATTACCCGGTATTTTATGACCATTCCGGAAGCCTGTCAGTTGATCATGCAGGCCGAAAGCGTCGGTCAAGGGGGCGAGATTTTCGTCCTGGACATGGGACAACCGGTAAAAATCGCTTATCTTGCCGAACAAATGATCAGGCTAAGCGGCAAGAAACCCGGGCGCGATATAGAAATAAAATATGTGGGTCTTAGGCCCGGCGAAAAATTATACGAAGAGCTTTTTCATGCTCAGGAAGAGTTAGTCGATACCCCTTTTGAAAAAATTCATCTGGCCAAGGCGAGGCGCTACGAAAAAGCGGTTTGGGCCGAACAAATCGAAACGCTGTCGTTTGCCTGTTTACAAAACGACAATCAGCGCGTCGTGGAAATTTTAAAACGCTTGGTTCCGGAGTTTAGTTCCGGGACCTGATCCGCCGTGACGTCTTCGCCTTGACATTTCACTAGGCACATCGCCTTCCAAATTCACTCATTTCTTTGCTCGAACCGAAATTTGATTCGGCACTGCCATAGCCGGGCTGGCGGAGCGATTTTGCCGATCTTTGTAAACAGTTGCTGTGACTTTACCGTCGTCGTATAGGCAAAAAAAGCCTCCCTATGCGTCGCGCATGGGAGGCAGAGATGCAAGCGGAGTGTTATGAGGAGGTTCCACTTGAAAATTTCAACACCAAGGAGGTAGTTACAACCGATCGGACTAGTTGTTCAGCGGCGATCTCATGACGATGGTGCTAAACACGGCGGCACTGCCGAATGATATCGTCGATAATATGAACAGACCGGATATAAAACTCCAGATGCCCGTCATAAACAATAAGCCGATAGCGATATCTTTGTTGGCGTCCGTCATTTCCTTCCTGAGATCAACCAAATTCGTTTGTGAATAACAAGCAACAATTTGTTGCGAACTTGCTGCATACTATACAGGCTATATAAAAGTTTACAATACGGCTAATGATAAATAGATTGTATTAATCTGAGAAACAATTAAAATGTCAACAGTTTGTAATTCAGAGTCAGAGAAATGAGGACAGATCGGTGGATAAATTAACCAGTATGAACGTGTTTGTGCGGGTAGCGAAAGCCGGTAGCTTCGCGGGTGCGGCAAGGGATTTGGGCATTTCCCGGGCGATGGCGACCAAGCATATCATGCAATTGGAAAGCGAGTTGAATACCCGGTTATTCAACCGCACCACACGTAATATCAGTCTTACCGAAGTTGGACAATCCTATTTGGAACGATGCCAGCAGGTGTTGTTGGACGTCGAAGAAATGGAGGCAGCCGTAACCCATCTCCAGCGCGAGCCGCGGGGTGTGTTGAAAATCAGCGCGCCGCCGGTTATCGGCGCGACTCAAATTGCCCCGGCGTTAACCGAGTACTTAATAGGTTATCCCGAGCTGTCGGTCGAAATGGTATTAAAAGGTGGGCAGGTGGACCTGATCGACGAGGGGGTGGACATCGCCATTTATCTGGGACCGATCAGCGACACCAGTCTGGTGGCCAGAAAGCTGGCCAGTTCGTCGTTGGTGGTTTGCGCCTCGCCGGAATATTTAAAACAGCATGGTGTGCCGCAAGATCCCGAAGATCTCGAGGAGCACAGTTGCCTAATCAATTGGGCGATACCGCCGCGCAACAAATGGCGCTTCAAAGGTATTCTGGGCGAGCGAGAGATTACCGTTACCGGGCGCATGCAGGCCAACATGGGAGATCCGATCCGGATGGCTGCCGTCAACGGACTGGGCCTGGTCATGTTGCCCAGCTACATCGTCGGCAGGGATATCGAAAAAGGAAAATTGGTGCCTGTGATGGAAGACTATGCGGTCGCCCCGTTGGATATTCATGCCGTCTATCCGCATCGAAAATATCTGTCCGCCAAGGTCCGCTCTTTCGTCGATTTCATTCAGGAATGGCTGCCGCGTCGGATCGGCATGACGTCGTGAACGAGAACCGAGAAAAGTGGGACCGGATATATCGGCACGGCGCCGGCGAGGCAACGGTGGCGGAGGTGCTGAGCAAAAACCGTTTTCTGTTACCGAACTCCGGATCGGCGCTGGATTTGGCTTGCGGTCTCGGCGGTAATGCGTTGTTGCTGGCCGAACTCGGTTTGCAGGTTCAGGCTTGGGATATATCGCCGCTTGCGGTGCAAGCCCTGCGGCAACGCGCGGTGCGGCAAGGGTTGCCCGTGATCGCCAGGGAGGTCGATGTCCGGCCGGAAACGATACCAAAAAAGGCGTTTGATGTGATCGTCGTCGCGCGCTTTCTTGACCGCACGCTGTGTGATGCGATAATAGCCGCCTTGAAAAACGGCGGACTGCTGTTTTACCAAACTTTTACCGTCGACAAATTAACCCCTCAAGGACCCAATAATCCCGCATATTTGTTGCGGAGAAACGAATTGCTGCGATTGTTCGCGCCGCTGACTGTGGTTTATTACCGAGAATTCGCCCGGGTCGGCAATGTGGCGAACGGTGCGAGAAACGAAGCGGCTTTTATCGGCCAAAAAACAGACTAGAGATCGATCATGATAGAAAATTTGAATCCTACGCAAAGCTGGCAGTTCATGCAGGACAATCCTACAGCGGTCATGGTGGATGTCAGAACCGCTATCGAACATTCCTTTGTCGGTCATCCACCGGGAGCGCTGCCGATCGCCTGGAAAGAGTTTCCCGGGATGCGGCTGAACGAAGCGTTCGTCGAGCACGTGAAGCAAGCAGTTCCGGACATGGATACGCCGCTATTGCTACTCTGCAGGAGCGGGCAACGTTCGGTTGACGCGGCAAAAGCTCTGGAAGCGGAAGGGTACCGGCACCTGATCAACATCGTCGAAGGCTTTGAAGGTCCGTTGGACGAGAACAAGCATCGCGGTAATCTCGGCGGTTGGCGATTTCATGGCTTGCCGTGGGAACAAAGTTGAAGGTTAGGCACGCCAAACTCAACACACAATAACCAACATTTTGAAATCAAGTGATAGAAAAACTTAGAAACATTGCAATCATTGCGCACGTCGACCATGGCAAAACGACGTTGGTCGATCAGTTGTTAAAACAATCGGGCACCTTCGACTCGCACGAAAAAGTGGATGAGCGGGTGATGGACTCCAACGCCCTGGAAAAGGAGCGGGGGATCACGATCCTGGCGAAGAACACGGCGATCGATTGGAATGGTTATCACATTAATATCGTCGATACGCCGGGCCACGCCGATTTCGGCGGCGAGGTCGAGCGGGTCTTGTCGATGGTCGACTCGGTGTTGTTGTTGGTCGACGCCGTGGACGGTCCGATGCCGCAAACCCGCTTCGTGACGCAGAAAGCCTTCGCTCTCGGCCTAAAACCGATCGTCGTAATCAACAAAATTGACCGCCCCGGCGCGAGAGCCGACTGGGTTATCGACCAGACCTTCGATTTGTTCGACCGTCTCGGCGCCACCGACGAACAACTCGATTTCCCGATCGTCTATGCCTCCGCCCTGAACGGCTATGCCAGTTTAACCGACAGCGTCAGCGGCGGCGATATGACACCGCTGTTCGAGACCATCGTCGAAAAAGTCAGTCCTCCCGATGTGGACCTGGATGGGCCATTCCAAATGCAGGTCAGTAGTTTGGATTACAATTCCTATGTTGGCGTAATCGGTATCGGCAGGATCAAACGCGGCAGCGTAAAAACCAATATGCCGCTGGCGATCATCGATCGCGAGGGGGGCAAGCGTAACGGCCGTATGCTTCAGATTTTCGGATTCCACGGCCTTGAGCGGGTCGAAGTATCGCAAGCCAGGGCGGGCGACATCATTGCCTTCACCGGGATCGACAAGCTGCAGATTTCCGATACCTTGTGTCACCCCGAGGCGGCCGAGTCCTTGCCGCCGCTCTCGGTGGACGAGCCGACGGTAAGCATGACCTTTCAGGTCAACACCTCGCCGTTTGCCGGTCGGGAAGGCAAGTTCGTCACCTCCCGGCAGATACGCGATCGCCTGCACAAGGAATTGCAGCACAATGTCGCGTTGCGGGTCGAAGATACCGACGATCCCGATAAATTTAAGGTGTCCGGCCGCGGCGAATTGCATTTGTCGATATTGATCGAAAACATGCGTCGCGAAGGTTTTGAACTGGGAGTGTCGCGCCCTGAAGTGATCATCAAGGAAATCGACGGCGTAAAGTGCGAGCCTTTCGAGGCGGTAACGATCGAGGTTGAAGAACAGCATCAGGGAACCGTCATGGAGAAAATCGGCGAGCGCAAGGGCGATATGTCGAACATGGTGCCTGACGGTAAGGGCCGGATACGCTTGGAATATATGATGCCGTCGCGGGGGTTGATCGGCTTTCAAACCGAATTCATGACTGCGACGTCGGGTTCCGGGTTGCTTTATCATGTATTCGATCATTACGGACCGATGAAGGCCGGATTGGTCGGTTCGCGGCAGCGAGGCGTCTTGGTGTCGATGGTCAACGGCAAGGCTTTGGCCTATGCGTTGTTCAATCTGCAGGAACGCGGAGAATTGTTTATCGAACATGCGGACGAGGTTTACGAAGGTATGTTGATCGGCATCCATTCCCGAGGCAACGATTTGGCGGTAAACCCGACCAAGGCCAAGCAGTTAACGAACATCCGTGCGGCCGGTTCGGACGAAAACCTGATTTTGACCCGAATTCAGAAAATGACGCTGGAACAGGCATTGGAATTTATTGACGACGACGAGTTGGTCGAGGTGACCCCGGAATCGATCCGGCTGCGGAAAAAGCTGTTAACCGAAAACGAGCGTAAAAGAGCGGCCAGAGCGGCCGATTGACTTGCTTAATCAAACAAAAAAGCCCCTGAAAAACCGGAAGTTTCAGGGGCTGTAATTATCGCCAGGTTCGCTTGGTCGGCATTTGATCCATCCTTGGCGACGTCCTATCGAAAGATCCTAAAAATCCCTATCCTGTTTCGGCGATGGGTGAATTTTGACAAACTTTGCTAAAAAAGTAAGCCGTTTTTCGCTGAAAATAACGTAAGCAAGTGCTTACAAATAAGATGTCAGGTTCGGCCGGCCGGCGAAAAAATTCGGCGCCTCGACAAACCGTTGTCCGGCAAACGATTTGCCGCTTATTCGAGGCCGAGGATGATTTTCCATTGTCGCTCGGTCACCGGCATGATCGACAGCCGGTTACCGCGTCGGACCAGCGCCAGTTCGCCCAACTCCTCTTTGTCTTTCAACTCTTTCAACGAAATCGTGCGGGCGAATTTTTTGACGAACTTGACGTCGACCATCATCCAACGCGGTTCGTTCGGGTTGCTTTTCGGGTCGTAGTGTTTGTCGTCGGGATCGAAGGCGGTGAAATCCGGATAGCCTTCCCTGACCACTTCCATAATGCCGACGACGCCGGGAAGTTCGCAGTTGGAATGATAAAAGAATACCTGATCGCCAATCTTCATGTCGTCGCGCATCATGTTACGGGCCTGATAATTGCGAACGCCGTCCCAATGCTCGGTTTGTTGTGGACGTTCCCTCAAATCGTCGATACTGAATTCGCCCGGCTCGGATTTCATTAGCCAGTAGTTCATTAATTCTCCTTTCCGTAAAAAAGCGTAGATGTGAGTCGATTTAGGTGGGCAATGGGATGTGTCTCTACTCGAGACCCAGCTTCTTCAGGCGGTAACGCAGGGAACGGAAGGTCATGCCCAGTTGCTTGGCGGCTGCAGTCTTGTTCCAGCGGTTTTCCTCCAAGGCCGTGGTCAGGGCTTGTTTCTCGATATCCTCCAGATACTCTTCCAGCGATCGTTTACTCGGGTCGAATTCTTCCGCGGCGACCAGTTCCCCGCCGCTGGGCAGATTCAGGTCCTCCACCTCGATTACGTTACCGTCGTAGAGCGCCAGCGCACGCTCCAGTATATTCTCCAGTTCCCGTACGTTTCCGGGAAACGAATAGTGTTTTAAGGCGTTCAAGGCCTCGCCCGAGATTTGCGGCGGGCCGATTTCGTTGGCCTTGGCCAGCTTGGTTAGCAGAAATTCGGTGATTTGCGGGATGTCCGACGCTCTTGCCCGCAACGGCGGAAGATTGAGTTCGATGACGTTGAGTCGGTAGTACAGATCCTGGCGGAAATCGCCGTCCTGTACCATCTTGCCCAAGTCTTTATGGGTAGCGCTGAGAATTCTGACATTGACCGAAATTTCGTTCTGTTCCCCGACCGGACGGATTTTTTTCTCTTGGATTGCCCGCAACAACTTGACTTGAAGCGACAATGGGAGGTCGGCGACTTCATCGAGAAACAGCGTGCCCCCGTCGGCCGCCTGAAACAACCCTTTCTTGTCGGCTACCGCACCGGTGAAGCTGCCTTTCTTATGGCCGAAGAATTCGCTTTCCATCAATTCGTGCGGAATGGCGCCGCAGTTGACGGCGACGAAAGGGCTTTCGCTTTTCGGACTTTGCCGATGAATCAGACGAGCGACCAGTTCCTTGCCGGATCCGGATTCGCCGCTGATATACACCGGGGCTTGGCTGCGCGCAACCTTTTCGATTTTCGAGCGGATCCGGCGCATCGGTTCGGATTCGCCGAGCAGAATGTTTCGCGTGCGCCGATCTTTGTTGCGCTGGGCGGAGTGGGACAGTTGCAGCGCGTTGCTCACCAGTTGCCGGAGGGTGGCCAGATCGACCGGTTTGGAAAGAAAGTCGAACGCCCCCTTTTTCATTGCCTTGACCGCGGTATCCATATTGCCGTGGGCGGTAATCACGGCGCACGGCAGACGCAGGTCCGACGACTGGATGAAATCGACCAGATCAAGTCCGTCGCCGTCGGGCAGACGCATATCGGTCAGACAAAGATCGAAACGCTGCTTCTTCAACAAGGCTTTGGCGCCCGCCAGATCCTCCGCGCAGATGACATCGATGTCCATTCTGCTCAAGGTGATTTCCAACAGTTCTCTGATATCGGGTTCGTCGTCGACGACCAAAGCAACAGACTTGTTCATATTTCTATAGTTGCACGGTCCGCATTGGGTAAGCAAAGAGTAAAGCGACTTTTGTTATCGGTAAAAGCATAGCTCAGTTTGGCCTGATTGAGTTCGGCCAATTCCCGGGAAATGTAAAGGCCGAGCCCGGTGCCGTGACTGGAGGTGGTAAAAAACGGCTCGAACAGATGTTGGCGAAGGTCGGGGGCAATGCCGGGGCCGTTGTCGATTACATCGATGCAGGGCTTTTCGTTGTCCAATCTGACCTCGAGAATAATGTTTTCGTCTTCCCGGGAGCCGTATTTCGCCGCATTGGAACACAAATTATAAAGGATTTGTTTCAAATGGCCGCTGTCGATCAGGGCATTCAAACCTCGGTCGACAAAAACCACGTTGAAACGATCGGGGCGATAGCTTTGCTCCGCCATTAAGGTCTCCATGAAATCCGGCAGCCACCGGTCCAGAGCGATCTTCTCTTTTTTCGAGGCATTGCGCCGCGACAATTTGAGTATATCCTCGATTATGTCGTTGACCCGGCGACTGTGATTCTGGATGATTTCGGTCAGACGCCGATCCTGCTCGCTTAATTGCGGCGCTTCCGACAGCAGTTGTCCGGCATGGCTGATAGCGCCCAAGGGGTTGCGGATCTCGTGGGCGATGCTGGCGGTGAGCCGGCCCAGCGAGGCCAGTTTGTTTTGTTGCAGGCGTTGATTATAGAGGTCGATGTCCTCGAAGAGGATCATATACAGTTTTTCGTCGTTAAGACTCAGCAACGAAAAACGGGTTTGAACCTGGTTGCCGTTATCGAGCTGGACGATGGCGAAGTCCTGAGCCGGGTCGTCTTGCCAGAGGGTCAGCGCTTGCGTCAATTGAGTCGAAATCTCGTCCAGCGACGCTGGTATTTTCGGCAAACCGAGCAGCCGTAACGTCGCTTCGTTGCAAAGCTGGATCCGCTGCTGCGGGTCGCTGATGATGATGCCGCTTTGCAGATGTTGAATGATATAGCGGTTGAGTTCTTCCAGCCGGGAAATTGTCGCTTGGCGTTCGCTGGCCAGTTGTTCGGACTGTTCGGTGCGTTTGGCCATTACCTGGGATAAGAAAGCGATCGTAAAAAACGACGCGCCGAGCATGCCGGAAAAAGTAAAGGTGCTGTTGTTCAGCGTATGGACCTGCATCGCGTAAATCTGTTCGGCCAATACCGACAGAGTGGCCAAGGCGGCGAACAGCATCCCGCAACGCCCGCCGATCAACAAGCCTCCGGCTGCGATCGAGATCGCCAGTAGCACGCCGAAGCCGCTGCCCACGCCGCCGCATGCGTGCATCAGCAAAGTAATGAAGATGATGTCGGTGAAAATAATCAGCTGCGCCTGACTGACGTAGCTGGTCAAACGCCAGAATATGAACGGCGCCGAAACCAATGTGAAGGCAAGATACAGCAGAGCGGAGGCGACATACAGTTGTCGGTCCTGGGTGCCCAGCACGGATGGACCGAACGGGCTGAAATAAAGGATGACAAACAGGTTGGCGACGATAAAACGGTAGAGAAAGAATATCTTGAGCAGCAGCCAAGCCTGCTCGGTCGGGATGCCGTAATTTTTCGAGAACGGACATGGGTAAATGGTGTTTGGTCGATCCGGTGCCATAAAGAATCTTGTGTTATCACCGTGTAACGAGAATAATAACCGGCAATCATAGCATCTTTGCGCTCGCTTCAATATTCGGCGGCTTTCCGCCCTGTGCGCCGTTAACGAACGCCGGTTCGCTCGCCGGCGCTTGGTGCGGGCGATTGCGGCGTAGCGTAGTCGCGAATTATGAACCGTGTTTGCGAGAGCGGCCGACAAGCCAGCCGACTGGAGTAGGGAATGAATATACATGAATATCAAGCCAAACAGTTATTTAGGGAATTCGGTATTCCGGTTCCGAATGGCGGCCATGCCGCATCGGCCGTAAACGCCGAGCAACTCGCCGACGATCTGGCGGGCGGCGTCTGGGTGGTTAAGGCGCAGATTCACGCCGGTGCCAGAGGCAAGGCCGGAGGGGTCAAATTCGCCGGTTCTCCGGGGGAAGTCAGGCAACACGCCGAACAATTGCTCGGCAGCCGGTTGGCGACCGTGCAGACGACGGCGGAAGGTCTGCCGGTGAAGACGGTCATGGTCGAACAGGTCAATCCGGTCAAGCGCGAGTTTTACCTCAGTCTGCTGGTCGACCGCGCGACCGAACGCCTGATGTTCGTCGCCTCGGCCGCAGGCGGCATGGATATCGAAACCGTGGCCAAGGAAACGCCGGATAAAATCATCGGTACCCGGGTTCATCCGGCCGCCGGACTGCAGCCCTATCAGTGCCGGCAGGTGGCCAAAGCCTTGGGCTTGCAGGGCGAGCAGGGAAAAACGCTGGGCAAGGTCATGCAAGGCATGTATCGCTTGTTTTTGGACAAGGATGCCAGCCAGATCGAGATCAATCCGTTGGTCGAAACCGAAGCCGGGGACATCTTGGCGTTGGATGCCAAAATCAATTTCGACGATAATGCGCTGGCGGCGCATCCGGACGTTCTCGACCTGCGAGACGAAGGCCAGGAAGACGAAAAAGAATGCCGGGCAAAACAATTCGACCTCAATTACGTCACGCTGGAAGGTAATATCGGATGTATGGTCAACGGCGCCGGGCTGGCAATGGCGACGATGGATCTGGTCAAGTTCAAGGGCGGCGCGCCGGCTAATTTTCTCGATGTCGGCGGCGGCACCAATGCCGAGAAAGTGGCCGAAGCCTTCAAACTGATTTTGTCCGACCGCAACGTCAAGGCGGTGCTGGTCAACATCTTCGGCGGTATCGTGCAGTGCGACGTGATCGCCCGCGGCATATTGGCGGCGGTCCGGGAAATCGATCTGACGGTGCCGGTTGTGGTCAGGTTGGAAGGCACCAACGCCGAGCAGGGGCTGGCATTATTGAACCAATCGGGATTAGGGCTGGAAACCGCCGAGGATTTGAATCATGCGGCGGAACGGGTGGTGGCATTGGCGGGAGGAAACGCATGAGCATTTTAGTCGACAAAGACACCAAATTGATCTGCCAGGGGTTTACCGGAAAACAGGGCACTTTTCATTCCCGGCAGACCCTGGATTACGGAACGCAACTGGTCGGCGGCGTCACCCCGGGCCGCGGCGGACAACTTCATTTGGGGGTGCCGGTGTTCGATACCGTACAGGAAGCGGTCAAGGAAACCGGCGCCAATGCCACGGTCATCTATGTGCCGCCGTTTTTCGCCGCCGACGCCATTCTGGAAGCGGCGGATGCCGGCATCGAGTTGGTCGTTTGCATTACCGAGGGCATTCCGGTCCTGCACATGTTACGGGTCAAGGCGGCGATGGCCGGTACCGGATCGCAGCTGGTGGGTCCGAACTGCCCCGGCGTGATCACGCCGGGCGAATGCAAGATCGGCATAATGCCGGGCCATATTCACATGCCGGGCAAGATCGGCATCGTCTCCCGTTCCGGCACGCTGACCTACGAAGCGGTGCACCAGACCACCACCCAGGGTTTGGGGCAAAGTACCTGCGTCGGGATCGGCGGCGATCCGATCCACGGCATGACTTTCATCGACGTCCTGAGCCGTTTTCAGGAAGACCCGCAGACCCAAGGGATCATCATGGTCGGCGAGATCGGCGGCAGCGAGGAGGAGGAAGCGGCCGAGTTCATCAAGGCCAACGTGACTAAGCCCGTGGTTTCCTACATTACCGGCCGCACCGCGCCGCCGGGCAAGCGGATGGGGCACGCCGGTGCCATCGTCACCGGAGGCAAGGGCACGGCGGAAGGCAAGGTCGCGGCGCTCAAGGCGGCCGGCGTCGAGGTGGTCGACTCGCCGGCCGACCTGGGACAGGCGATGATGGACTACTTGTAACCCGAGTCGACTACGATCATCCAGTTGTAGAATACGTTCATGTCATTGAAAATAGCCCTGGCCCAAATCAATACGACAGTTGGCGATATTCAGGCCAATAAACAGCAAGTCATACGGACCGCACAGCAGGCTCGTGACGAGTTGCAGGCCGACATCGTCGTTTTTCCGGAATTGTGCGTCACCGGTTATCCGCCGGAAGATTTATTGTTCAGAAAGGATTTCATTCGCCACGCGCGCCAGGCGGTCGACGCCATTGCCGAGGCTGTGGCCGGTATCGATGTGGTACTGGGGTTGCCGGAACAGGATGGCGATCGCCTATATAACAGCGCAATGGTCTTGCGCAATGGCAGCGTGTTAAGGACCTACCGTAAAAAAGCCTTGCCCAACTACGGCGTTTTCGACGAGCATCGGTATTTTACCTCCGGCGAGCAGGTCTGTTTGTTCGCCGCCAAAGGCCGTATTCTGGGGTTAACTATCTGCGAGGATATCTGGCGTAACGATACGATCGCCGTCAATCGGCAATCGGGAGCGGAAATTATCCTGACCTTGAATGCGTCGCCGTTCCATGCCGGCAAGATCCACGAGCGGGAAACCGTGGTCTGTCGCCAGGCCAAGTCTTCGGCTGTGCCGTTGGTTTATGTCAATCAGATCGGAGGCCAGGACGAGCTGGTTTTCGACGGCGCGTCGTTTGTCGTCAATGCACAGGGCGAGGTGGTGTTCCGTGCAGCCGAGTTCAAGGAACAGCTCAGCGTGGTCGAATTCGAGCGTAACGTGCCGTTAAAAACCGATTGCGCTCCGTTGTATGCCGAGACGTCCAGCGAATACAAGGCGTTGGTGCTGGGCGTCAAGGATTACGTCAGAAAGAACGGTTTCGAAGGCGCCTTGCTCGGTTTGTCGGGCGGCATCGATTCGGCGCTGGTGCTGGCGATCGCCGTTGATGCGTTGGGGGCGGACAAGGTGGAGGCGGTGTTGATGCCTTCGCGGTATACCCAGGACATGAGTATCGAGGATGCCGTATTGGAAGCCCGCGCCCTGGGCGTCAAGCACCACGTGATTCCGATCGAGCCGGCGGTCGCCGCCTTTACCGAAATGCTGGCGGACGTGTTCGCCGGTTCGCCGCGCGACACCACCGAAGAAAACATTCAGGCCCGCTCGCGGGGGATCGTGCTGATGGCGTTGTCCAACAAGCAAGGCAAGCTGTTGCTGACGACCGGTAACAAGAGCGAAATGAGCGTCGGCTACGCCACATTGTACGGCGATATGGCCGGCGGTTTCGCGCCGATCAAGGATGTTCCGAAATTGTTGGTTTACAAGCTTGCGCGATATCGAAACAGTCTGTCGCCGGTGATTCCGGAACGGGTCATCACCCGTCCGCCGTCGGCCGAGTTGGCGCCGGACCAAGTCGACGAGGACTCGTTACCGGCGTATGCGGTGCTGGATCCGATTCTGGAAATGTATGTCGAGCACGATAAATCGGCGCAGGAGATCATCGACGCCGGTTTCCGGCCGGAAGACGTACACCGGGCCGTGGCCCTGGTCGATCGCAACGAATACAAACGCCGACAAGCGCCGCCCGGAATCCGCATTACCCCGAGGGCGTTCGGCCGCGACAGGCGTTACCCGATTTCGTCGGGTTACCGAGGCATACACGGATTCAAGTGATTCGCAGCCTTATCCTCGATCCATAAAACCATGAACGTATCGACCGAATTGATCGGCTATCTCGCCGCAATCCTCACTACCTCGTCGTTTTTGCCGCAAGCGATCCTGACCCTGAAGACCGGAAACACCGACTCGTTGTCGCTCGGCATGTACAGCGCGTTTACCCTGGGCGTGTTGCTATGGCTGGTCTACGGCTGGTCGGTTTCCGACAAAGCCATTATTTTCGCCAACGCCGTTACGTTGTTGCTGGCGTCTTTTATCCTCGCGTTCAAAATATACAACACCTTGCTTCGTAAAGATTGAACCCGGCCCCACCGGATTCGGGAGCGACAGTGCGGCCCCGGGAGTCAAGAAGATCGGCGTCGAGGGTTGTCATTAAAATTTAAAATAAGCTTCATCTTATTGTCATAGTAGCAACCTATTCTTTGCTGCGAATGTCGAAAAAAGAAAAACGAATTTCGCGGAGCCGAGCATGTTCCGCTTGAGAGTTACACTATGAAGCTGATGTACTCGGTCCATAAATACGACGTATTTATGTTCACCCGCCTGATTAATGCAGGCGTCTACCGCCAATTGGCGGTGTTCGCCCGTTACCTGTCGCATAGCGGGGACGGTCATTTATATCTGCTGCTGGGCGGATATCTATATTTTGCCGAAGGTTGGCGCAGTCCTTTTTTACAGGCCGCCTTGGCGGCGTTCCTGATCGAACGGCCGCTGTATTTTGTGCTGAAAAACGGCTTCAAACGTAACCGGCCGCCGGCGGCTCTGCAGGGATACCGCAGCCTGGTGACGCCGTCGGATCAATTCAGTTTCCCGTCCGGGCATACGTCCGCCGCGTTTATGATGGCGACGTTGAGCGGATTCTTTATGCCGGTATTGTTGCCGGTACTGCTGTTGTGGGCCGCCCTGGTAGGATTTTCCCGGGTGGTGCTGGGCGTGCATTTTCCCACCGACACCTTGGTCGGGATGGCTTTGGGTGTCGCCGTCGCGATTTTTAGTCTTAATCTGATGGTTCTATGAAAATATTTTACGGAGTCCAGGGGACCGGTAACGGTCACATCACGCGCGCGCGCGTGATGGCGAAGGAGTTGTATAGGGCGGGCCACGAAGTGACGTTTCAGTTTACCGGCCGGCCGCAGGACAAGTTTTTCGATATGGAAATCTTTAACGGTTACCGCCATCGGGATGGCTTGACCTTCAATACCGATAAGGGGCAGGTTTCCTATCTGAAGACAATCATGCAATCAAAGCCGATCCGCTTCATACAGGACGTCAAAGCGTTGGATTTATCGGCTTACGATCTGGTGATCAGCGATTTCGAACCGGTGACCGCCTGGGCCGCCAAGACCCAGAGCAAAACGGTGCTGGGTATCGGTCATCAATATGCCTTCTCCCATGCGATTCCGCGTACCGGCTCCGATCCGCTGGCGAACTTGGTGATGAAATATTTCGCGCCGGCCGACCGCGGAATCGGCCTGCATTGGCATCATTTCGGCCAACCGGTGCTGCCGCCGATCATCGAGACGTTGGAGCAGCCGGTCGAGATTCAGCGCAATAAGATCGTCGTCTATCTGCCGTTCGAAGACCAACAGGAAGTGGTCAAGCACCTGTGCCCGTTCGAGAATTTTCAATTCTATGTTTATTCGCCGGTTCCGGTGCCGACCAAGTATTCCCATATCGTCTGCAAGCCCTTGTCGCGCGACGGCTTTCAACGGGACTTGCAGGATAGCGCCGGCATCATCAGCAATGCCGGATTCGAGTTGGCTAGCGAATCCCTGCAATTAGGCAAGAAAATTCTTGCCAAACCGCTGCATTCGCAGATGGAGCAGATTTCCAACGCCGCCGCGTTGAAGCAGTTGGGTTACGGCCATACCATGAACGACATGGACGGCGACCTCATCGAAGATTGGTTGCACGACCCGCACGCCGTGCGCATCAACTATCCGAACGTCGCGCGGGTAATCGTAAATTGGATCGAGGCCGGCATGCCGGAGATCGATGCCGGCTTTGTCGAGTCGGTCTGGGAACACGTCGACGTGTTGCAGGTCAGGGTCGAATGATGTCGTAGTGCGGAGCTGGCTGTCGGACCCGCTCGAAGGACGGACGAGCGGCGACGGCACCGTAGCCATTGTTGTTTGAAGCGCGTTAATATGCGTGTTAGTATTGCCGCTGTCCAGTTCGGATTTCTTCCACATCGAAGATACTGTCTGCGCCTGTCTATCGGACGAGAGCAGGACGTATCGTTTAACGGAGATCGATGATGAGTAAAGTAGCCAATTTTGCGTTACTCGGTATATTGGGCCTGAGCGCCACCCAGGCCGATGCAATCACGTTGCAACTCGATTATAGCTACGACAGCAACAATTTTTTCGACACCGCGTTGAAAAGAACGGTGATGAACAGCGCCGCCAGTTATTTCGGGAGTCGGATAAACGACAGCCTGGGCGCCATTCAATCGGCCGGAGGCGACAGCTTTACCGCAGGCTTCTTCGATCCGGGAACGGGTTTGCTGACGCGGCTTAACGGGTATAACGTCGCCGCGGATACGCTGGTCGTATTCGTCGGCGGGCGCGAACTGGGGGGCAATACGTTGGGCCTGGGAGGTCCCGGCAGCAGTGGTCCTTTCGGAACGTTGGCCTACCGAGACGCCGCTTTTTCCAGGGGGCAGGGCGACGGTACCCAAGCGTCCGTTAGCGGTTCCTCCGCCTACGATTTCGCGCCATGGGGCGGTTCGATCAGTTTCGATTCCAGCAGCGCCTGGTATTTCGATTCCGACGTCAATACGACGGAAAATATAGGATCGCAAATCGATTTTTATTCGGTCGCCTTACACGAATTGGGTCACGTATTGGGATTCGGTACCGCCGATTCCTGGAACAACCTGGTGTCGGGGACGGTTTTCACCGGGGACAGCGCGCGTTCCGCATTCGGCGGCGACGTTCCGTTGGCCGACGGCGCGCATTGGAAAGACGGGACGCCGGGCCTGGTCGATGGACTGTTGTCCCAGGAAACGGCGATGGACCCGACGATTCGGATCGGCGCCCGAAAGGTTTTTACCGACCTCGATCTGGCGGCGTTGCAGGATATCGGCTGGCAAGTCGTCGGTCCGGTACCGGTTCCGGCCGCTGTTTATCTGTTCGCCAGCGCGGTTATCGGTTTGCTGGGCCTGCGCCGAACGCAGGCCGGATGAAAATCGCCAGCCACGAAACCGCCAGCGCCGTCGCGCCGTGGAAAACAACCGGCGTAGTACCGACGGCCGTTAGAGAGGCGGCGAATAAATTCGTCCGGCTCTTCTCGATGCCCGCATAACAACCGCCATTTCGTTAAACCTCACCAATTGCAGATTTAGCCGGCATTGCCTGATTGGGGCGTCGTTTACGAATTGTTTCGGGTATCGGCCGATCGCAACCGTCTGTTGCCCCCCCGATCCGAAAGATCCGCACACGGGTTTCTTAATTGTTGTGTCGGCATGCTGGACATTCGCGACAGCAGTTCCATAGAAGCCGCAATTTCTTAGTCGCCGCCCGGTGGTAGCATGCGGCTCGCAGGGCCGTAATGGCTTGCCATCCAATCGATGCAACGTCAAGCAAGGGACGAACGTCATCCGGGATGCGTATATCGGCTACCGCTTTTAAGCGCCGGTAGCACCCTTTTAGCACCGAAACTTCGGCTCTGTGCCTATTCGATGGTCTTTACCCCTATTAAACAGGCAAAAAAAACCGCGGCGCAAGGCCGCGGCGAGAAGCTTCGGGTTATATTACAGGAGAGCCGTGACGACAGACGTATCAGTCGTGGTCATGATGGCCATGGTGATGCTCATGGCCGTGTTTCTTGGTGATGGCGACGGTCATGTCGTTGCCGTCGTCGGCGTGTTGAACATTGACTAACATCGTGTGCGGCATCGTGCGCGGGAAGTAGATGCCGGTGCCTTCAGCGCCGGGCGTCGTCAAGGTGCCGAAAAGCACTACTTCGTCGGCTACGCCGTCGTGGTCTTTATCGGTAGTCGGTGCCGCCCAAATATCGCTCTTGCTGCTGTTGTCCTCGACGATATAGAGGTTTCCGGCCATGTCTGACGCCAAGTTGTCCGGGCTGCGCAGGCCGAAGGAAGGGACATCGCTTTCACGATTTATGTTGCCGACGTTGACGCCGACGAATTCGGTGACTTCAGGCGTGTCGCTGTTGACCGGGATGCGCAGGACGCGGTGGTCGGTGGTCGTGGCGAAATACAGGTTGGGTCCGATCAACTCGGCATCTTCGGGACGCAGGTAGTCGGTTACGCCGGCTTCGTCGGCCGCCGCGCGGGCACTGACGGAAGGATCGGTGACGACGCCGTTTTCACCCGGAATCAAGGCCACCCATTCGCCGCTACCGGTGCCGTCGATCGCACCGGGAACGACGATGTTGAGGGCGTATAACGTGCCTTCGGACAGGTCGCCGTAGTGATTCGGAACGAATTTGTAGATGGAGCCGCCATTTAGTTCGTCGCCGATATAGACGCTACCGTCGTTTGCCGCTGCGATGCCTTCATGAGACATACGGCCGACGGCGGGGCGATCGACGCAGTGCATGTCCAGACCGTCGACTTGGCATTCGAACAAGCGGCCGAACTCGCCGTTCTCTTCGGCCGCCAACACGGTACCCCAAGGCGTCCACTCGATGCCGTCCATACGGCTGAAAGCGGGAGCAATGCCGAAGTCGTCGCCGAAATAGGTTTTCGCTTCGCCGGTTTTCAGATCGATCGCGGTAATGGCTCCCGTTTCGTTGCCGGTTTCCTGGGTGCGGTACAGGTAGCGGCCGACGTGAGCGCCGGTTTCGTTGACGGTGTTCATGTCGCCCCAGTCGTTACCGCCGGGAACCGCATCATGGACTACCAGCTCGGAGCAGGCGCCGGTTTCATCGCTAATAACGGTTTGCGAAAAGTCTTCCGGCAGCGCCAAAGGCGCGCAGGCCGGTTCGCTGCCGGTCAGTGCGGATGCGGTTTGCGGTTCAAAGGAGAACGGACCTTTGATAACAGTGCTGTCGGCGGAAGCTGACGAAGAGAGGGCCGCGCCAACGGCTACTGCAAGTAATGTTTTTTTCATAACGTCACCGTAATTTAGAGTTAGCATGTATTGTTAAACGCGAACAAATTATGCTGACTAAACGTGACGCTACGTTGACGGTTCGGTAACAATTAGGTGACAGTACCGTTACTCTCGGGAACAGAAGTAAGGCGGGACGAACGACGGGGGATAATGAAACGAATAGCGAGCGCGGGCTGGAGAACGCTTACTTCCGTGTAAGTCGATCAGGAGCGAGCTTAGTTGGCGTGCTTACGCTCGAATTCGGCGACCAACGCGTCGGGTTTATCATTCTTGGTGTCCTCGTTCAGCACGAAAATCACCGTCTCCCCGTTTGGTCCGGCGCCGATTTGGGTATAGCGCAAGGGCGCCTCGCCGACGGCCAGAAAAGCTTTCAGATCGTGCCAGTTGTCGAAGACATAAATACGGCCGTCCTTGACGACTTCGCCGTAAAAACCTTCGTCGATGCCCTCGGCCTTACCGTCGTACAGATCGACCGAACCGAGTCCGGAGCGCATGGCTTTATCCTGCTCGGACAACCCGAAAACCAGCGTTTCGCCGTTGGGTCCGGCGCCGATACGGGTCAAACGGAAAGGCGTTTCGCCGTTTTTGCTGAAACCGACATAGGTAGTGAAGTCGTCGAAAACATAAATTCGGCCTTCATGATAGACCTGGTAGTAATCGTTGACGTTGTAATGAGGTTGGGCGGCCGCTGCGCTGTGGCAGAACGCAACCAAGGCAAAGGCCGACAGCCGAAGGATAACATTGTGGTACATGGTTGAAGACTCCGTCAGAGGTATAGTAACGAGGGTTAAGCCGATACGGGCGATACTGAGCGGAGCATTATAAAGTGCAAAATGTTACAAAATTATGACCTCCTTTTGTATGAGGCTAACTACGGCCGGACATACGGTTGCATCAAAATAGCCGGCTGTCATAAAGCTGTCATATTGTCTTCATATTATTGTCAATCTTTCTCGGCACAATAGCTTTACTTTTAAAATTTAGAAGAGAATCGATATGAAAATTTCTTTCCAATTGAAGTCATTCGTTACAGGGCTGGGGTTCGTTTCGGCCTCGTTGATAAGCGGTTCGGTCGCCGCGGTGCAGACCGTCGACGCCGGCGTACCGGAATATCAGAAAGCAAGCGGCATTTCCGGCAACCTCTCCAGCGTCGGCTCCGACACCCTGGCCAACCTGATGACTTTGTGGGCTGAAGAGTTCAAAAGGGTTTACCCCAATGTCAATATTCAGATTCAGGCGGCCGGTTCTTCGACAGCGCCTCCTGCATTGACCGAGGGCACCTCCAACCTGGGACCGATGAGCCGCAAAATGAAAGACAAAGAGCGCGATGCGTTCGAAAAGAAGTACGGCTATAAGCCGACCGCGATCCCGGTCGCCATCGACGCGCTGGCGGTTTACGTCAACAAGGACAATCCGGTAGAGGGCTTGTCCATTCCGCAAGTCGACGCCATTTTTTCATCGACTCGGATTTGCGGAAATGCCAGCGACATCACAACCTGGGGACAAGCCGGGCTGGAAGGCGCCTGGGCCGACAAATCCATTCAATTGTACGGCCGCAACTCGGTTTC
>JBNLFT010000025.1:0-24392 GCA_050305675.1 Methylococcaceae bacterium
CAACGAAATATTGGCGTTCGAAAAACGGTGTAAGGACTGGGTGAAAATTAACGCGTCCGGCGTCGGTTACCTGTCGTCGAGCCCGACGTTGATGTTCGCGCATATCGGCGACAGGCAAATCAAAGCCATGCTGAAAGGCACCATCGTTTGCCTGGCCATGGTCAGCGTGGCGTTAATAATCTTGCTGAGATCGGTCAAGTACGGCTTGCTTGCGATGGTTCCCAACGTGATTCCGGCGGTGATCGCGTTCGGACTGTGGGGTGCCACCGTCGGTGAAGTCGGCCTGGGCCTGTCCGTTGTTACCGCCATGACGCTGGGCATCGTGGTCGACGATACCATCCACATCATCGTGACCTATCTCGAAGCGAGAAACAACAAGGGGTTGTCCGCCGAAGACGCAATCCGCCATACATTCAGCTCGGTCGGCGTGGCAATCTTTACGACATCGATCGCGCTGATTTCCGGTTTCCTGATTCTGTCGTTTTCGACATTCCAAATCAATTCCGGTCTGGGGCTGTTGGTGTCGATCGTCATCGCAACCGCCATGGTGGCCGATTTCCTGTTCTTTCCGGCGTTGTTACTGACGGTCGCCGGCAGGAAACAGCGGTCCGTGCAGCTCGTGCTCGATCAAGCCGGTGCCGGTTCCAAAACATCCTAATACAACTGTTCAATGCTTTTTCCAGGCGGCCGGTTGGCCGCCTGTTCCTAAAATAATGCGAGGCTATTTACTATGAAAACACTGATTTACGTCCTATTGATGACCTTTGCCGTGCACGCTTACGGGACCACGGACGAACAAGACAAAGGTTATCGGATCATTGCCGAACTCGATCGTCGGGACAGCGGGTTTTCGGATTCGACCGCCGACATGTTGATGATATTACGAAATAAAAAAGGAGACGAAAGTTTGCGCAATATGAAATTCAGAAACCTGGAAATTGACGGCGACGGCGACAAGAGCCTCACCATCTTCGTCAATCCCCGCGATGTCAAAGGCACTGCATTCTTGAGTTTCACCCATGTTACCGATCCCGATGACCAGTGGATTTTTCTTCCATCCTTCAAGCGGGTCAAACGAATTTCCTCGAATAACAAGTCCGGTCCTTTTATGGGGAGCGAATTTGCTTACGAGGATCTTACCTCTCAGGAACTGGACAAATACGATTACAAATATATCCGGGACGAAACCATCGACGGCCACGACTGCTTTGTCGTCGAATTTTATCCCAAATACGAACACTCCGGATATACCCGCCAGCTGGTATGGGTTGACCGCGAAGAATATATTCCCTGGCACATCGAATATTTCGACCGAAAAAACGCGCTGTTAAAAACGCTAACCTATAAGGATTACCAGCGTTACCTGGACCGCTACTGGCGCGCCGGCGAAATGCTGATGGTAAACAACCAAACCGGCAAAAGCACGGTGCTCAAATGGAATAACTACAACTTTCGCAACGGGCTTAGCGACCGCGATTTCGATAAAAACACGCTAAAAAATATACGGTAACCGGTTAAGCATCGGCAGGAATACGGTCGCCATAGTGAAGGCGGCTGGAGCGCACGATACGGCTCGCCGGTTGCCAACCGCCGAGCCGGCGTCTGCTGCGCCGACATACGCAACCGCTCCGCTGTTTCAACCAGTATTGCGCTCCATATCATAGGACGTGAGGGGAACCGGTTGACTCGCCCCGCCTATTCCCCTCCGCCTATCGCAATCAATAACTGCCAATGTTGTCTCCCCCTCGACTTCACATGTCTCTGTCACGCAGAGTAGTTTGCTTGAGGAACGACGGCAACGACGTGATCCCCTTGCGGTTTATCCAACCGACAAACGATCGCACCCATCCGTGTGACCGATTGAGGACAAGACGGGCTCTCGGTGGTAAGCGCTCGGACGGCGATCATGGCAAACGATTTAGCAGCAACAAACAATGCTAACTCTCATCACGGAGATATCGAAACCCTATGTTTAATTTATTATTCGACAAAAATTTTTTCCTTTGCCGAAGCCGGTCGCGCAGCGACTTAGTCACAAGAATGGCGACTTGCACGCTTTCCTATCGGTCTATTTCTGGCTTTCGACGACGAACGCCGCTTTATATTCGGGATCAGGCAGACAAGGCGTTATGTCATGAAGCGTCCAACTCGCCGCATTATCGCGATTCAGGGAGTCGTCCAGGATTCTGGTTGGATGATCCGGCCTTAGTTCGACGCTAAAAGATGATAAAGGCCGATTCAGGCCGCATCCGATGGCCTTGATGTAGGCTTCTTTTCGGGTCCAACAGTTATAAAAACCATGGTTGAACTGGTTCGCGTTAAGGTTTTGAAGTAATTCGATTTCCAGGGGAGAAAAATATTGGCGGGCGATTTCCTGCCTTGAATATCGATCGTTCATTCTTTCGATATCGACTCCGATTTGCCGATTCCAAGCAAATCCGAGGAGGCAGTAGCGTCCGGAATGAGAGATATTAAAGTTCAAGCGTTCGGGATCGGAATGGTTGAAATTCAGAAAAGGTTTGCCGTAGGCGTCGATTGCAATCGGAATCAAATCTGCCGGCAGGTTAAGGATTTCTCCCAGCAGGATTCTCAAGGTCGAACGAATGAGTTTATATTCCAGCCGATGATTTTCCGACCTGAAACCGCTTGCCCTTAGTTTTTCGGAGGCCGATAAAGAGTCAAGCGTACGCGGAGAAATGCGGTCGATATTTGAAAGATCACAAATAAACAACCATACCTCTTCGCCTATCGACGCTTCCGACACTAGTGCACACGTATGCCCTGCGATGGAATCAGGAACGGTAAAATTCATTTGGGCAAAAGGGGCTGCCGCCGGCTTAGCCGGAATTCAGCGCGTGGCGGCAGTGTTGGAAGACATGCCGACTATGCACGCATCGAATGCGATTTTATCGTTGGCGATGCCCTGTAATTGGCACCGGTAAATCCTTCGTTTTTTATGTTCAAGGTGACATAAGATAAACAGCGGATCGCCGGGCCGTACCTCCATTCTGAAAGTCGCTTTTTCGATATGCAAAAACAAGCCGATATCGGCATATTGATTTGCATTGTTAACCAAAAAACAAGCGAGTTGGGCGCCCGCCTCTATCATCAATACTCCGGGCATTATCGGATGGTTTGGAAAATGGCCCGGTACCCAGAACTCCTGTTCCGTCACTTGCTTTAACGCGATACCCTGTGTATTGTCGGCACTTTTCCAGACGATATGATCGAGTAAGCACATCGAGTATCTATGCGGAACGACTTGATAAATATCCTGCGCAGAGAACAACCTGTTCGTTAACGTGATAGCGGATAAATCAAACAAAGTTTTCAACTGCGGTTTATTATCCGGGCCGTTTCTCCCATGTTCGGAATTTGGCTCATTCATTAACGGGTCGTTTGCAGACTCGCAAAATTGATAGCGGGAGAGTTTCTTATTCGAAGACATCGACGTATACATAACCACCTCTGACATTTTATCCTGGCAAAACATTAGCTTACGGTCTATAAATCGTTTAAGCTGATGAAACATTGTAAGTATTTGTTAAGAAATGATTTTGAAGTTTAATAACCATCGCAAGGCATACGCGATTGAATTATGTCGGGCCTCGGGGTAATTTTTCATAGACGCGCACCAATCCCGATAAATATGCGGCGAAGAATCCCGGCGATGAATCAGCCGATTTTTTTCCGCCCGCCTTGTTAAGGAAACACCGAACCTATAAAAGCGGGATTCCTCGGCACTCGGTTAAGGTTCCATAACCTCACGAAATGTTGATTAACCGGGACATTTCCTTAACGACAGGCCCTTCGCAAATTGTCGCAGACCGGCTTCGTTTCTATTGACGTTGCCGCACGTGGCGATGTAAAAGTGCCGTTCTGCATGCTGAGTAAATCGTTGCCGATAACGGCCTGCGGGAGTACACTCGAACTACCGCAATATTATACGGATAGGGATAATGTCGATCGCTGCGTTTGCCCGCCTGCTACTGGTGACGATACTGTTTACCGTCGCCCCCAATGCTTCCGCCGAGAGCGAGCCGAATGCTACTACCGGTGCTGCGTTGATCGTTCAACTGGACATCCACGACGTGATCGGCCCCGCCACCGCGGACTACTTCGAACGCAACCTGCAAAAAGCGATCGACGGCGGAGCCATGGCGCTGTTGGTGCAGATCGATACGCCGGGCGGACTGGACGGTTCGATGCGCCAGATCATCAAACAGATTATTTCCTCCCCCATCCCGGTGATCAGTTATGTCGCGCCCGGCGGCGCGCGCGCCGCCAGCGCCGGTACCTACATACTTTACGCCAGCCATATCGCGGCGATGGCTCCGGCCACCAACCTCGGTGCCGCCACACCGGTGCAAATCGGCGGCTTCGGCGGCATCGACGACGAGAAGAAGGAAAAGGACGACGACAAACAGGATAAGAACAAGCCGTTATCGGATCCGATGACGCATAAAATGGTCAACGACGCGGCGGCCTATATCCGCAGCCTGGCCAAGATGCGGGGCCGTAACGAACAATGGGCGGAACAAGCGGTACGCGAGGCCGCCAGCCTTTCCGCCGAAGAGGCATTGAAATTACACGTCATCGACATCCTCGCGGCCGATGTAGACGATTTGCTGCGCCAGCTGGATGGCCGGAAGGTCAAAACCGTCGATCGGGAGACGACGCTCGACACTGGTCAGGTCGCGATTAAAAAAATGCTACCGGACTGGCGCAGCGAATTTTTGGCCGTCATCACCAATCCCAGCATTGCCTATATCCTGCTGATGGTCGGTATCTACGGGTTGGTTTTCGAGTTTTCCAACCCGGGCAGCATCGTGCCCGGCACGATCGGCGGAATCTGCCTGTTGCTAGCCCTTTACGCGTTGCAGTTGCTGCCGATAAATTACGCCGGGATGGCCTTGATATTACTGGGAATCGGACTAATGATCGCCGAGGCCTTCGTACCCAGCATAGGCATCCTCGGATTGGGCGGCGTAGTCGCCTTCGTGATCGGTTCGATTATTTTGATGGACACCGACGTACCGGGTTTTGGCATCGATCTGGGACTGATCGCCGGTTTTGCGTTAAGCAGCGCGGCTTTTTTCATCATCGCCATCGGTCTGCTGATCAAGTCCCGACATCGACCGATCGTTAGCGGTAAGGAAGAGATGTTAGGTTGTGTCGGCGAGGCGCTGGATGATTTTACCGGTAACGGAATGGTCAGGATACACAGCGAAAACTGGCGCGCCCATAGCGACCAGCCGTTACAAAAAAACCAGAAAGTCAAAGTCAAGGCTATCCACGGCTTGATGCTTCAGGTTGAATCTATCGACGATGGGGAGAAAAAATGATGTTTGCAAATTTCGGTTATATCTTTTTAAGCGTCTTACTGGTCTTATTGATCAGTTCTTTTCGCATTCTGCGGGAATACGAGCGCGGTGTCATCTTCATGCTCGGCCGCTTCTACAAGGTCAAAGGCCCCGGGTTCATCATCGTCATTCCGTTGATTCAGCAGATGGAACGGGTCGATCTGCGGACGATCGTCATGGACGTGCCGACGCAAGATGTCATTTCACGCGATAACGTTTCGGTAAAGGTCAACGCCGTGGTCTATTTTAGGGTGATCGAACCGGACAAGGCGATCATTCAGGTGGAAAATTTCTACGATGCCACCAGCCAATTGGCGCAGACCACGCTGCGTTCGGTATTGGGCCAGCACGAACTCGACGAGATGTTGGCCGAACGCGACCGCTTGAATATCGACATTCAGACCAGTCTCGACCAACAAACCGACGCCTGGGGCATCAAAGTCTCGAACGTCGAAATCAAGCATGTAGACCTGGACGAGAGCATGATCCGGGCGATCGCCAAGCAGGCGGAGGCGGAACGCACCCGGCGGGCCAAAATAATTCATGCCGAAGGCGAAATGCAGGCCTCGGAAAAACTGTTGCAGGCGGCAAAAATGCTCTCGGAGCAACCGGAGGCAATCCAGCTGCGTTATCTGCAAACGCTAACCGAAATTGCCGGCGACAAATCCTCCACCATCGTCTTCCCGTTGGATATCCTGAAGACGCTGAAACCGTAAACCGAGGTCAGCGACCGCGGCTATAGGTTCCGATCAGTTCCGCCCGCTCGATAATATGCCCTTGCATGGCTTTTTCCAGTTGGGCCTTGCCGGGCCGATGCAGATCCGGCAACACGACGTCCAAGGCGTATAGCTTGTGGAAATAACGGTGCCTGCCTTTAGGCGGACAGGGGCCTCCGTAACCGGTACGCCGCCAATCGTTGGTCCCCTGCAAGGTGCCGTGCGGCAGATCGCCTTCGGCCACCGCCTCGGGCAGTCCGGAAGCGTGCGCAGGCAGGTTGTACAGCAGCCAATGCACCCAAGTCATTTTCGGTGCGGCCGGATCCGGCGCATCCGGGTCATCCACGATCAGCACCAGACTTTGCGCGTTTTCCGGCACCCCGGACCAACTCAACGCGGGAGAGACGTCACTCCCGTCACAGGTAAACCGTTTCGGGATTTCCCCCTGGTCGACAAAATCGGATGCACTCAGAGTTAAAGGCATGGCAGGCACTCCTTCGGCAGACTCGACCGCCGCACTATGGAAAACGCAACAAAAGATTACCACGAAAAACCGCTTAACAACCAATACGCCGTTCGTATTCATCCAAACCCCCTCGTCAAACAAACTCACTTCGTTGATTCGGCTAACGATAAATCCAACGGCCTCGACAAGCAAGCGATCGAAACCTGTTTCGACGTTATTGGCGCCAACTGTAGCAATCCCGTTATTCTTCAACCCAATAGGACGCCGCATCGGTATGCCCACCAACGAAGTTAATGAACATTAAAGCTTAAAATAATATAATGGTTCGGTTAACGGCGGGTTGTCCATCTCCCACCCGGTTTAATTCAATCCGACCATCCGTTCCACGAACCACGCACCGAATTAATGTTATTGGAGAACGATTTTTGGAAATCTCTGTAGTCGTCCCGGTTTTCAACGAAGCCGAGAACATAGACCCTCTGTTGGATGAAATCGTCGCCGCGATGTCCTCGTCCAAGAACTACGAAATCATTTATGTCGATGACGGCAGCAACGATGAAACGACGCAAGTTCTGACACAAGCGAAGCAGCGTCTTTCGGCATTGCGTGTTTTACGCCACCGACAAAGTTGCGGTCAAAGTGCCGCCATCCATAGCGGCGTGATGGCGGCTAAGTACGGCGTTATCGCCACCCTCGACGGCGACGGCCAGAATGATCCGGGCGACATCCCGCGTTTGTGGGACATTTTTCAGACGCAACGCAGCCGCAATCCGAAACTTTGGATGGTAGCGGGTTGGCGCAAGCAGCGGAACGACAGTTCCTGGCGGCGATTCAGTTCCAAATTAGCCAATGCCGTACGCTCGACGCTGTTGCGCGACAATACGCCCGATACCGGTTGCGGCCTAAAATTGTTTTTGCGGGAACAGTTTTTATTGCTGCCTTATTTCAACCACATGCACCGTTTTTTACCGGCTTTGATCATTCGAAATGGCGGCGAGATCATCTCGGAAGGCGTCAATCACCGGGGACGCGCCAGCGGCCGTTCGAAATACGGGACGCTGGATCGCCTGCTGGCGGGAATCGTCGATTTGCTGGGCGTTATCTGGCTAAATCATCGCGCCAAACGCGCCGAAATAGAGGTTATAGGCAATGACTAAAGAACTGATCTGGATTTCCGTAGGATTTTTGGGACAAGGGCTGTTTTCCGCCCGTTTTCTGGTGCAATGGCTGAAGAGCGAGCGGGAAAAACGCAGTATTATCCCGCATGCCTTCTGGTACTTCAGCATTGCCGGCGGACTGACTTTGCTGATCTATGCCATTCATCGCATGGACCCGGTATTCATCGTCGGACAAGCCAGCGGCTTATTGATTTATTCGCGGAATCTATATTTCATCCAACGCGAAAAGAAACGCTTGCAATTGGAATGACGGGCGTTTAACGTCTGACGGCATACAGATCGCGCCGGCCGCTTCTTCAACGGTTCGACAAGACCCGGAAATACCGAGTATTGCCCTCCAGGTAAGCCTTGAAATCGCCGGTTAGCACCGATTCGATAAATACCCTCAACTTGACCTTGTCGAACCCCCTGACATATTCCCCGCGAATGGCCAGATCGGCAAACGCGGGTGATTCGCTGTCTTCCCGGGGCAATACCAACGCACTGTAAGCCCCGGTATCGATCGCGGATGTCCATTCTTCATGTTGTTCGACAACCGATTTTCCTTTTAACGATAAGCGGACCCGGTTGGCAGACGAAGGCGTGCCGAGATAGAGCACCGGCTTCGACCGAATATCGGGCAGCCTGTTCAAAATCCTGGCCGCATCGCCCCCAGAGTCGGGCAATACCGGATATAACGCCACGAACAGTAGCGGCCAACCGATAAACAAGCCGCCGGCCAGCAAGAAGCCCTGCTGGCGGGAAGAAACCATGCGGGCAAGGCGGTAAACGCCGATCGCGATGCAGGTCCAGAGAATCAGAACGAAAGCGGCTAAGACAGTGGCTTCAAGTTGCCACAGCATCATCGCCAACACCGAGGCCAGGACCAGCAATAACACCGCCAGGATCCGGGTTAAGAACCTCATGCAGCGGGCCGCGCGGACTGAATCGACCGCGCATAGGCAATGCACGCTAAACAACGCCAGCAACGGACTGAGCGGAACCATATAGCGAGTTGTGCTGCGATTCCCCAGGCTGAACAGAAATATAAAAAGTACCGTCCACCCGACGATAAAACTCGACAAATACCTTGGTTTGTTGCCCGCTTGCGGCGAACTTCGGCGGTAACCGTAGAGCGCGGCTATCAACCAGGGTAAATAGCCCAATATAAGGAAATAAACGAGATAAAACACCCCGTTGGATACGATGCTTAGCGGCATAAATTGCAGCTTTTCGCCAACCTGGTCGTCGACGAACGCATTCAGGGCCTCAGGATAGCGCATTCCCGCCCAGACGAACCAAATCCCGCCCAAGACGGCGGTCGACAACAAGCCGGCGACGTGCCCTCGCGCGTCCTTTAGCCAACTTTCGTCTTTCGACAATAACGCGTAACCCCAACAATAGGCCAGGAACACCAACGCCAACAAGCCCTTGCTCTGCAGCGCAAAAAAGATCCCGCCATAAAACAACGCATAGGGCATCGCGCCAGCTCGCTCCGGTTGCATTAAGCGCAAGGCTCCGAAAGCGGAAAGCAACAAGCCCAAGCACAGCAAAATATCCGGCATACTGCGTTGAGAAGCTAGCGCGAACGGCGGGTGGCAGAGCAAAATCGCCACGGCCAAGGACGCTTTGGCACGGTCGCTGAACACGAATAGACCGATGTGCCATGTCGACCACAGCGTCAGACAGCCGACCGACAGAAAAGGCAGTCGGGCACCCAGTTCGCTGATTCCGAACGAGGCGAAACCCAACGCGGTGACCCAATACGCAAGAATGGGTTTTTTCAAACGCAATTCGCCTTCCGCCGTCCTCGGCGCCCAGATGTCGCCGTTGTCCAGCATTTGCAGTGCGCCATCTACGTAATGGCGCTCATCGGGATAATGCAGAAAAAAAGCGTAGGCGAAGGGAAACAGCCCGACGAAAAATAATGCGAGCCACGGCCAGGCGGAGTTTTCCAGCAGCCTGCCAAGTCTGTACTCTGTCTGCACGTCTATCGAACTTCCTGAAAAACGTTATTGTTATCGTAGCCGGCCCGACAAAGGTATTACGGGCAGGAAAATTTTAGCAGACTGTCGGTAAGGAAAAAACGTCGGCAGAGGGGCGAAGCGAACCCGGATTTACCCGAACCGCCGCTACGATTGTCGCCGCGCACCGCTGCAATCGTACCGTAAACGCCGGAATAGGTACTTATGACAACGAAAAGTCCGAGGTTTGGGTTTGGGTTTGGGTCGACGCCGCTGCCTGCGCCGCGCCGGCACCCGCTCGACGCTTTCCTTAGCTTGCGAAAACTAGGCTCACCGTGGTCCCTTCTCCGGTTACGCTGTCGATCGACAACTGCCAATGATAGTAACGGCAAATTCGCTGTGCCAACGATAATCCCAAGCCCAATCCCCGGCTGCTCCGGTCCTTATAACCGCGTTCGAAGATATGCTGCAGGTTGTTCGGCGGAATCCCTTTTCCGGTATCGGTAATTTTCAGCGACCGATCGGTAACCTCCAACCGAATCGTCCCTTGCTCGGTATTGGAAAAGGCGTTTTTTATGACGTTACTCAGGACTATCGACAGCATGGCACGTGGCGCCCGTATCAGCGGCCGGGAGAATATTTGCTCGACGACCGAGACCGCCGGCGGCCGTAGCGTTTCGTAATCGTCCAGCAGTTGCTCCAATAGTTGCACGAGATCTGTCGTCTCCACCCCTTCTTGCGATGCATCCGGTTCGCGCGATAGTATCAGCAATACCTGCAACCGCTCGCTCATCTCGTTCGCGGCCCGTTCGATCCGCCGCAGCTTCTGTTTTAGATCTTCCGGCAGATTGGGTCTCAGCAACAGCGATTCGGTCGCCGCTTTGACGATCGTCAGCGGAGTACGCAATTCATGGCTGGCGTTGGCGGAAAACTCCCGCTCGCGCTCGATCAGCGTCTTGATGCGATTGACATAGCCATTGAACTCGGAAGCCAGAAAACCTACCTCGTCGTGAGCGTAATTTTTCACCGCGATCGAGCCGGCGTTTTCCAAGTCCAGGGTTTTTACTTCATCGGCCAGCGACATGACCGGCTTCAACACTCGCTTGGAAAACCACAAACCGTAGGCCGTTGCCGCCCACACGATCAATGCGGCCCCCGCGGTCAAAAATACGATCAGATTGATTTCCAACGATTCCAGCGACTGGTCGTTGTACAAGATGTAGTATCTTGCCCCTCCGTGCTCCGCAATTCCCACATCGTGCATGCTGCCGTCCAGCACCACGTCGTAGGTCCCGGGCGGATAAGCGGACAGGAAATCGAGAGACTCCACCGGGTGATCGGAATCGACCTTAAAAATCCGCCAGTGGCGCGCATACTGTTCCGTCAATGCGGAATTTTGCCGACTGTTTTCGATAAAGTGGTCCAACTCCTCCAACAAAAAATTTTCCATGAATTGCCGTTCCAGCATGTCGAAGGAAACGACGAAGAACAGGATAACGATCAGGCTGATCAGAAATCCGAGCAGCGGATAGGTTAGGAATATCCGGTAACGGATGTTAAGACGATACGGCATACGTCGACTGCAATTTATAACCGATGCCTCGTACAGTTTGCAGTAACTTTACGGCAAAAGGCTTGTCGATGGCATTGCGCAAATGATGGATATGAACTTTAAGCACGTCGGCGTCGGGCGGATTGTCTCCCCAAATCGTAAACGCGATCTCGTTTCGGTTCACAACCTTTGGGCTCCGCTTCATCAACAGCTCCAAGATTTGAAACTCGATCACCGTTAGTTCGAGTTCCTTGCCGTTCCGGCGCACCGAACGAGTTTCCGTATCGAGCTCCAAATCCGCGCACCGCAAAACCTTGGCCGTTGGCCTGCCGCTCCCCCGTCTGTCCAGGGCTTGAACTCGCAGTTGCAGTTCCTTGAGCGCAAACGGTTTGACCAGATAGTCGTCCGCACCGTGCTCGAACCCTTGCACCCGATCTTGCAAGGTATCCCTGGCGGTCAACATCAAAATGGGCAACCATTTGCCGGCTTCCTCACGCAAACGCCTGCATACTTCGAGACCGTCCATGCCCGGCAAACCCAAATCCAGAATCATCACGTCGTAGTCGTTGACCACCGCAAGATGTAAACCGGTAATGCCGTCGGTGGCCGTGTCGACCACCCCCCCCTGCGATTCAAAAAAATCGGTCAATTCCAACAACAGGTCCCGACTGTCCTCAACGATCAACAAACGCATGCTCATCCGTTTACGTTAGTTTCCGCCGTCGTTCCGTGACCACGACGGGTGGCGGATGACCGCGACGTTTTGCCCCCTGTCGGCGTGGCGGAAAATCGCGTTGCCCGACGTTTCCGGCAATTCGTGCCGAAAACGGACGACCAAGTAGGTCCCGGGATACTCGGACTCCCATTGCGCGATGCTGTCGATCGATTGAATGCGTCGTTCCAGCCGTCCGGCAAAATGATATTCGCCGTGGTATTTGCCCAGATACATGATTTCTTCTCCACGCCTCTGTAACTCCGCCAACAGGCGGCCGGTATCGCTGACGTCGTGGCGTTCGCTGGCAACCTGGAAATATCCGCCGGCAATGGCAAGCGACGATACCGCCGTAAGCAGGCTGACCATTGCAACGCTTTGAAACAGGCTGGCGGCGGTGCGCCAGAAACACGCTCCCGCTGCCAAAAGCAAGGCCCAAAGCCAAAAGGGGGAAAGAGACTGCAACAGAGGCAGCCAATCATTAGCCTTGTTCAACGGTAGAAAGACCAATCCGCCAATGGCAAGTAAGGCAACAATCGCGGCCAGCGGCCGCTGCGAGTGTCGCCAGACGCGCGCCTCGCCGGAATAGGGAATAACCAGTCGCGCGGCCAATAGTGAAGCTGCGGGAAACAACGGGAGCAAATAATGCACGCGCTTGCCGCTGACGACGCAAAAAGCCAACAAAACCGGCACGATCCAGTACAGACAAAACGTCAGCCCGCTATCCTTGACTTCCGCTTGTTTGAGTCCCCGCCACAGCGGCAGCCAAAGCAGCCACGGCAACAACAACAGCGGCAACAGTTTTAAGTACCACCACCATGGTAATTGATGGGCGAAGGATTTTACAATCCTGCCGCCGGTTTGCCCCCATAAAATCGCCTGGCGATACGCCTCGCCGCCCTGGATCGCCGCGGGAAGCGCCCAGCATAACGCAAATCCTATACCGAGTAACATGGCACCGAACGCGCCGCCATACCAGGCCGCCCAGGTGATCCGTTTCGGCAAGCCTCGCTGCCATAGCGGACCGGACAAAACGATAAACAGCAAATGCAGCAAGATGACCGGCCCTTTGCTAAGAATGCCCATCGCCACTGCCACTGCCAACAGCAACCAGTTACGCACCCGCAACCCGTTGACGGCCATGGCATACAGCTGACAGACACCGAGCAGGACGAAAAAACTCAGCATCACGTCGAACATCGTCAGCGTACTGCTGATCGCCCAGAAATAAAAGCCGATCAGAATCAATTGACTCAGTTGCGCGGTAGCCTCGCGCCCGGGCCACAACAATCTGGCCAGACGCCCCATTAAGGCCAGCGTCAGCAGCGAAAAAAGCGGAGCGATCAACCGCGGCGTCCAGTCGTTGACGCCGAACAACAACCAGCCTAAATGCATAAACCAGAAGAACAACGGCGGTTTGTGGCTGTAAGGCTCCCCGTTTAAATAAGGCACCAGAAAGTCGCCCCGCAACCACATTTCCCAGGCGACCGCGACGTAACGCGTTTCATCGATCGGCATTAACGGCCGGATATATAACGCAGCCAGTATAAAAACGCCCGCCAACAGATAGGGTAAGTACTTATGTTCCGTATCGATCACGATCTTTGTTTTCCTTATAACAGCGGTCGGGCCGCTCATCCAACAGCCCTCCAAAATGTCGGCAAAAGCCGTGTTTTACCTATTCGCAAAGGACGTGTCATTGGCCGCCGTCAACGTCGTCGGCGTTTTTATAGCCGTGCCACATCGCTCTAACCAGATTCTCGCCATGTACGAAACTTTCCAGCAAGACACCCAAAACATGGAAAATCACTAAAGCCAAAGTGAAATTGGCACTGACTTCATGAACTTCCTCCCATAGCTCTTCGTAGCGCGGGTTCACCCAACCCCGCAAAGGGCCGGCCCCCTGATCGGCCGCATAAACGGCAAGTCCGCTTACCGTCGTCAATAACAGCGCAAGCAACAGCATCACAATCATCCATGCCCCGGCCGGATTATGGCCAAGATAGCGGCGCGCCTTTAACGCCAACGCTTGCCGCAAATAGCACCAGGCCGTCCAAGGACTGCACAAAAAGTCGCTAAACCGCGCATAGCGACCGCCGATAAACCCCCAGACCAGGCGAAACAACAGCAAGCCGCCGACCGTATAACCGGCCCAGACATGCACCGTCAACCAATCGTCTTCGCTCAAATAGGCGACAATAAAAGCCGCCACCAACAACCAATGGAAAATTCTTAGCGAAAGATCCCAGACCAATACTCTATTTGCCATCACTATTCCCCGGGGAGCTGGTTATTGTGCCGCCAAGAGGCAATATCCTCGATTGGCTCCAAATGGGTATCGATATCGATACTATCGAATTCGTTACTTATCTTGCTTTCGATCCTTTCCAGCAAATCATGGCCGCGCTGCACCGACCATTCGCCGGGCACCAAAATATGCACCGACATAAAGCGGCGAGTTCCGGCATACCGGGTGCGCAATGCGTGGTAATCGACACCGTTTTGCCGCGCGAATTCGTCCAGGATTCGGGTAATCGCTTGCTGTTCGCGGGCGCTCATCGCCACGTCCATCAAACCGGCGAAGGTACGCCGCATCAGACCGACGCCGGTGCCGACGATATTCAACGCCACCAACATCGCGATAATCGGATCGAGTATGTCCCAACCCGGATGCCCCAACCATTCCAATACGGCGATCGAACCCACTCCGGCAATCACCCCGGCGGTGGTCCAAACGTCGGTCATCAGATGCCGGCCGTCGGCTTCCAGGGTGATCGAATGCCGACGCTTGCCGACCCGGATTAGAATAAGCGCCACCGCCAGGTTGATTAGCGACGCGACAAACGACACCGCCAGCCCGACATCCAATTGCCGAATCGGTTGCGGATGCTGAAGCCTTTCCCAGGCGGCAAGCATGATACCGCAGGCCGCCAGCAGAATGAGCACCCCTTCCGCGCCGCTGGAGAAATATTCAATTTTTTCGTGGCCGTAAGCATGCTGGCGGTCGGGCGGTTTGGCCGCGATCATCAATGCAATAAGGGCGATCAGTGCGGCCGCCAAATTAATCAGCGATTCCAGCGCATCGGACAACAAGCCGACCGAGCCGGTCAGCCAATAGGCATAGCTTTTAAGCGCGATGGTCGTCAGCGCCGCTGCGATCGACAACCACGCGTAACCGAGCAATGAATTTGTTAAACGAACCAAGATTTGCCTAATAACGATTCATACGGTGGGTCCAGATATAATCGGCGGCTTGATAATAGGCCATGTTTTCCAACAACAATCCTCGCTCCTGCTCCGGCTTCAGCGGTAGCGAGCGGTTAAAAGGATCGTCGACTACGACTATCTGCCGCCGCGGCGCCAAATAAACCAGTTTATTGTCCTTGAACAGGCCCAGTCTCTGATAATTGCCGATCAATGCCCGTCCTTGCTCCGGCCTGATACTCAGAATATCCCTGCCGAAAAACCGGCTATCATAACTGAAATTCAGTAATCCGAGCAGCGTGGGAGCGACGTCTATCTGGCTTGACAAGATATCTATCTTACCCGGTTGCAGATGTTTCGGCGCATAAATAAATAACGGAATGTGGTATTTGTCCACCGGCAATTCCGCCTTGCGGGCACTGCCCGCGCAATGATCCGCCACGACCACGAAGACGGTGTCGTCGAACCAGGGTTTTCCGCGCGCGGCCTTAATGAACTCCCCTATCGCATAGTCAGTGTATTTGACGCCGCCGGAACGGCCGCTTCCCGAGGGGATATCGATGCGGCCAGCAGGATAAGTGAAAGGGCGGTGATTGCTGGTGGTCATGATGTGGAACAAAAACGGCTTGTTTGTCCCATGCAACCGATCCGCTTCCGTCAAGGCCCGGCTAAGCAAGTCATCGTCTGCGACCCCCCAGGCGTTTTCGAAATGAATTTCCTGCTCGGTCAAGTCCGTCTGGTCGATAACGCGATAGCCGTTACCGGAAAAAAAGGCATTCATATTATCGAAATAACCGCGACCGCCGTACAGGAAAACGGTGTCGTAGCCTTTTTGCTGAAACACCCGGCCCAAGCTGAACATTCCCCCATTATCCGACCGTTTGACGATGGACCGTCCGGGGGTGGGCGGAATCGACAAGGTCAACGCTTCCAGTCCGCGAGTGGTTCGGGTGCCGGTCGCATAAAAATTGGTGAACAGCAGGCCTTGTTCGAACCATTGATCCATGAAAGGCGTCAGATTCTCCCGACTGCCGAAATGTCCCAGGAACTCGGCGCTAAGGCTTTCCACAGTGATCAATACCACGTTCAAGTGCTTCTCGGCGCCTTGGCCGACGACATGGCGATCGATGTCGTACAGCTGCGTTTGCCCCTTGGTCGCATCGTCCATGCCGACCAGATCCTTGATCTGTCCGGACAAGATTTGATCGTCTTCCAGGGCATAAAACCGACGATAATCGATTTCGTTGTTCTTGAATGCGGCAAAGAACTGATAGGGGCCGTTCGCCGATATTTCGTTGATAAAGCGGTTGCGAGAAATATCGTGCCACGACTGGTCGATCGCCGCGTAGCTGATTAACGGCAACGCCAGCAATCCCAGCGCTATTCTTAAGCGGCTGATGAAGCTGTCTTCCACCGCCAGATGCGCACGCACCGCGTTTCGACACACTGCGAATGTCATGGCCGCCATGACAAATATTCCACTCAACAACCCTGTCAACGGATAGGATTCGATGATGTTGTTGACCACTTCGTGGGTATAAATCAAATAATCCACCGAGATGAAATTGAAGCGCACGCCGAATTCGCTCCAAAACAACCATTCGGCGGCCAGATCGAAATACAGTCCGTACAGGCAAGCGAAGAAAAACACATAGACGATCAGCTTGTTTAGCGATGAACGGAAAAAGCGATTCGGCACCAGCAATAGATACAGCGCGAAGGGTATCAGCAAGTAGCTCAAGAACGCGATATCGTGCACCGCCCCAAGCAACATCGCCACGGCGAGCTTGTAGACCGGCTCCTCGATATCGGAGTAGTGCCTGATTAACAATATCAATCGAAATAGCGCAAAAACCGGCAGACTAACGACGAACGCCAGACCCAACAGGGAAAAACGGGATTTTGTCGGTTGGGGACGAAACAGGTTCATTTCCATTGTATTTGCCTCCCAAAGAACGCGACGAATAAAAACAGCGAGGAGAACCAGCACAACCCCAACGAAAATACGTCGTGACTCAGAAAATGGGCGCCCCGCACCTGCTGAGTCGCACCGAAAATCACGCCGATTGCGATACCGCAGGCGAGCCCGTATAAACGATAGTGCGGCTTGGCCAGCGCCAGGAAAAAATACGAACTGACAAAGGCGAAACCGCCGCCGGCATGGCCGGCCGGAAAACAGTGGCCAACCGCCAACGGATAGGCGGCGAAATCGAACAAGCGTATATAGGGTTTGTCGCCGCCGAACAGCGTAAGATCCCACGGGCAATAAATGTGCGTGCTGTTCTTTATCAGGGCAATCAGCACCGGACCGGTGACACTGGCGACAAACAGAAACGCCAGCATCTTAAAATAAGGTCGTAGCGGGGAAACAAGACGCGACAACAATAGCGCAAGCAGCACTAGTGCACCGGCAGCGATATTGAGTACCTGCCCCCAGTCATGCAATACGGTCTTGGTCAACCAATGATCGCGCCAAGGCCAGCCCTCGCTGGCCGGATCGTAAAAATTGTGGGCTAAACGAAGATCGAGGCGGGAAAACTCCAGCACCGAGAAAACCGCCACAAACGCCAAAAACGGAATTATGAAATGGGTCAGAATGAACCGGTCAAATTCCCATAAATTTCGAGTCCGCAAAACCGCCTTTCCTTTATTGTCATTGAAGGACTCGCATTATAGAAAACCCCAGGTTTACCAAGGGTTAATATGTGGTTAAATTTTGGTTAACCGCCGCAGGTGCAAGCGGCGCCGGCAAAGGAAAGGCCGCCACTTGTCCGAAAACACGGCCTGATGGGATGAAATAATGACAGGTACGTTATTAACGAATGGCGTTTGATGAATAACGGCGATGCGAAGAATCGGTTAAGGAGCTGCGAAAATTGGAACCCCTCGCTCAAGTCGTCGAATAGACAATCCGATCACCCGAAAATGAAACCGTGCGATCTTGGGACTTAGACCCGTGGACATGGCTAATCACCTCGCACCTCTTCGGCTGGGCCTACAAGCCTTTCCATTCTTCGAATAAACCGGTTTCGATGCCGTACATATCCAGGATACGGCCGACACCTTCGTCGACCATTGCGCTGAGCGAATCGGTCTTGTTGTAGAATGCCGGCATCGGAGGATAAATGATCGCCCCCATCTCGGTCGCGCTAGCCATATTGCGGATGTGGGCTAAGTTCAACGGCGCTTCCCGCGGCACCAGCACGACCTTGCGCCGCTCTTTCAAGGCGACGTCGGCCGCCCGTGAGATCAGATTGTCGCCGAAACCGTGGGCAATGGCCGCCAGCGTTTTCATCGAACATGGCGCGACTATCATGCCTTCGGTCTTGAACGAGCCGCTGGCGATACAGGAGGCGATATCGTTAATACCGTGCACCACGTCGGCCAGGCCAACTAACTCGGAGCGCTCCATGTCCAATTCATGTTTCAGATTGACCAGACCCGCCGTAGAAATCACCAGATGAGTCTCCCAATCGTCCCGCTGCCGTAACACTTGCAGCATTCTGACTCCGTAAATCGCGCCGGTCGCCCCGGTGATCGCGATTACCACGCGTTTTTTTCGATTACTCAACTCGTTTCCGTTCACTGCCAATTGTAAGAACCATCTTATCCGTTGCCGACACCAGCGCATCGATCATTTCTTTCCCCTGAGCCACGTGGCCGGCGTTCGGCAGCACCAGATATTCCGCCTTCGGCAAGGCTTGCGCCAGACGGTAACCGGCTTCCGGCGGACAAACGACATCATTTCTACCGTGCACGATAACCGCCGGCACGTCTTGCAAAACAGCGCAATTGTCCAATATCCGGTTCTCCTCGATGAAATACCGGTGTTTCGCATAATGCATTTCCATACGCACCTGTTGCACCATCTTTTCCGTGATATGGCGCGGCTCGTTATCGCCCCGATAATCCGCTCCCAGCGCCGTTTGCCCGCCCCATGCCAACCAGGCCCGCGTCATTCTTCTCTTGGCAACCTCGTCATCGCCGAACATCGTGCCGCACAAGCCCGATAACAAATCGTGCCGCTTGCACTCGGCAACGCTGTCCACCAACGCTTGCCACAATTCAGGATACATTCTACCGGCTCCGTCTTTGACGAACCAATCCAGGTCTTTGCTGCGTGCGAGAAAGACGCCGCGAATAATCATCCCGGCGACCCGTTGTCGATGTTGTTGGGCATACAACAAAGCAAGCGCTCCGCCCCAGGATCCTCCGAACAATAACCAGCGACCGATTCGCAACTGCGATCGTATCCGCTCCATATCGTCTATCAAATCCTGTGTGGTGTTCTCCGCTAATTCGCCGAACGGCAGAGAACGGCCGCAGCCGCGCTGGTCCATAAGAATTATATGATAACGTTCCGGATCAAAAAAACGGCGGTGATCGGCCCGGCAACCCGAACAAGGGCCGCCATGCAGAAAGATGACCGGAAAACCGTGCGGATTGCCGCATTGTTCGACATAAACCCGATGGCAACTTCCGGTATCGAGTAAAAACGACTGGAACGGTTCGATCTCGGGGTACAGATACTTCATGCGCTAAGACAGTAAGGTGCAAGGTGCAAGGTGCAAGGTGCAAGGTGCATTGGATTTTACCCCGAACGTCGCGCCTCCACCTGTTTTTCGGCCATAAAAAAAGGGAAGGCTGTGACGCCTCCCCTTTTTTGGTTCCGTTAAGATGGGAAAATCTTAGAATTTGAAACCGAGTGAACCGCCCAGTGTGAAACCGTCGGTATCGACGCCGTCGACATCGTCGAAAGAGTGATGGTAACGGCCGTCCGCACCGATCACGATGCCGTCCAGCAATTCGTATTCGGCACCGGCGCCGAACTGCATACCGGTGTTCAAAACGGTTACCGCGTCTGACGGCGGGCTGATAATGTTGATGTCCAGACCGACTGGAATCAACCAAGGTCTGAATTTGCTGCCGTGCATGAATTTAATTTTTGGAGACGCGTTAATTCTCAGCATGTTGACAGTTACTGACTGCTGCAAGTTTGCCGCCGCACCAGGAACCGTACCGCCGTTAGCCGTATCCAACGCAGTGATAGCTTGAGTCAAACCACTTGTTTTTCTATCACCGACTTCGGTGTATTCAATACCTAATTCGATGCCGAAAGACGTATCGTCCATCAGGCCGAACAGATCATTGTTCATGTTGAAGTCGATCGCGCCGCCATAGTAGAAAGCGTCTTTGTCTGTTTCGCTGGTCAGAATATCGGTACCCACACCGGTTCCCGCTCCTAAAGCGTCCACGGTGGAGCCGCGGCCGTCATTGAAGTGATACCAACCGCCACGGACGGAGAACACATGATCTTTGGTCGCAACGTGAACGGGCGCGTTTTTAACCGACGCCATCCATTGATCCAATTCTTGGACTTTCGCTGAATTAGCGGCTGTTGCATCGGTGGAAGCGGCTTTAACGCGGCTCAATTCGGCTTGCATTGCTTCCATCATAGCTGCCATTTGCTGGACTTGCATTTCCAACGCTTCGGTTTTTTTCGCAGTCGCATCGGCAACTCGCTCGGCTTTGGAATGTGCAGCCGCTTGTGGAGAAACCATCGCACCGGCCATTGTTATTGTCGCTGCAGCTACGCCCAGCGCTACTTTAGATTTATTTTTCGTCATTGATTCCCCCTCAAGAGGTTGTTGTTATCAAACTGTATTTGCTGTTATACAACACAGAATTTGTTCACGGTCGCAATAATAGCAGCTAATTGACTTCCTTACAAGTTTTAGTCGTATTTTTCTAATTTTTTTCTGCCATTATTAATCAATAACATATAGCATATAAGTGAACTAACACAAGAGATTGTTAAAAAAAAACAACAGCGGTTTTGTCTTTTTTGCGACAAACAACCATTGAACAGTTTTTTTATCCTTTTCCCCGTGTTACCTTAAAATAAGACAGCTATTCCTCGCCCGGAACAACGGTCTCTTACCGGCGTTTCCCTAACGGCGGAGGAATCGAGACTCGCGCCTTGGAATACAATGCGTCACTAAGGAAGCGCCGAATAAAACCGCTCTGGAGTTGTCAGCGCTCGGTTAAGGGAAATGCGATTTTCCTTAACCTCACGAAATCGATCTTTTATAGTAATTGATTTTGATCGTGCATCCCTGCACTCCGGGAAACGTTGACTAGATCTGCATTTCCCTAAAGACAGCCAGCGCCCCTGCGTTGATACGATAGTTAAAATTGCGGAACCAATATAGCGACCGAGTTTTAGTCCGATCACCCCTCGACGAATCTCACCAATGAAACACAGTTCTGATATCACCATTATCGGCGGCGGCATCAACGGCCTGCTAACCGCTAAGGAGCTAGCGCGGTCCGGCTGCAGCGTCACCATTCTCGAAAAGTCGCAAATCGGCCGAGAATCGTCGTGGGCCGGAGGCGGCATTCTGCTGCCGCTTTATCCTTGGCGGCAAGCACAAGCGATCACCGACCTGGTACTGGACAGCTTGCGCCGCTATCCTCAGCTTTCCCGGGAACTACTCGGCGCTACCGGCATCGATCCCGAATGGTACGACTGCGGCTTGTTGATCTGCAAGACGCCCGATATCGCCGAAGCCGTCGAATGGTGCCGAAACAGCAAAATCGCCTACGAAACGCCCGCTGCCGATTTCTTCAACGAACTGAATACACAACCGGAAAACCCATTGTGGCTGCCGCAGATCGCCCAAGCCCGGAATCCGCGGCTGTTGAAATCTTTAAAAGCCTTTTTGCTAAAGGCCGGCGTCCGCTTTATCGAAAACTGCGAAATCACCGGCGTTCGATCCCAGCGAAACAAAATCGTCACCGTTCATACCGGCCGCGGTAACATCGATACCGGCAGGCTGGTTATCGCCGCCGGTGCGTGGACCAACGAATTATTGAGCAATCTGTTCCCTGGCAGGCCGCAAACCATCGACATCAGACCGGTAAAGGGTGAAATGCTGTTGTTCGCAGCCCGCCCGGACACACTGCCGCACATGGTGCTGGACGATGACCGCTATTTAATTCCGCGCCGAGACGGAAACATCCTCGCCGGCAGCACGGTGGATCAACAAGGCTTCGAAAAACAGCCTACCGAGCACGCCAAAACCGAACTGCACAATTTCGCCACCCGGCTACTTCCTGCGCTGCAGGAATTTGAGGTCGTTGCCCATTGGGCCGGACTGAGGCCGGGCACGCGCGATGGCGTACCTTATGTCGGACGCCATCCCGAATTCGAAAATCTGTACGTCAATGCCGGGCACTTCCGTAACGGCCTGGTCATGGGCCCGGCGTCGGCAGCTTTGCTGAGCGCTTTGATTTTAAACAAAACGCCTGCCGTCGATCCGGCACCGTACCAAATAGATCATAAATAACACCTATGAACACCTACCCCCTATTGCGCCCGTTGCTGTTTTCGCTGGATCCGGAAACCGCACATCAAGTTACACTGAAACTGCTCGACATCGCCTACCGTACCGGCTTGTCGTCGCTCGGCAAGGCTAAGTCTACCGACAAGCCGCTAACCGTCATGGGACTGAATTTCAAAAATCCGGTGGGCCTTGCCGCCGGCATGGACAAAAACGGCGATCATATCGACGCCCTGGCCGACCTAGGGTTCGGCTTTATCGAGATCGGAACCGTGACCCCGAGGCCCCAACCCGGCAACCCCAAGCCGCGGCTGTTCCGGCTACCGGAACACCAAGCCATCATCAACCGCATGGGGTTCAACAATTTGGGCATCGACCACTTGCTGGAACAGGTTAAACGCAGCCGGTACCGCGGCGTGCTGGGCATCAATATCGGCAAGAATTTCGACACCCCGATCGAGAACGCCGGCGAAGATTATCTGATCGGGTTGCGAAAAAGCTATCCGTTGGCCGGTTACGTCACGATCAACATCTCTTCCCCCAATACCCAAAACCTGCGCCAGCTGCAGCAAGGAGACGAAATCAAGAAACTGCTTTCGGCTCTGAAGGACGAGCAAGGCAAGCTACACCAACAATACCAGCGATACGTGCCGTTGGTCGTCAAGATTGCCCCCGATTTGAGCGATGAGGAAATCGTCCATATCGCGGATCTTCTAAAAGAATTCGCCATCGACGGTGTCATCGCCACCAACACCACCGTCGCCAGGGACAGTGTGCGGGGCCATCGCTATGCCAATGAAGCGGGCGGTTTAAGCGGGGCTCCGGTCAAGGAACGCTCGACGCGGGTCGTCAGGAAACTGGCCGGCGAACTGAACGGCCGCTTGCCGATCATCGCCGCGGGCGGCATTCTTAGCGCGGCCGACGCCCGCGAAAAGTTGGATGCCGGAGCCACCCTGGTGCAAATCTACAGCGGACTGATCTATAAAGGCCCGCAATTGCTGGAAGAGATTCTACAAAGTCTTTAGGTAGATACCGATTCAATCGATATTTCCAAAGGCACGGAATGCACGCCCGATACCGGCCGCTATGGCGATTGGTTTTATCAGATTGGGAAAAACCACTTTTTCCACAGCCGGGCGCCGAGCAGTCCACACACGCGATCGCCGTTTGCCCCCTTTACTCCCGGGGACACACTCGATCGGTATGCCCTACCCCAGGCCGCCGCCCGCTCGCAGCCTGGACAGCTCATCACGAATTATTCGAGTCGACGCCCAGATAATGCTGCACCATCAGGCAACCGGCGGAGAGGATTTCGTTTTTTAAGGCCTGGTCTTCGGCGGTACGCGCCAACACCAGGCTACCGACCAATGCGTTGAGCAATCCGAAAGCTCGAATCCGTTTCGCATCCTCAGTCCCCGCCAATCCTTCGGCCAACCGATTTACCAACCGTTCGATTCCCATCGACATCGTATGCCGGAAGACGTCCGGTTTGCGGCCGGTGTCGACGGCCAACGCGGCGATCGGGCAACCTTTGCCGGGATTATCGGCATGCCGTTCGCTGAGGTAGCGTTCCACGAATTCGGCCACCGCCCGCTCGGCGCCTTTTTCCGCAACATTGCGTCCCATTTCCTCGCCGAGGCGTTGAAACACTTCGCTAAGAGCGGCATTGGCCAACTCGTCCTTGGATCGAAAGTGGCGATAAAATCCGCCGTGCGTCAGCCCGGCTGCGTTCATTACATCGCTAACGCTGGTTTTTTCGATCCCCTTTTCCCTGAACAGGCGTGCGGCTTCATCGATAATTTTGCTTCTGCTATTAGCCATTTCCTGTCTGGAAACCCGCATCACTTCCCCCGTATTACGATTTCTCGCTTGACATTAATAACGATGAGCATAATCTATAATCCAAATAGATGAT
>JBNLFT010000026.1:0-24038 GCA_050305675.1 Methylococcaceae bacterium
CCTAGTGATTACCGGTTCCGGAGACGATACGATCTATCTGTACGGCACGTTGGACGATCAGGAAATCGAAATCAATACCGGTAGCGGTAACGATACCGTGCTGGTCGGCGGCGAGGCCGTCGATTTCAACGTGATCCTGCCGGAATCGAAGGTCACCAAAGAGCTGCATATTCCGCAGCCCGACATCGTTACGACCGAACGGGTATTGGTCCGAAACGGCTATTGGAAACCGGTGGTCAAGTATGGTCTGGTGATCGGAAAACTAAAACTTTTTCCTCGCATCGCCTATTCGTGGGTTGCACCCAGCTATAAAACGGTCACCACCGCCACGCCGCAACCGGATTTAATCATCCCCAAGGTGGTAACCGTCCCGGAATTCGTTTTGCCGGTACAAATGCCGGAGACTCGGGAGCTGAACAAGATTCAGGGGCCGGTGGTCATCGACGGCCTGACGCGGGACAACGTGGTCGATGAAAACGGCAACAATACCGGTATCTTGGGCGACGACCGTATCGTTTTCGATAACCGGTTCGGCGACAGCGGGCAGCCCGGACAATTGCTGAGGCAAACCGTGGAAACGGTAGAGCTTCAAACCGATCCCGATCAATTGGTGGGCATCTTGCCTTCCGGCGTATCGTTAGCGGTGATCGAACCCGCCGTTTCCTTCCGTTTGGCTGATCTAAATCGTCTGCGCCAGCCGGGCTTGATCGACGATATATTGGCTGATCCATCCGGAGCGACCGATATCGTGTTGCCGTCGCACACCTTGATCAATCAGTTCCAATCGCGCCAGGACTTCGAAGGCTTTGCTGCGGATCAAGGCTTTACGACCACTTTTGACGACGAGTTCGATGAAGTGGAAGGGCGCAATATCCAGCGATTAAGGGCACAAAACGTACAGGGACAGGCCCTGCCAGAGTTCGAAATCGAGGTTGACTACGACTTGAATTTCAATGTGATAGAAGTCCGGGTTTTTGCCGTGCAATCCGTCGCGCTGACGATTCCGAATGTTTATGTTCTCGACAAAACGGTGGTCGATAGCGAGCAACTGGATTCCGTGGTCGGTATGGGATTGGGGATCGGCATTTTTTATAAAAACTTCAATGTGGTCGATATCCATCTTTCCAATCAAGATGACCATTTTAGCGTCGAAAATACGCTGCAGGATTCGTTGACGACGCTATATGGCAACGGGGGAAATGACGAGATACGAATTAAAGCGATCAATGGCGTTACCGATGTTTATGGCGATACCGCAGCGGACTATTTCGAAAATTACCGAGATCATTTGCTCGCATTGGGGCTGTTGTTGCAGTTGCCGGACGACGATAGCGGGCAGCCGCGTGCATTCGATCCCTCCGAGCTGGCGGACGTCAAAGCCTTAGCGGGTTTGTTGAATGACAGTCTGGGAACCGAGATCGATGTGGACGGCATCGAAAACGAAATCAATTTCGCCTCGGAGGTTTACAACGAACAGATCATGTCGTTGATTCGTTTCCAAGTCAACGTGTTGGAAGACGACGGCAGTTATTTGTTCGAGACCGCGAAGACCGGCCAGTTGCTCGGCCTGGATCACGCTTTTGATCAGGACAGCTTTGACGATCTGAGGGCCTTGGCCGATGAACTGGAAAGCCAGTTCGGGATCGTTGTCGCCCAGAATGCCAGTAAAGAAGAATTGCAAAACCATCTGTTGTCCAATCAGCAGTCGGTCTGGACGCTCTTAAAAAGGGAATTCAATACGATACCGGAAGGCGAAGTATTTGCCGACCATCCGTCCGAGATGCGGAATCTGCTGAATCTGGATCACATTTTCGATCGCAACAACGTAGCCGACGTTCGAAAATTAGTCGCGTTGCTGAATGCTGAATTCGCGCTTCCGGTAGACCCGCAAACGATCGCGATTGAGCCAAACTTAAGGCTCGACACTTTCGGCGAGGAAATTTGGCAATTGCTGGTAGCCGATAATCCCGATCTGGTTCCCTACGGCGACGATACGATTGACGTCGGAGACGACGCCGATAGGGTGCAAGGAATCGGCTATCGGTTGACGGTGGACGGGCAACTCGGCAGTGACACCGTGAATGTCTCCAATACCGGCGACGACGTGCAGTTGGCGAGCGCGCTATTGAGCGGATTAGGCGCATTTGGCGACGTTGGCACCTTGACCGGCAGTTTGCTTTCCGGCCTGGGATTGGGCGATGCGATAGCCTATGAAGCTCTCGAACAGCTGAATATCGATTTGGGATTGGGCGACGACGTGTTCAACGTCCAAGGCACAACGGCGGTCACCAATTTGAATCTGCACGAGGGCGATGAACGCATCTATGTTTCCTCGCTGGCCAATTTCGATCACTCGACGCAAACCGATTTCTTGCGCGGCGATTTGAACGGGCTGTTAGGCGATCTCAATATCGATGCCGGGACCGGCCGCCATTTATTGATGATCAGCGACGAAGCGGCCACCGAAGGCGACGGCGCCGTGTTGCTAACCAATGTGCTGGTCAAAGGTCTTGCGGGAGGGACCGTCAGTTACCGGACAGATGATCAGCAAGGCAATTTTGTCGATGGCATAACCGTTTGGACCGGCAGCGGCGACGACAATATCACCGTCAACAGCACCCATCGCCGTGAAGGTTTCCGTACCATTACCACTTTGAATACCGGTAACGGCAATGATCAGGTTACCGCGGATTTGGATCATACGTCAGACGGGGTTTTCGTCTTCAACGGCCAAGCAGGATACGACAGTTTCGACGGTTCATCCTCTTCGCTTCCCTTAGTGATTTTCGGTGGTGACGACGGCGATACACTGCAAGGCGGCAGCGGAGAAGATATCATATTCGGCGACCGCGGCAGGGTTGAATATACCGATGAGTTTGATCAAACGGTCGCAGTATTGGGCGGCGGCGGTCCGGGGGACAAAACCGACGGCGTTTCCCGTCCGGCGCGGTTGATCTATACGGTCGATCATACCGTGGGCGGCGATGACAGGATTTTGGGTCACGGCGCCGACGACATTCTGTTCGGAGGAACCGGAGGCGATGAAGTCGACGGCGGTGCTGACGAAGATTTGATACTTGGGGACAACGGGGCCCTAGACCGGCGCGCTTTACAATTAGGTAATTTCGTTAATCCACGTTTTCGTAGCTTACTCGGAAATGAAATCTACGATGTTCAAGGCCATCTTCTGATTTCACAACGCTTCGAGAATCCGCGAACCGCTTCCGATTGGGCTGATTGGATGATACAGGTCGACCGCGACCATTTGGGTAATGCGATCGATCAGAGCTTCGGAACCTATGGCGACGACTATCTGGCAGGCGGATCGAACGACGACGTAATATTCGGGCAGTTGGGCGACGACGTCATTCAAGGGGACGGAAGCATCGATCTGGCGGTGGGGGCCGTTCGCGATGGTAATGGCCTGTTGATGCTGGATGCGTCGGAGGAAGGGGTGGCCGACGGCGACGACTACATCGAAGGCAACGGCGGGGACGACGTAATCTTCGGCAACCTGGGCCAGGACGACATCATCGGGGGAAGTTCGAACTTATTCGGCCAGTCGGATAAGGAGCTACTCGAGCAGGGATTGACGGACGCCGGTTTACGTCAGGACGGCAGCGATCTGATCTTTGGCGGGGCCGGTACCGATATCGGGCGCAACGATCCGGGTGATGGCAGCCACGGAACCGATGCCGACATGATCCTCGGTGACAACGGCAACATTTATCGCTTGGTTGGAACCAACGGCGTGGATACTGGTGCCTATCTGCACTTCCAATACGACAGCTACGGCGGGGAACGGATCATCGTGCGCGCGGCCGAACTATTGGATTATACGGCCGGCGGCGCCGACTACGATGCGACCGGACAAGCAACCGATAACGGCGCTGGCGACGAAATCCACGGCGAATCGGGGGACGATTTTGTTTACGGCATGGTCGGCAACGACCTCCTGTTCGGCGAGGGCCAGGACGACGACCTGATCGGGGGCTACGGTCACGATTGGGTTTCCGGCGGCAGCGGTGTTGACGGTATCCTGGGCGACGACGGGCGCTTTAACACCAGCCGTAACGGCACCACTGGCGGAGAGCCGTTGTACGGCATCGCACCGCTGGCGGCGGTGAACCAAGTCATCAGTACGGCGGGCAAGATTCAGCAGGCGACCATCAACCTCGACGGCGAGCTGAAAAAGACCGTCAACTTGACGCCGTTCAACGTCGACGACCCGAGCAAAGGCTACCAAGATCGGCTCTACGCCGCCGAGCATGCCGACGACATCCTGTTCGGCGGGTTAGGTGACGACTTCCTGCACGGCGGAGCCGGCGACGATGCGATCTCCGGCGCCGAAGCGTTGGCGCAAGTGTATGCGGCGGCCGCCAATGGCGGCGACAGCTTGGGCTACGGGACCGGAGGTCGCAGCGGCGAATTCGCGGCCTACGACGAATTCAATCCGTTGCGCAAGATCGACGGATTCTTCCTTAACTTCAGTGCGACCGAAGGCGAGCCGGTCAACGGGGTTCATTCGGACGGCAACGACCGCCTGTTCGGCGACCTCGGCAACGACTGGCTGGTCGGCGGAACCGGCAACGACCGCCTTTATGGCGGCTACGGTAACGACCTGCTGCAGGCCGACGACGATCTGGAAACCGCCGGCGGGCTGAACGACATGGCGGACGGTCCTGAGCCCAGCTATGAAGACATCGCCTTCGGCGGCGCCGGCCGCGACGTGCTGATCGCCAACACCGGGGGCGACCGGTTGATCGACTGGGCCGGCGAATTCAACAGCTACATCGTGCCGTTTGCGCCGTTCGGCCTGGGCACCGTCAGCCGGTCGCTGCAACCGCAACTGATGGATTACCTCTACGAATTGTCCGCCAGCGACGGCGCCGACCCGACGCGGGCCGCCGACACCGGCTCCGATCCTGCCCGCAACGGCGAGCCGGAAGGCGAACTGGGACTGGTCAAACAGCAGGATATCGACTGGCAAGATCAAACCGGTGCGCCGGACGATCCGCAACCGGGCAACATCCCCGGCGGTGCCCGCGATGTTTTGCGCGGCGCGGATTTTAACAGCGGTAAAACCGATGCCTTCTTTATCGACAGCGGTAATTTTGTTGTTAGCGGCGGCCGCTTGGAAATCTCCCCGGAAAGCTTGGGCGCCGACGCCGTCAGTGTATTCAATGTCAACGACAGCTTGCCGGGTTATTTCGAAATCGAGGCGACGATCAACGCCGGCAAGCCGACCGCAGGTCTGAAATCGAACGCCTATCTGCTGTTTGATTACCACAACCCATTCGATTTCAAGTTCGCCGGGGTCAATATATCCACCGACAAAATGGAAATGGGCTACCGCGACGCTCAAGGCTGGCACGTTGTCGAACAAGCCAATGCCCAGTTGAAAGCCGACCGGGATTACCAACTGCTGTTGGCCTTGAACGGCACCGTCGCCACGCTGGTGGTCGACGGCCAGGACTTCTTCAGCCACGCATATGCGCCGCGCATCGAAGATGGATTCAGCTTCGGCCTCAACGCCGGCATGGTGGGGCTGGGCGCCAACAACTCCATTTCCCGCATCGACAACGTCCGGGTACAGGTGTTGCCACCGGAGATAACCTTCACCGATCGGCAGGATTTCGCCGTTCAAGATGCCGGCTTATATCGCGCGATGCCGGTGGGGCAATGGACGATCGGCGGCGAGCGCTACCAGGGCAGCCCGGATGCCTTAACCGGTACCGCCTCGGTGATTGTCGACGGCCTGCCGATCGGCGACAACTACGTTTTGAAACTGGACGCGACTTTTGCCGGCGAGCGTATGGCAGGCCTTATCTTCGACCAATATGCGATTGACGACTACAAGTTTGCCGCCCTCGACGCGGCGAATCAGCGCGTCGTCGTCGGCCACTACACGCAACGCACCGGGCTGGTGATCGACGCCGCGGTGGACCGGCCGGTCGGCGCAGACGACCACGAGCTGGCAATTACATTGAAAGGCCGCACCGTCAGTATCGAACTCGACGGGCAAACCGTGTTGGGCCATGCCTTCAACGCGCTGGTGGTCGACGGCGGCTACGGCCTGTTCGTCCACGGCGGAGCGGCTTCCTTCGCCGAAGTGACGATGAGCACCAACGACACCGCCTATCTGCCGGCTGCGGCCGGCAGCAACTTGCTGGCGGCGACGCAAGGCACGGCGGCGGAAGCGGCAGCGCCGACGGCGGCGCAATTGAGCGCGATCTACGACGCGGCGAAACGGAGCTGGCGGAGTGCCGGTCTAGTCGACGCCCAAGCGCTGGCGAAACTAGAGCAGGTAACGCTGAGCGTCGACGACCTGACCGGCTTGAGTCTGGGCCGCAGCGTGGCCAACCGCATCACGCTAGATCTCGACGCCGCCGGACACGGCTGGTTTATCGACGCCACGCCGGAGCGCAACGAAGAATTCCGCAAGACACCGGGCGATGGCAGCCTAATTGCCGTCAAACATGGGACGGCGGAACGAAAAATCGATTTATTGAGCGCCCTCAGCCATGAGATCGGCCACCTCCTGGGTTATCAGCATAGCGAGGGCGGGGTGATGGGTGCGGTGCTGCAGGCCGGCGACCGCAGACTACCGGCTCAGCAGCCAGCGACCGTTGCTGAAGCGACGGCGGCAACAGGCGAGGTCGCGCCGAGAGAGGTTGGCGATGGTAAACCGCAATTTGTCGACATCCACTACTTCGACCGCTATTTCGGTGCCTTCCAACCGCGACCACAAGCGTCGGCGCTCGGGAGCGACCCCGAATATCTGGTGTTCACGACCCAGGGGGGAAACAGCGAGGACGAGGACGACGAACAACGTTACCGGTTGCACAGCGAAGAAGAACGCCGGAGCGGCGACCCCGACACGGCGGACGAGGCTGACGATCGGGACGACGGCGTGCAGGTCAGCGCCTTAATCGATTGGAGCGGCGACGGCCTTGAAGACTGAAGATCATTTGACGAAAACCGTAAACGCGCCATTTTGAGGGCAGCCGAAGACTCCGGCAGGCGGACAATCGGTGAAACGGTCCCAAACCATCAACAACGAGGATAGAAACCAACCATGAGCACACAACTTTTGATCTACGAGCGCGCCGTGCCGGTCAACAAGCAACGGCACAAAGACTGGTCGGTAAAGGCGGGAAAAAGCTACGACTTTGCCAAGCGGATCAATTCGGTGCCGTTGACGGCGGTGGAATTACCGAGTGCGGCGGCGGAATACGGCATTATTTTCGCCGGCAACGAAAGTGCCGTGATGCCGGCGGCGATACTGGGGGTACGCGAGCAGGAAAACTTGTACGTCGACGACAACGGGCAATGGGAGGCCAACTACCTGCCGGCCTTCATTCGGCGTTACCCGTTCGTGTTCTCCGTCAGCGCCGAAGGCGACCGATTCACGCTGTGCATCGACGAACAGTTTTCCGGCTGCAATCAGGAAGGCATCGGGGAAAAACTGTTCGACGCGGAAGGGGAACGAACCCAGTACCTACAAAATGTGCTGAATTTTTCCAGCGAGTACCAGCGCCAGTTCAAGCGGACGCAGGCATTTTGCAAGCGATTGCAGGAATTGGAGTTGCTGGAACCGATGCAGGTGCAGATCAGCTTGCCGTCGGGCCGTAAATTCGGGTTGGGGGGCTTCCAGGCGGTCAGCCGGGAGCGGCTGAAGAAATTATCGGACGAGCAGTTGTTGGCGTTGGCAAAAAGCGACGAGCTGGAATTGATCTACGTGCACATGCATTCGCTGCAAAACCTGCAAAACTTGGTCAACCGGATCGCCGCGCGCAGCGAAGACTCGTCCGCCGCGGCCGAAGAATCCGTTCCTGAGAATGCGACGCCGGCCAAGGAAGAGCTGCATTAACTAAGGAAATGCCGGTTTAATCCGTATTTCCCGGAGAGCAGGGATGCGCGGCGCGCTGATAGATCCAGCACCGATTGATTCAGCGCTTTGGTAAGGATAAACAGACTTGAACCGCGGCGTTCCCGCAAGCTTAAATTAGCAATCGATTCACGGGTAAACACGGGATGGATAAAAAGGTCGCGCCGCAAAGCGAGAACCGCAACGAATTAAGAGCGCCGGGCGAACCGGGTATGACGGTCATCGTTCACAGCGGCGACTGCGAGATTCTCGGCACCATCGACAACAAGTCGGATAACGGGGTTGGCGTAAGCATTCCGCAATCCTATCAACATGCGTTACCGCAAAATGCCGACATTTCGCTTACTTACAACACGCCCTACGGATTGATATCGCGGCAAGCACAAGTCTGTTGGAGTCGATCGGATGACAACGGTCTGTTAAAGGTCGGAGCCAGCGTCGTTGACTCCGATAAACCGGGACAAGACAATTATCAGCAACTATGGAAGGATTTCGTCGACGCCGAACAATTGGACGATGCGGCCGGTTATTGGTTGAGTCTGCAAGCGGCCATGATCAGCGGAGTGACGCGTGCGGTTATCGTGTTGGCTAAAGGCAAGGGAGCACCGATGACACCGGTGTCGTTCTGGCCCGAAGGACAGCGTGGTACGCTGGGTTTGACCGAGGCTGCCGAATTGGCGTTACAGGAACGGCGGACGGTATTGAGAGATACCGGGCAACGGCAACAACAACTGAATTTCCGGGCCGCTTACATCGGTTATCCGTTAGTTCTGAATGAAGAAGTGTTCGGCGTCGTCGCGCTTGAAATCGCGCTACGGCCGGAACCGATGATGCGTGCCGTCGTGCGTCAGTTACAATGGGGGGCAGCCTGGCTCGAGCTCATGGTACGGCGTTCGGAAGGATTGAAATATACGCCTGAAAATCAGCAGTTAGTGACGGTTTTGGCGTTGATTGTCGCCAGTTTGGAACACGAACAATTCCAGTCGGCAGCGACTCGTGTCGTCACGGAGCTGGCGACGCTGCTCGGATGCGAAAGAGTCAGCCTGGGCTTTTTACGCGGTAAATATGCGCAGCTACAGGCATTGTCGCATAGCGCCGATTTCGCCCGGAAATCGCAATTGGCGCAAAGTATCGGTATGGCCATGGACGAAGCGATCGATCAGCTCCAATCGTTGGTTTGTCCGCCGTTGATCGATAGCTCGGTGCAAGTGCTCAGATGCCATGAGAAATTGATGCGAGAGCAAGGCACGGGTTCGATATGCACCGTACCGATGAGCGTTCACGGGAAGGTGATCGGCGCATTGACGTTGGAACGTGCGGCCGGCCTGTCGTTCGACAAAAAAACGTTGGAGTTGTGTGAAACCGTCGCCTCGCTGGTCGGCCCGATTCTCGACAGCAAATGGCGGGAGGACAGGTGGTTGCCGGTTAAAGCCTGGTGGGCTGTCAAGGCGTTCTTGCGACGGGTGTTCGGTCCGGCTCATGCCGGTTTAAAGTTGACGAGCGCCGCGTTGATTGCCGCGGTGTTGTTTTTTACCTTCGCTAGCGGCGACTATCGCGTCACCGCGGAGACTTATCTCGAAGGAAAGATTCAACGAACCATAGTGACGCCGTTCGACGGCTATATCAAAGAGGCCTATGCCAGGGCCGGCGATCAGGTTACGGAAAATATGGCGCTCGCCGAATTGGACGACTCCGATTTGTTACTGGAGCAAACGAAGTGGCGTAGCCAAAGACAGCAATTTCTCAAGGAGTATCGGGATGCGATGGGTAAAGGCGAACGCAGTAAGGTTACCGTGTTGCAGTCCCAACTTAAGCAGGTCGAGGCGCAGTTGGAAATGATCGCGGCGCAGTTGTCGCGGATACGGGTCAAAGCGCCTTTCGACGGCATCGTGGTTTCCGGTGATTTAAGCCAAGCTCTAGGTTCGCCGACGCAGCGCGGCGACGTATTGTTCGAAATCGCGCCGCTGAATGACTACCGGGTCATTCTGGAAGTCGACGAACGGGATATACGCGAATTGACTGTTGAGCAAAGCGGCGAAATGGTGTTGGCCGGACGTAGCGATACGGTGATTCCGTTCCGGGTTACGCATATCACGCCGGTATCCGAATCCAAGGAAGGGCGCACATATTTTCGGGTTGAGGCTGCGTTGTCAAAGCAGGTGGATTTCCTGCGGCCGGGTATGAAAGGCGTGGGCAAAATTACGATCGGCGAGCGCAAGTTAATCTGGGTATGGACCCGACCGCTACTCGATTGGCTGCGCCTGAATTTGTGGACTTGGTGGCCGGAGGGACTATAAGGATGGGCGAATCTATGTTCAGTTCTTCTTGGCACCGGATTGCCGGCCTTAGACCGAAATTAAGAGGCCATGCGCAAATTTCCCGTCATCATTATCGCGGTCAATTGTGGTACGTGTTGCACGACAAATCCAACGGGCAAAACCACCGTTTTACGCCTCACGTATACGATGTGTTGTCGCTAATGAATGGGCAGCGTAGTTTCCAGGAGATCTGGGACTTGGCGCTGGACCGTCTTGGCGACGACGCGCCGACACAGGATGAAATGGTGAAATTACTGGGTCAGATGCATGCCAGCGATTTACTGTTATGCGACGTGCCTCCCGACGCCCGGGAGCTTTTTCAGCGCCACGAGCGGAAGCGGCGCGGTAAATGGAAACAGCGGTTGTGGAGTCCGTTATCGTTGCGTTTTCCGCTCTGGGACCCGGACCCGTTTTTGGAGCGTTGGCTGTTTGCAGTGCGTCCGTTGCTTAGCGGAACAGGGCAATTGGTTTGGTTACTCACGGTCATCGGTGCGGCGGTGCTCGCCGCCTCGCACTGGCCGGACCTAAGCGGCGACGTCGTCGACCGCATTATGGCGCCCGACAACCTGTTGTTGCTGTTTTTTGTTTATCCGATGGTTAAGTTTCTGCATGAATTGGGCCATGCCTTTACCGCTAAATTGTGGGGGGGCGAGGTGCATGAAATGGGGATTATGCTGCTGGTGTTCATGCCCGTTCCCTATGTCGATGCATCCTGTTCCTGGGCTTTTCGTGAAAAAAAGAAGCGCGCCATAGTGGGCGCCGCCGGCATGGGCGTCGAATTGTTTTTGGCGGCGTTGGCGTTATTCGTCTGGCTTAACGTCGAGCCCGGCATCGTCCGAGCCGTCGCGTACAACGTTATACTGATCGGCGGCGTCTCCACTTTATTTTTTAACGGTAACCCGTTACTCCGCTTCGACGGCTATTATATTTTTTCCGATTTGTTGGGAATCCCCAATCTGGCCAGCCGTGCAAATCATTACATCGGATACCTGATCCAACGTTATTTATTCGCCGTAAAAAAGACTGATTCACCCGCAACGGGTTTGGGCGAACGCTTTTGGTTCGTGTTTTACGGTTCGGCATCGTTTGCCTACCGAATGTTGATCAGTTTTGCCATCATCGTTTTCGTTGCCGGCAAGTTTTTTTTCATTGGTGTCGTCATTGCGTTGTGGGCGGTTGCAACCATGTTCGTTGTTCCGCTGGCGAAACACGTTCGTTTTTTGCTGACCAGTCCCGTAATCCAACGGCAGCGGCTCAGGGCGCTGACCGTGAGCGTGAGTGTGGGGACGGCGCTGGTTGCCGTTCTCTTTTTGCTGCCGATGCCTTTGGCTACATACGCCGAGGGGATTGTCTGGCTGCCCGAGAAAGCGAAAGTGCGGGTTGACACCGAGGGGTTCGTAAAGACAATTCTCTCTCTATCCGACCGGCATGTCGTTGAAGGCGAGATTTTGCTGGAAATGGATGATCCCTTGTTAAGAGCGCAAGAAAAGATCTTGACCTTTCGTGTCGAAGAGTTACAGGCCGAATACAAAAACGCCTGGAGCGAGGATCGGGTTAGGGCGCAAATTCTGGAACAACAGATCGATGCCGCAAAAGCCGAACTGGAACAAGTCACCGATAAGATTGCGGGGTTGACATTGCGCAGTCCCACGGACGGCATATTGATCATGCCCAACGCTCGGGATTTGCCGGACAAATATCTCAAAAAAGGCGAATTAGTCGCCTATGTCGTGAGTTATCCGGTGACCAGAATTCGCACCGTCGTGAGGCAAGACGATATCGGGCTAGTTAGAGCCCGAACGCAAAGCGCACAACTGCGTTTTGTCGACAATATCAAACAGCTTTATCCGGCCACTATCGTCAGGCAACTTCCGGCGGCGTCCGATAAGCTACCGAGTCAAGCTCTGGGAACTATGGGCGGCGGCCGGATTGCGATCGATCCAACATCCGGAGAGGGCCAAAAAGCCTATGAACCGGTTTTCCAGATCGAACTTGCGGTGCCTCCGCAAGCCGAAGCACGGCATTTGGGTGAGCGTGTTTTCGTGCGCTTCGATATGGGTTCCGAGCCCCTGGCTTGGCAATGGTACCGCTTGGGTAGACAATTATTCTTGAGGCAGTTCAGTGTTTGAAACGGCTATTCGCGACCGGGGTATAAGGTCTCTATGAGCTCGGGCGCCATGTATAAACCCGGAATCGTCACCGGTATCTACCCGGAACGGCAGATTGCGTCGCCCGGCTTGCTCGAACAATGGCTTGCAAAATGGAACAATTTCTTCGATTGCCGCATCAAATACAGTCAACGACGGTTACGGTCGGTGGTGAAAGCGATACATTGCTACGGCGACCAATTAACGACGCTGGACGATCGAGCCTTGGCGGAGCGCATATCGGGCGTCAAATCCGCGTTGGCGATCCAAGGCCTGATCGACGATAACCTCAAGCAGGTCTTTGCACTGGTCGTGGAAGTGGCCGACCGAACGTTGCAGATGCGTCATTACGACGTGCAGTTGATCGGCGGTTGGATCATGATCAAAGGGATGGTGGCGGAAATGGAAACCGGCGAAGGCAAAACCTTGGTCGCCACGCTGCCGGCGTGCGCGGCGGCGATGGCGGGAATACCCGTGCATGTCGTGACTGTTAACGATTATTTGGTGAAACGGGACGCGGAGCTGATGGGGCCGCTGTACCGCGCCTTCGGCTTGACCGTCGGTTGTATCGTCGAGGGTATGGACCGTTCGGCCAGGCAAGCCGCCTATGCGTGCGATATCACCTACTGTAGCAATAAGCAATTGACCTTCGATTATTTGAAGGACCGCATGGTATTGGGGCGAAAGGGGGCAGGGTTGCATCTGCTGCTCGAAAGACTATGCGCCGAGCAATCGGCCAAAATCTCGCAATTGCATTTACGCGGCCTATGTTTCGCCATCGTCGACGAAGCCGACAGCGTGTTGATCGATGAGTCGAGGACTCCGTTGATCTTGTCGCGCGAAATCGCTCCCCTGGATCAATTGCATGTCTATCAGCAGGCATTGCATATCGCCGGCCAATTGAAGGAAATTAGAGATTTCTTTATCGATCATCGCCACCGTCACATAGAACTGACGGCGGCGGGCGCCTTACGTGTTCGACAGCTCTCGGAGTCCCTGTATGGAATTTGGACCGCCCCCAGGCGCAGTCGGGAACTGGTTTTGCAGGCGTTGTCGGCGCGGCACCTGTTTGTAAAAGACGTGAATTATCTGCTCAAAGACGGCAAAGTCATTATCATCGATGAATTCACCGGCCGGGTCATGCCCGACCGCTCCTGGGAGCATGGCCTGCATCAATTGATCGAAACCAAGGAAGGGTGCCCGATCAGCGGACAAAAGGAAACCCTGTGCCGAATCAGTTACCAGACCTTTTTCAGGCGCTATCTGCATCTGGCGGGTATGACCGGTACCGCGCGCGAAGTCGGCGGGGAGTTGTTTTCGATTTACCGGAAGCCGGTCATCAAGGTGCCGACGCATAAGGCCTGCCAGCGCAAAAGACTGCGGTCACGTCACTTCCCGACCTCCGAGCAAAAGTGGTCGGCGATCGTCGCGCGGATTGCCGAGCTTCACCGCCAGAAACGGCCTATTTTGGTCGGCACCCGATCGGTCGAAGCATCCGAACATTTGGGGCGCTTATTGGGCGTCGAAGGCTTGCCGTATCGAATCCTAAACGCCCGTCAGGACGCCGACGAAGCGGAGATTGTGAAAACGGCCGGCGGTTGGGGCAATATAACGGTAGCGACCAACATGGCCGGTCGCGGCACCGATATAAAATTGGACGACGGTATCAATGAAATCGGCGGACTGCACGTGCTCGCAACCGAATGTCACGAAGCCCGGCGCATCGACAGGCAATTGTTCGGTCGCTGCGCTCGCCAAGGGGATGCGGGCAGTTATGAAATGTTTTTGTCGTTCGAAGACGAAATCGTAGCGAAATTCGCCCCTCGGCTTCCGCTAGGGTTAGCGAAGGTGCTGATAAGTCTGCGTTTTCCGGGCACTCGTACGTTCGCCGATAGCATCTTTCGCTGGGCGCAGATTCGAGCAGAACGGCATCACTATTCGATACGTGCGGGCTTATTGAAAATGGACGAGCATTTACAAAATTTGTTGGCGTTTTCCGGCAAACCGGAATAGGAAAGAGATATGAATCGCATCGCAAAAGCGCACTTGTTTTGGCTGTTCACGTTTTCCGGTTGGTGCGGTGCCGATGAAGAGGTTATGCTCGACTGCGTGGTCGAACCCTCGATGCTGGTCGAACTCGCCAGCGAAGTTCGCGGTGTGATCGAAAGAATCTATGTCGAGCGCGGAGATTTCGTCCGCAAGGGGCAATTGATCGCCGATTTGATGTCGGGCGTGGAAGACGCCAGCGTTCGCTTGGCCATGAAACGGGCGCAAATGGAGGTGGACATCAAATCGCGCTTGGCCGAGCAGGAATTTCGAAGAAATAATTTCGAGCAAGTGGAGCAATTGCACGCCAAGAAACTGGTCTCGCATCACGATTTTGAAGACGCTAAGACCGCCAGTAAAGTCGCCGACTTCGAATTGCAGAAGGCTTATGAGTTGAAAAAATTGGCGGCATTGGAATTGCAGCGGACACAAGAAATTTTGAATCAACGATCGATCGTAAGTACGGTGGACGGCGTGACGGTCGAGATCATGAAATCGCCCGGAGAGTTCGTCGAGGAGCAGCCGGTGGTCAAAATCGCACAAATCGATCCGCTCTATGTCGAGATGATAGTGCCGGAAAGTTTCTACGGCCGGTTTAAAACAGGAGACCAAATGCCGGTCAATATCAAATATCCGGATATCCGAAGCCATCTTGCCCGCGTCAGCGTCGTCGATTCGGTGATCGACGCTTCCAGCGGCACTTTCGGCGTACGGCTGACGTTGCCGAATCCGGGCCACAAAATTCCGGCTGGCCAGAGTTGCAACGTTACTCTGGAGGGCGCGTCGATCCGGTTGAGTGAGTAACCATGAGTTAGATTTATAACGGAGTGTCGATGTCGGACGCTCTGAACGTGACCGCCAGATTTCGATTTCGGTGATTTGGTCATGAGAAAGCGTCGTTGCGTAGCGTTCAACGGGCGTATTCGGACCGGAAACGAACGACTCGCTGGCGGTTCCGCTTTCGTGGCAGAGCGTTTGCTTGTCGAACACGATTCCAAAAAATTTCGCCGTTGTGTACGGAACCGTTACAATTACCGGTTGTTTTGATATCTTTTCGGGCAAAGGATTTCGCTAACTCTAATTTGGAGAGGCGATTCCCTGTACTCGGTTACGTTTAAGGATATTCCGCATACATGAATCTTGAAGTTTTCCTGTCGTTGTTCAGTTTGCTGTTGATTTCCCTGGTCGTCTATATTTTGGCGCAAAAAATCCGCATTCCGTACACGGTTCTGCTGGTGATCGCTGGCTCGTTGCTGGTACCCATTTCGCAAATCGAGTTTTTTTCATTTATCAACAGCTTCGAATTGACCCCGGAGCTGCTGTTTTTCGTCTTCCTGCCGATTTTGATCTTCGAATCGGCCTACAACATCAAAATCAGCAGCATGCTGAGTAACATTCGCGCGATCAGCCTGTTGGCGATCGTCGGTTTGCTGGTGTCGACCTTTTTCGTCGGTATATTCGGGAAGTTTCTGTTCCAGGCCTTGGGTTACGACGTACCGTTGCTGGTGATGCTGCTGTTCGGTGCGATCATCTCCGCGACCGACCCGGTCGCGGTCCTCGCTCTGTTTAAGGAATATGGCGCTCCGCGGCGGTTAACGTTGATTTTCGAGGGCGAGAGTTTATTCAATGACGGTACGGCGTTTGCGGTTTTCCTAGTGTTCCTGGAAATTCTGATGCACGGCTATGCCGGCACCAGTTCGATCGTCGACGGTTTGCTGAATTTCGTTATTATGCTGTTCGGCGGGATCATTTTCGGAATGATGATGGGATTCGTGTTCGCCAAGTTGATCGAGTGGGTCAAGGGCCATGAGCACCTGGAAATTACGATGACGTTGCTGGTGGCTCACTTCACCTTCATTTTAACCGAGGTGATCTCGGAACATTTGGTGATCGCCGGCCAGCAGATTCGTTTTTCGTCGATCATCGCGACCATGGTGGCTTCCATGATCATCGGCAATTTCGGCCGCTTCAAGATGTCGTTGGCGGTCGAAGGCTATATGGAAAGGTTTTGGAGTTACTTCGGCTTCATTACCAACTCGTTGGTCTTCATTCTGATGGGGTTGTTGTTCGTCGAACAGTCTATCGACCTGCATGTCGCGATCATGCCTATCCTGTTGTCGATCGTTGTCGTCATGCTCGGCCGGGCGTTGGCGATTTATCCGGTGCTGGGCTTTTTGAACCTGACCAAGAAAGAGGAGCCGATTCCGTTATCGTGGATGCATTTGCTGTCTTGGGGAAGTCTACGCGGTTCGCTGGCGGTGATCATGGTGCTGTTGATTCCCGACGATTTGACCGTGGCCGAGTGGAATTTCCCTTTTTCGATCAAAGACTTCATAACCGCAATTACGATCGGTTCGATATATTTTACGCTGCTGATCAAGGCGACCAGCATCGGCAAGGTGATGCACAAGCTGGGTATCGACGCCTTGACCGATTACGAGGAAGTCAGCTATTTCAAGAGCAAGGCTCTGATCTACGACGAAGCGATGAAAACCTTGGATAAATTGCTGGCCGAACAAAAGATCAGCGAACAGCAATATCGGTCGCTTAAAGAGTATTACCTCCAACAACACAATGCGGTGAAACGGGAGTATCAAAACAAGATCGGCGACGATCGTGAATTGACCGAGAACTTGCTGCGCGTATTCGTATTGGGTTTGGAAAAAGCCGAATTGAAGGAGATTTACCAGCGCGGAGAGATCAACGAAAAGGTCTACAAAAAGATACTGAATTTGCTCGATATTCAAATGGAAAGGGTGGAAAGGGGACGCTCTCAGTTGAATACCCTGCAGGAGAAATTTCCGGTCGACAGCATCGAACGCTTCATTAGCGCGATCCGCAAAATCTTGTTTTTGCCTTCGTTGAACCTGCGGCCGCAGGAGTTGTACATCTATTATCGTACCCAGTACAAAATGCTGGACATGGTGATTGCGCGCTTGGAGGGTCTGAACGACACCAGTCTGGTCGAGGTGTTCGACGACAAGGACGCACTGCAGAAGACGATCGAACTCTACAAGGCGCTGGCCGAGAATACCCGCAGGAATCTCGACCAAATGCTGGAAAACAACTACGAACTGCTGACCAATTTCAACGCCATTTCCGGCGAAAAAACGCTGGCTGCCAAAGAACTGGAAACTCTCGATCACTTGAGCAAAAACGAAATCATCACCAGCAAGCTGTATATCATGCTACATAACGAGTTGCGGAAAAAATAACCCGTTATCGGCACAATCATCGACGACAGGGGTTATTGTTTCTTTTGCTTTTGGACTGAGGGGGGCTGATGGAGAAATTTGCAACTTACCGCTGTATTGCTTGCTGTCAGCCCATTCCCGCCAATGCGAAGGTTTGCAGCCATTGCGGAAGTCCGCAGCGGGCGTCGACCTGGAACAAGGTTGCCGGCGTTTTAAAATGGGTGGGCGGTTTTGCGACCGTTGTTTCGTTGGTTGCCGGAACCCTGCAATTGAGTTCGATAGTAAACGACCTCAATACTAAAAAGCGTACCGTATCCAGGTATGTCGCGGCGGCCAAGACGCAATTTGACTCCGGCGATCGCGCCAATGCTCAGTTGTTGCTAAAAAAAGCGTCCGAGCTCGATCCTTACGGTGATTCGGTGCGACAACTGCAGGTCGATTTTTTGTTGGACGAGCTCAGACATTTTTATTTTTCTGATTGGGAAAAGGATTATCTCTACCGCCTCGATATCGGCCCGGACCAGACGGGAGCCAGAGATGCCCGTTGGCTCCGAGAAGCAAACGGCAAAACCGCGCTGCGAACTCGCATGGCCGATTCCAACGCGAACGAACTGCTGGCCTTGGAAGCCGCCATTTCGAACGGCGAGCGTAAGGCCGCGATTTTGGCCCACATCGCATGGCTGGATTTGTTGATTAACGGCGAGCGATCCGCCGCGGCGATCGATGGTTTATTCGCGCAGGCAATGGCGGTAGATCCCGATAATCCGTTCGCTTCGGTCATGAATAGCGCCTGGTTGACGCAGGAGAGCAATGACCGCTTGTCGGGTCATGAAAAACTGGTGCTGGCGCGCAATAAATTCGATCGCGTACGGATCCCGGACAGCGAAAACCTGCAACTGTGGTTCGACGCGATGCGGTTCGAGATCTTGCGCAGAATCGATTCGCCGGAAGCGGATCTCGAAAGGATTCGCCTGGCCATCGCAGCCGGCCACAGACCTCTGTTCAGGGCGGTGGCGGACGACATCCTGGCGGCAATGGTGGAACTTTTGCCCAAGCAGGAAAGCGTCGGGCAAGCCGACGCCAGGCGATCCGATTCGGTGCTCCTAAGATCATTTGCCCTCGAGCGCTTAATCGGCTTCGGCCAACGGCTTGGAGAACGGATTTTCGGGTGCCGGCCCGGACCCGATTGCGATCCCGCCATACCCGTTCACAGCAAGTTCAATTTTTTCAAACTTTTGGGGTTTTTGTACCGTACCAATGGACAACCGGCCCTTTCCCTTGACTCGTATAGACAACTGCAGCAACAGTATTTCAGGTCGGGTTGGGAATCGGCGCAGGAAATTCATGACCTTCTCCACGGCATACTGGCCGCCAACAAAATTGCCGCTGTGGATGCTATTCTCGTTCGTGAGGACGCCTATCAAGGGACTTTGAAAAAAGGCGACATGATCTTGGAAATCGATGGAGTCCGCAATATCAGCGTACGACAAATCCAGGAAATCATGCAAAACAATGCGGACGACAAGGAATATCGACTTGTCGTTGTCAGAGACGGCAACTTGAAAGAACTGCAGCTTAACCATCGTTTGAGAACGATTCGGGATTTCGTACTGCCGACCGAATTCGCCACGTCAGAAACGACGCGGCGACGGCGGCTGGAGCTTTTTCGTCAATGGGTTGGGCGATGAATTGAAAAGTTTCGGCCGTAAAGCCTTACTTAACGGGCTGACGGATATAATGGACTAACAGCTCCGACTTAACGGATCCGCTTTCCGACTGGCTATAATAGCTGCAATGTCACAAACCAAATTTTATGCGGAGAAAAAATGGAAGTTGATATTTTCAAGCTCATCGCCCCATGTGCGGGACTTGCCGGACTCGTCATCGCCTTTATCATTTACCGTTTGGTTTGTTCCTACGACGCCGGTTCGGAAAAAATGCAGACCATCGCCCGCCATATTCACGATGGAGCGATGGTTTTTCTAAAATCCGAATTTAGTATTTTGATTATTTTCGTCGCGTTGGTGGCCGCGCTTGTTTTTTATCTGATCGATCACCCGACGGCCTACGCGTTCCTGAGTGGAGCCGCGTGTTCGATGTGCGCCGGCTTTTGCGGCATGAAGGCGGCGACCCGGGCCAATGTCAGGACCTCGGCGGCGGCCAACCGCAGCGGTGCCGGCGCCGCGTTACTGGTCGCTTTCGGCGGCGGCTCGGTCATGGGGCTGGCCGTCGCATCGCTGGGCTTGGTCGGTGTATCGATGGTGTTTGCCTCGATCGATTCGTCGGACATTGCAAATTACAAAATGCTCAGCGGTTTTGCCATGGGCGCTTCGTCGATCGCATTGTTCGCCCGGATCGGCGGCGGTATCTTTACCAAGGCGGCCGATGTCGGCGCCGATCTGGTCGGCAAGGTCGAGGCCGGCATTCCCGAAGACGACCCCAGAAACCCGGCTACGATCGCCGACAATGTCGGCGACAATGTCGGCGACATCGCCGGGATGGGCGCCGATATTTTCGAATCGTACGTTGGCTCGGTGATCGCAACCGTCGCGATCGCGGCAAATTCTACCAACTATGTCGACATTCCGATCATGCAGCAAAAGGCGTTGCTGCTACCGATCGCATTGATTGTTGTGGGGCTGGGGGCATCGATTATCGGGGTTTTGTCGATGACATGGTTGAAGAAAATTCGTCCCGATTTCGCGCTGGAAGCGGTCGTTTGGCTGGCCGCCGTACTGTTCCTGGTTTCCGCCTATCTGTTGGTTCACGAATTTGCCATACAATTTGTGATTAACGGTAGGCTTACTGCCGTCGACGGGCCGTTTTATGCGGTCCTTTCGGGCACAGGCGTCGGTATTTTTATCGGCCGGGTCACCGATTATTACACCGCCAGAGCCCCTATTAGGCGGATCGCCGAAGCCTCCAAGTTCGGTCCGGCGACCAATATTATCGCCGGCTTGAGCGTAGGCCTGCGTTCGACCGTTTTGCCGATCCTTGGGATTTGCGTCGCGATCGTACTGGCCCATCACGCAGCGGGGCTGTACGGGATCGGAATCGCGGCGGTCGGAATGTTAGCCACCACCGGGGTCACGATGTCGGTCGACGCGTATGGTCCGATCGCTGATAATGCGGGCGGGATCAGCGAAATGTCCGGGTTGGGGGAGGAAACGCGAGCTATTACCGACAAGCTCGATGCCATAGGCAATACCACCGCCGCGGTCGGTAAGGGCTTCGCCATCGGTTCGGCGGCGTTAACGGCATTGGCGTTGTTTTCCGCCTATGCCAGCGCGACCCATCTGGATAAGATCGACTTGCTGAACCCGTTGGTCGTGGTCGGCATGTTGGTCGGTGGTTCTATCCCTTTTTTGGTCAGCGCATTGACCATGGCTTCGGTCGGTAAAGCGGCCCAGCATATGGTGGACGAGGTGCGCCGGCAGTTTCGCGAAATCAGCGGGTTGATGTCCGGCCACGCCGAGCCCGATTCCGGGCGCTGTATCGCGATATCCACCAAGGCTTCGTTGCGGGAGATGATTTTGCCCGGCATCGCCACCGTGTCGGTACCGGTGTTTCTGGGAATAATATTGGGCAAAGAAGCGCTGGGCGGATTGCTGGCCGGCTCGCTGGTAAGCGGCGTGTTTCTGGCCCTGTTCATGGCCAATGCGGGCGGGGCCTGGGATAACGCGAAAAAAATGATCGAAGGCGGCGCTCACGGCGGAAAAGGGAGCGACGCCCATAAGGCGGCGGTTTGCGGGGATACCGTAGGCGATCCGTTCAAGGATACCTCCGGCCCGTCGATGAACATCGTCGTCAAACTGATGGCGATAGTATCGTTGGTCATAGCGCCCTTGTTATGACGGTTTTCACCGCGTAAAAACCGCAGGCGGCATTCGGCGACCCGGTAAATTGACTATTCATGGAAAGTATTTTGACTAAAACAAAGGGAGTTGTAATAATTTAGCGACGTTTTGAAGCTATCATTCCGTTTCACGCTTAACGGTGCCGGAAACTTTCGGGACGGGAGGTTTTTTGCGGTTTCGCCTGCATCATCAGAGGAGATTTGTGTTGTATGTCCAAAGATACGATATCGATACGGCATAACAGGACTGGCCGGGAGGTAGAGTACCCCTTGTTGAAGGGTACCTTGGGTAAGGAAACCGTCGATATTCGCACTCTCCAAAAAGATCTTGATTGCTTCACTTACGATCCCGGTTTTGTCTCGACCGCTAGTTGCAAAAGCCATATCACCTATATCGACGGCGACGCGGGGATCTTGCTTTATCGGGGCTACCCGATCGAGCAATTGGCCGAACAGTGCGAGTTTATCGAAGTCGCCTACTTGTTGCTGTACGGTGAATTGCCGACGAAAAGCGAGCTGGAGTCGTTCAGCGGAGAAATCGGCAGACGCTCGATTTTGGACGAATCGCTACGAGTATTTTTCGAAGGTTTTCATTACGACGCGCATCCGATGGCGATGCTGGTCGGAGTGGTCGGTTCGCTTTCGGCGTTTTACCATAGCGAATTGAACATGAAAGACCCGGAGCACCGCAGGATTTGCGCCACCCGGATGATCGGTAAAATGCCGACGATAGCCGCCGCGTCCTATCGGCATTCGGTCGGAAAGCCGTTCGTTTATCCACGATTGGATCTGAATTATTGTGAAAACTTCTTGAATATGATGTTCTCACGATCGTCGCCCAATTACATTGATCCGAATCACTATATCGATCCTCTGGCCGTCAAGGCGCTCAACCTATTGTTCATCCTGCATGCCGATCACGAGCAAAATGCCAGCACCTCGACGGTGCGCCTGGCCGGCAGCACCGGAGCCAATCCCTATGCCTGCGTCGCAGCCGGTATCGCCGCGTTGTGGGGACCGGCCCATGGCGGCGCCAACGAGGCGGTATTGAACATGTTGGCAACCATCGGCAGCGTCGACAGGATTCCGCAATTTATCGCCCGCGCCAAAGATAAAAAGGATCCGTTTCGGCTGATGGGATTCGGACACCGGGTTTATAAAAACCACGATCCGCGGGCGACGATTATTCGAAAAACCTGTCACGAGGTTTTGCAAGGCGCGAAAAAAGCCGATCCGTTGTTCGATCTGGCCTTGGCGTTGGAGGACTACGCGCTGCAGGACGACTATTTTATCGAAAAGAAACTGTATCCGAATGTCGATTTCTATTCGGGAATCATCTATAAGGCCTTGAATATTCCGGTCGACATGTTTACCGTGATGTTCGCGATCGCCCGCACCGCCGGCTGGGTTTCGCATTGGCTGGAAATGATGGCCGATCCTTCCAATCCGATCGGAAGGCCGAGGCAGTTGTATTTGGGCCCCGAAAGGCGGGAGTGCATACCAATAGCCGAACGCTGATGCAACGGGCCGAGTAGCTCGTGCCGACTTGACGTGACGCGGTTGGAGCGTACGCTAACGCCGGTGAAAGCGGCTCTTGTTACGAGCGGCAACTTTATTTTACTTTTTTCGACATGACCGAACCTTATATTCTCGGTCCGGCATGCCGGCTGATGGAGGAATGAGTTGGACACAATGTACCGAATGACGCTGAGCGACGCGAAGAGGGTTGCCAATGCGGCGGAAACCGAAGCGCGCTTCAATAATTGGGACGTGGTGATTGCGATCGTCGATCATGGCGGGCATTTAATATATTTACAGCGGGAAGACGCCCAATTAGGCAGTATCGAGGTCGCCATCAGCAAGGCGAAGTCGGCGGTGCTATTTCGAAGTCCGACCAGAGCGTTGGAACAGATGGTCAGCGACGGCAAGCAGGGCTATTTGTCCATGCCGCAGATGTTGCCGGTGGAGGGTGGCGTGCCCTTGTTGCATAACGGCCAGGTCGTAGGAGCGATCGGCGTCAGCGGCGTCACCTCGGTGGCCGACGGCAAGATCGCCAGGGCCGGCGCCAAAGCGCTGTAAACCGGGCAAGCGAAGAATATTATGGTCAACAAGTCCGATGACGGTAGCGAGCTCGACGCCGGATTGCCGCCCGAAGCCGCTCAACAGTCCGACGATGCAGACGCCGGAAAGACGCCTGAAATCGGCGGCGTCGAAGGTCCCGAACCGACCCGCTACGGCGATTGGGAGAAAAACGGCCGCTGCATCGATTTTTGAAGGCAACGTTCTTTCAAAAGGGGCCTCGGAGCCGACCGTCGCGGCGTGATATCGTGAAGTATTGATACTATCTATCGGCCGATCCGCCGGAACGGATGGCGTATTGGAAGGTTTGGTGCGCGGTTCTTAGGCTATCGATCGATCCTCTTACCTGGAGAATTTCCGGCTATGAATGCAAACAGACCTTTATCTCCCCATCTTCAAGTCTACCGCTTGCCGTTGACCGGTTTGATCTCGATCAGTCATCGCATCACCGGTGTCCTGCTGTCGCTCGGTTTGCTGTTATTCGCCTACATGTTGTCGATGGCGGCT
>JBNLFT010000027.1:0-23136 GCA_050305675.1 Methylococcaceae bacterium
ATCTGATCGCGCAGATGGGTAATGCTGAATTCCTCCAGCAATTCCTCGATCAGCAATTCGGCCTGACCGTCGCTCAGATCGCCGCGAATCTGCAATACCGCCCGCAAGTTGTCGGCCACGCTCAGCTTTCGGAACACCGACGGCTCCTGGGCCAAATAGCCGATGCCCAATCTCGCCCGGCTGTGCATCGGATAATGAGTCACCTGCAAATCATCGATAAAGATATCGCCGCTGTCGGCCTGAATCAGGCCGACCACCATGTAGAAACTGGTGGTTTTACCGGCGCCGTTCGGGCCCAGCAAACCGACCACCTCGCCGGTGTTGACCTCGAAGCTGACGCCGTCGACGACCGGACGATTATTGTAGCGCTTAACCAGATTTTCGGCTGCCAGTCGGGTCATGGAGCTTCCGTCGGTTTCGGTTTGGGTTTAAACACCGAATGCACCCGTTTGGAATCGGACGATTTTTCGCCCGCCTTGATCAGTGCATTCCTGCTGTCGTAGTGGATCAATTCGCTGGCCGACTTGTTGCCCCCCTGCCAAACCACGGCCTGCTTTTTCAGAATCAACAAATCCTTGCCGGGATAGTATTCTCCGATCAGCGCTTCGCCTTTAATTTTCTCCTTGCCTTCGGCCGGCAGCTGCTCGAATTTTGCCGGTTCTCCGGTCGCCACCATCTTGTTGATCTCGCCGTTTTTCAGATACACCACCAGCTTGTCCGAATCCACCCGCAAACTGCCCTGCACCGTGACGACGTTACCGGTATAGACGCTGGTTTGCTTGCGATCGTCGTAGGTTGCGGTATTGGAGTCGATATAGATGGGTTGCTCCGAATCGCTTTCCAACGCGGTCGCACCGGAACCATAAGCCAACAAGCAACCGGTAACGACCGTCGTCCGGAAGATCCGGAACAGCGTCGAAACCGGCTGATCGATTAATCGCTTGTCTAAACTAGTTAGCCTCATAACGCCCTTTTACCTTTGCCAACAGACGCAAATGAACCGGTTCGACGAAAGTGGTCTTCATGCCGATCCCGGTCGTTCTGTTCGGCGGACTGATAATTTCCGCCCATTGGTCGGTTTCCGCATAGTCGTCCGGCAACCGGACCCGTAATTCCGACGTATTGACTGTCAACGCCCTCACGCCCTGCCCGGCCTCGCGGGTGATGTGCACCTTACCGTTCAATTCCAGGTCGTCGCCGTCGGCCGACAGAATACCGGCCTCGGACCGAATAACCCACGGCGGTACAGCGTCGTTGTACAGCGTCATCACCGGTTGCTGCAGATGAACGGTACCGTCGCCGCTATGATGCATCATGCTGTCGGCGACCAGGTCGCTCTTCGGGATACCCGCCTCGTCCATTTCTCTCTTGCTGTAGTCATGGCTGAAATAATCCGCACCGTTGTGCAATACGACCGTGGCCGAACCGGGTTTTCTCTCGACGATGTTGACCAACCAGGCCGACAACACCGCCATCGCTCCGAGCAGGATATAAAATCGATATTGGCGCCAGGTCATGCCAAATAGTTCTGCAATACGGACGGAAAACTGCCCTGCGCCTGCATGATCAGGTCGCAGACTTCGCGCACGGCTCCCAATCCGCCGGCGGTATCGGTACACCAGTCGGCGTGCTGCTTGACCGCGAAATTGGCGTCGTTGACGGCCACGGAAAAACCGACCCGCCGCATGATCGGCAGGTCCAGCAAGTCGTCGCCGACATGCGCCGCCTGTTCCGGCGCGACGCCGGTTTTCTCCAGCACTTCGCGAAACGCGGCGATTTTGTCTTCGTGCCCCTGATAAACGTGTTCGATCCCCAGGTTCCTCATCCGCAAGGATACCGAATTGGAGTTGCGCCCGGAAATCACCGCCACCTCCACGCCGCTCTGCCGCAACAACTTGATACCGTGCCCGTCGCGGGCATGGAAACATTTGTATTCCCTGCCCTGGTCGTCGAAGAACAACCGGCCGTCGGTCAAAACGCCGTCGACGTCGAGAATCAGCAGTCTGACCTGCCTCGCTTTGTCCAAGATTTGAGGACTCACAACACCCACGCGTTACCCCTTGCCCACTGTCTCGAAATTTTAAACAATCCCCGCCCTCAGCAAATCATGCATGTTCAACGCCCCGATCAATTTTTGGCGTTGATCCACGACCAGCAAGGCGTTGATTTTTTTTTGCTGCATAATTCGCATCGCCTCGGCCGCCAAGAGGTCCTCCTCGACCATCGTGCAAGACGAAGTCATGACCTCGGTAACCGCGGTATCGTGAACATCCAGGTTCTTTTCCAGCATCCGGCGCAAATCGCCGTCGGTGAAGATGCCGGCCACGTTTCGCTGGTCGTCGACCACCGCCGTCATGCCCAGTTTCTTGCCGGTCATTTCCAACAGCACGTCCGCCACCCTGGCATCCCGGCTCACCGAGGGCACTGCGTCATCGCGATGCATCAGATCGCCGACCCTCATCAACAACCGCTTGCCCAGGCTGCCGCCGGGGTGAGACATGGCGAAGTCGGCGCGGGTAAAACCGCGGCTCTCCAAGAGCGATACCGCCAGCGCATCCCCCATCACCAACGCCGCCGTGGTGCTGGCGGTCGGCGCCAAGCCCAACGGACACGCCTCCTGCTCTACCGCGACATTAAGATGAGCGCTGGCCAATTTGGCCAGGGTCGATTCCGGATGACCGGTCATCGCGATCAACGGCACGCCGAGACGTTTGATGATCGGCAGAATGGTCACGATTTCCTCGGTTTCCCCGGAATTCGACAGCGCCAGCACGACATCCTGCGAGGTAATCATGCCCAGGTCGCCGTGACTGGCTTCACCGGGATGAACGAAAAACGCCGGGGTGCCTGTACTGGCAAGCGTCGCCGCAATCTTGCCGGCGATATGTCCCGACTTGCCCATTCCGGTCACCACGACCCGACCTTTACAGGCCAGCATCAAACGGCAGGCATGGACGAAATCGGCGTCGATCCGCTCCAGCAGCGACTCGATCGCCTCTTTCTCGACGGTCACGACGGCATGCGCCAACGCGATAATATCCTGCTCGTTTTGTTTCATGAAACGGCAACCGCGCTTCGATAGACCACCCATTGATAAACGCAATACGCCACCAACAACGCCGAGCCCTCCAACCGGCTGATTCGGCCCGAGCGATTGAAACCGAAACCCAATACGAACAAGACCGCGGTAAATCCCAACATCACCGGAAAATCTCTTTCCAAAACGCTGTCCGCAAGCGGCCCCGGCTCGATCAGGCCCGGCAGCGAATAGACCGCCAGCAAGTTGTAAATATTGGACCCGATGACGTTGCCGACCGCAAGGTCGTCTTCCTTCTTGATCACGCTGGTCACCGAGGCCGCCAGTTCGGGAAGACTGGTTCCAACCGCGACGATGGTCAAACCGATGACCAGATCGCTGACCCCGAAACCCTCGGCGATATTGACCGCCGACCACACCAAGACGCGGGAACTCAACAACAGGCCGACCAGACCGACGGCAAAAAACAACCAGGCTTTCCGGTTGCTCATTCGCTCCGGCAACTCGGCGGTCAACTCCTGCTCGAATTCGTCCAAGCCGTTGCGTTCCTTTTGCCCGATCCGGATCAGCCAGAATACGAACGACGCCAGCACCGAGAACATCAGCAGACTGTCGACACGATTCATGCCGTCGAAGGCCATCAGGCAACACATGACGCTGATCAGCATCAGAATCGGCAGCTCTCTTTTCAGCAACCCCGAATGAAAGGCCAGCGGCGCAACCAGTGCGGTGCAGCCGAGTATCAAACCGATATTGGCGATATTGGAGCCCAAGGCATTGCCGACCGCCAAACCGCTGTTGCCCTGCAGCGATGCGATCGCCGAGACCAGGATTTCCGGCGCCGAGGTTCCCAGACCGACGATGGTCAACCCGATCAACAGCGGAGAAACGCCCATATTACGCGCAACCGCTGCGGTACCGGCGACGAACTTGTCGGCCGAAATCACCAAGACGATCAGTCCTCCCAGCAGCGCACCAAAATTTACCAGCATGTTTTTCTCGGGCTCAAAAGTCGCATATTATCGCATGTTTGTAGCAATATTTGTGCACACATTTTAAGGCCGGGGACCGCCTTTCATTGACTTATCCCCCTCCTCCCATACAATATGACAGCTTATTTCAACTGCAGGGCCCACTTCTCATCGGCGTATGGACAATAGCGCAAGCCAAGAAAATCCTCTGGTTTCGATCAGAAATCTGAGCTTTTCCCGCGGCTCACGAATCATTTTCGACGATATCTCGCTCGACATCGAACGCGGCAAGATTACCGCGATCATGGGCCCCAGCGGAACCGGAAAAACCACCTTGCTGAAACTGATCGGCGGCCAGCTTTATCCGCACCGGGGCAGCATCCACGTCGACCGTCAGAACGTCCACCGACTCAAGCTGAGGGAGCTGTACACGTTGCGCAAGCGCATGGGAATGCTGTTTCAAAGCGGCGCCCTGCTGACCGACATGAACGTCTACGACAACGTCGCCTTTCCGTTGCGCGAGCACACCCACCTGCCGGAATCGATGATCCGCACCTTGGTGTTGATGAAGCTGCACGCGGTCGGCTTGCGCGGCGCGCGCGAGCTGATGCCGAGCGAATTGTCCGGCGGCATGGCCAGACGGGTGGCATTGGCCCGGGCGATCGCCCTGGACCCGATGATGATCATGTACGACGAGCCCTTTACCGGTCAAGACCCGATTTCGATGGGCGCATTGGTGCATTTGATCAAAGCGTTGAACACGACGCTGGGACTGACCAGTATCATCGTCTCCCACGACGTTCAGGAAACGGCGGCCATCGCCGATTACATCTACGTGCTGTCGGACGGCAAGATCGTCGGTCAGGGCACGCCGGAGCAGCTGGCCAACTGCGAATCCGAATGGGTGCAGCAATTCATTCACGGCAAGGCCGACGGTCCGGTTCATTTCCATTACCCGGCGGCGGAATATCTCGACGATCTGCTGTCGGCCAGGACACGCTGACTGCAAACCGATGATGCATTACATACAACAATTGGGAGCAACGACGCGCCTAGGCTTCGCCAAACTGGGCCGCGCCACTTTTTTTCTGTTCCATGCGCTGAGCGGGGTAACCGAAATCCTGCCGCGCCCCGGCCTGCTGATTAAACAAATGTATTCGATCGGCGTGCTGTCGTTTCTCATCATCTCGATTTCGGGACTATTCGTCGGCATGGTGTTGGGCCTGCAAGGCTATTACACGCTATCGGACTTCGGCGCCGAGGAAACACTGGGCGTATTGGTCGCGGCCTCGCTGGTCAGAGAGCTGGGGCCGGTGGTCTCGGCCCTGCTGTTCGCAGGCCGCGCCGGTTCCGCGTTAACCGCCGAGATCGGTTTGATGAAGGCCACCGAACAGTTGTCCGGCATGGAAATGATGGCGGTAGATCCGGTAAAACGCATCATTACCCCGCGCTTTCTGGCCGGCCTGTTCTCGATGCCCTTGTTGGCGGCCATATTCAGCGCCATCGGCGTCATGGGCGGGCACATGGTCGGCGTCGGCATGCTGGGGGTCGACGACGGTTCGTACTGGTCGCAAATGCAGGCGTCGATCGATTTCTACGACGACATCGTCAACGGCATCATCAAGAGCATCGTTTTCGGCTTCGTGGTCTCTTGGATCGCCTTGTTCGAAGGCTACGACACCGTTCCCACCTCCGAAGGCGTCAGCCGCGCCACCACGCGCACGGTGGTCAATTCCGCGTTCAGCGTCTTGGGACTCGATTTCATTCTAACCGCACTCATGTTTGGAGACATTTAACATGCCGCATTCTTATACTCAGGATACGTTGGTGGGGCTTTTTGTCGCCTGCGGCATTGCCGCCCTGTTTTACATGTCCTTGCAAATCAGTAACCTCGGCACGTACAGCAATACTGAGAGTTATAAGATCATCGCCCGTTTTGAAAATTCCGGCGGACTCAAGGTAAAATCGCCCGTCTCGGTCGCCGGCGTCCGCGTCGGCCGCGTTTCCGCCATAACCTTCGACAAACAAAGCTACCAGTCGGTCGTGGAAATGAGCATCGAATCGCAATACGACACGCTTCCCGAAGACACCACCGCCAGCATCTACACCGCGGGATTGCTCGGCGAACAATACGTCAGCCTGGAACCCGGGGGAGCGGAAGAATTCCTGACCGACAACAGCGAAATTGAAATCACCCAATCCGCCATCGTGCTTGAGGAAGTGATCGGCCAATTTCTGTTCAAAGACAAAGGCGCTCCGGAAGAATAGTGTCACGACTAAGTATAAAAGAGCAACGGCCCGGTGTTTTTCTGATCGAGGGGCCGTTGACTTTCGCCAGTATCGATAAAAAAACCGTCAAATCGTTTAACTTCCTGAATTCGGCGGATCACATCTGCATCGATCTCGGCGACGTGGAGACCACCGACAGCGCCGGGCTGGCGCTAATGATCGAATGGATCAAACAAAGCCGGCAATACCGCACCCGGCTGTCGTTCAGGAACATACCGCCGCAATTGTTGGCGCTTGCCAAACTCAGCGGTTTCGACGACAACGAATATTTCGCCGGCGACAACCGCGGACAATCACCTGACTAACGAATCCCTATGGACAAACTTTTGATTACCGGCGGGGCGCAATTGAACGGAGAATTGAGAATCTCCGGCGCCAAGAACGCCGCCCTGCCAATATTGGCAGCAACCCTGCTCTCCGAAACTCCGGTGACGGTCGGCAATATTCCTCATTTGCACGATATCACCACGACGATGGAGTTGCTGGGGCAAATGGGCGTACAACTGACCGTCGACGAAAAAATGAATATCGAGGTCGACTGCAGCCCTATTCACAAATACGAGGCGCCGTACGAACTGGTAAAAACCATGCGCGCATCGATTCTGGTGCTGGGGCCGCTGCTGGCCCGCTTCGGCGAGGCCTATGTGTCGCTGCCGGGGGGCTGTGCCATCGGCACCCGCCCGGTCGACATCCACCTCGACGCCCTGACCAAAATGGGCGCCGACATCCGGGTGGAGGGCGGTTACATCCACGCCAAGGCGAAACGCCTTGTCGGCTGCCGGCTGGTGCTGGACAAGATCACCGTGACCGGCACCGAAAATCTGCTGATGGCGGCCACGCTGGCGGAGGGCAAGACGATTATCGAAAACGCCGCCAAGGAACCGGAAGTCACCGACTTGGCCCACTTTCTGAACAAGATGGGCGCCAAAATCGGCGGCATCGGCACCGATGTATTGGAAATCGAAGGCGTATCCCGCTTGGGAGTGGACAACCTGCATTACCAGATCATGCCCGACCGTATCGAAACCGGCACCTATCTGATTGCGGCGGCCATCACCCGGGGCCGGGTCAGACTGAAAAATACCAACCCGAACATCCTCGACGCCATCCTGGACAAACTGCGCGAGGCCGGTGCGTCGATCACTACCGGACTGGACTGGATCGAACTGGACATGCAGGGGCGCAGGCCGAAAGCGGTCAGCGTCCGAACCGCCCCCTACCCGGCCTTCCCAACCGATATGCAGGCCCAATTCACGGCGCTGAACAGCGTCGCCGAGGGCGTCGGCATAATCACCGAAACGGTTTTCGAGAACCGTTTCATGCATGTTCAGGAGATGCAGCGCATGGGCGCCGACATCAAACTTGAATCCAATACCGCCATCTGCACCGGAATCCCCCGACTGACTGCGGCGCCGGTCATGGCTACGGACCTGCGCGCGTCGGCCAGCCTGGTGCTGGCCGCCTTGATCGCCGAAGGCGAGACGTTGGTGGACCGGATCTACCACATCGACCGGGGCTACGACCACATCGAAGAAAAATTGTCCCAGTTGGGAGCCACCATACGCCGCATACCCCGATAGGTTTTACGACAATGATTACAATCGCAGTATCGAAAGGGCGCATTTTCGAAGATGCGTTGCCTCTACTGGAGAACGCCGGCATCACGCCGATCGACGACCCGAACAAAAGCCGCAAACTGATTTTGCAGACCACCCGCGACGACGTGCAACTGGTGATCATCCGAGCGACCGACGTACCGACGTTCGTCGAATACGGCGCCGCCGACATGGGCATAGCCGGCAAGGACGTGTTACTGGAACACGGTTCGGCAAACCTTTACGAGCCGTTGGATCTGGGCATAGCCGCCTGCCGGCTGATGACGGCCACGCCGGTCGACGCGCCGGAAATCAGCGGGCGGATCCGTGTCGCCACCAAATATGTCGAGACCGCCCGGCGTTATTTCGCCGACCTCGGAGTGCAAGCGGAAATCATCAAACTGTACGGATCAATGGAGCTGGCGCCGCTGGTGGGACTGGCCGACTGCATCGTCGATCTGGTCGACACCGGCAATACGTTGAAAGCCAACGGCTTGGAAGCCAGGGAACTGATCACCCCGATCACCTCCCGACTGGTGGTCAACAAAGCGGCTATGAAGATGAAACATCAAGCGATACAATCGCTAATTGATCAATTTGAAACCACTTTAGCCAAAAGGTAACGCGATGACAGCAATCAACATGACCCGCCTTGACAGCTCTGCCGCCGACTTTTCCGCCCAATTGCAAGCCAGGCTGGCGTGGGATGCCGCGGAGGACCTCGAAATCCATCAGCGGGTCATGACCATCATTTCCGACGTGCGCAACCTGGGCGACGATGCGGTAATCGAGTACACCAATCGTTTCGACCACTGCTCGTTCAAGAAGGCGGCCGAGCTCGAGCTCTCCAGGGAAGCATTGCAAGACGCCTGGAACGGCCTGTCGGCGGAAAAGGCCGATGCCTTGCAGACGGCCGCCAACCGCATCCGCGCCTACGCCGAAGAACAGAAACTGCAATCCTGGCAATATACCGAAGAAGACGGCACCGTGCTCGGGCAGCAAGTCACTCCGCTGGACAAGGTCGGACTCTACGTCCCGGGCGGCAAGGCCGCCTACCCGTCGTCGGTCTTGATGAACGCGATCCCGGCCAAGGTCGCCGGGGTCGGCGAGCTGATCATGGTGGTCCCGACGCCGCAGGGCGAAAGCAATCCGCTGGTTCTGGCCGCCGCCTATCTGGCGGGCGTCGACCGCGTGTTCACGATCGGCGGCGCGCAAGCGGTGGCCGCATTGGCCTACGGCACCAAGAGCATCCCGGCGGTCGACAAAATCGTCGGCCCCGGCAACATTTACGTCGCCACCGCCAAGAAACTGGTGTTCGGTCAGGTCGGTATCGACATGATCGCCGGACCCTCTGAAATCCTGATCATTTGCGACGGCGATACCGATCCGGACTGGATCGCGGCCGACCTGTTTTCGCAGGCCGAACACGATGAAAACGCCCAGGCGATTTTGATCTCCGACAGTGCCGAATTTCTCGACCGGGTCGAAAGCAGCATCAACAAACTGCTGCCGACCATGGAGCGGGCGGACATCATCCGTAGCTCGCTGACCGACAGGGGCGCGTTCGTTCGGGTCAAGGACCTCGACGACGCGGCCGCCGTCGCCAACCGTATCGCCCCGGAACACCTGGAGTTATCGGTGGCCGATCCGGAAAGCTTGAGCCGCAAAATCCGCAATGCCGGGGCGATATTCATGGGCCGCTACACGGCCGAAGCCTTGGGCGATTACTGCGCGGGTCCGAACCACGTTCTGCCGACCTCCGGGAGCGCTCGCTATTCGTCGCCGCTTGGGGTCTACGACTTCCAGAAACGCTCCAGCCTGATTAACTGCTCCGCGGCCGGTGCCGACAAGTTGGGACGTATCGCCTCCGTCCTCGCCCGCGGCGAAAGCCTGACCGCCCATGCCCGCTCGGCGGAATACCGGATCAAATAGATCGCTTAGTCCCGGATGATGCCTTGCGTAGCCTTTCCGGGTAGCGGGAGCCAGCCCTCAAGAAAGCTCCCCAACGCGAGGGCGAACGCAGATGCCCCGATTTCCCGCCGCTACGGCCAACGCGCGCATCCGACGCGAACGGGCAGAGCAAGGCAAGCTGAGCGAGCCGTTTTTTAGCATGCCCGATAACCGTTGTAAACATCACCCTTTCGCATTGACCTAGCCACCCTCACGCCGATGTCAGATAATTCAGCCGCTACCTTTTTTCGCCCGGAAGTCATCAACATGTCGGCCTATAAAGTGGCCGAGTCCAAAAACCTGATCAAGTTGGACGCGATGGAAAATCCTTATCCCTGGCCCGAAGCCATCATCGAGCAATGGCTGCAAACGCTCAAGGCCTGCCCGATCAACCGTTACCCGGATCCCGAGGCGCGCGAGCTGGCTGATACCCTGAGGCGAATCAACCGCATCCCGCAGCAATCTTCCCTGCTGCTAGGCAACGGTTCGGATGAAATCATCCAGATCCTGCTAATGGCGCTGCCGCCCACGTCCACGGTGTTGGCACCCGAACCCAGCTTCGTCATGTACAAGCAAATTGCCCTCAGCCTGGGCTTGAACTACCATGGCGTCCCCCTACAGGCGGCTGGTTTCGCCCTGGATCTGCCGGCCATGCTGGCGGCCATCGAACAACGACAGCCGGCAGCCATATTCCTGGCCTACCCCAATAACCCGACCGGCAATCTGTTCGATGCCGGCGACATCGAAAGAATTCTTACCGCCACGACCGGATTGGTGGTCGTCGACGAGGCGTATGCACCATTTACCGACGCCAGCTTCATCGACCGGCTGCAGCAATATCCCAATCTGATGGTCATGCGCACGCTGTCGAAACTCGGACTGGCGGGTCTGCGCCTGGGTTTTCTCGCCGGAAAGCCGGAACTGGTCGAGCAACTGCATAAGATCCGTTTGCCGTACAACATCAACAGCCTCACCCAGATCACGGCGAATTTCGCCCTGGACCACATCGATTTCCTCAATCGGCAAACGGCGACAATACGCCAGCAACGCAGCGAGGTGTTCGCCCGCCTTGACCAGCTGGACGGCGTCACCCCGCTGTCCAGCTCGGCAAATTTTATTTTGTTCAAGAGCGACGCGATCGCCGCCGACGAGCTGTTCCTCGCCCTGAAAGAGCGCGGCATATTGATCAAGAACCTGTCTCCGCAGGGCGGCCTGTTGACCAATTGCCTGCGGGTGACGATCGGCACCGAACAGGAAAACGCCGCTTTTCTGGACTCCGTGGCGGACACCTTAAACGGCGCCGGCTAAAGGCTCGAGAGAACCGAATGACCAATAACAGCTTCAATAAAAATTAACAGTAAGGTATATTGTCAGAGATTAAAAACTGACGCGGTTCGCGCCGCGTCAAATAATAAAACAGGAGCGTTACACATGAATCACCAAGGCGTCGATAACTCAAAACGCCGGTTTCTGACCTCGGCCCTGACCGTGGTCGGCGCAGTCGGTACCGGCTATCTCGCCGTCCCCTTCCTTTCCCAGATGCAGCCAAGTGCCAAAGCGATGGCGGCCGGAGCGCCGGTGGAGGTCGACCTCGCCAAAATGGAGCCGGGACAACTAATCAGAGTCGCCTGGCGAGGCAAACCGGTATGGATCCTGAACCGAACGCAGGACGTCCTGGAAACATTGACGACGCTAGAGGACCAGCTGGCCGACCCGAACTCGAACGAGTCGCTACAGCCGGAATCGAGCAAAAACCCTTACCGTTCCATCAAACCGGAAATCTTCGTTGCCATCGGCCTGTGTACCCATCTGGGCTGTTCGCCCACCTTCCGCCCCGAAGTCGCGCCGCCCGATCTCGGTGAACGCTGGAAAGGGGGCTTTTTCTGTCCCTGCCACGGCTCCTGGTTCGACTTGGCGGGAAGGGTCTTTCGCGGAGTTCCGGCCCCGACCAATCTGGAAATTCCACCTTATCGATACATTACCGATCAGCTTATTATCATCGGCGAAGAAAACGAGGAGACGAAAGCATGAAGGATAAAATAAACGGTTCGACGGCCTGGGTCTCCGATCGCTTCCCGCTGAGAAAATTGTGGGAAGAACACATGGTGCATTACTATGCGCCGAAAAACTTCAACATCTGGTATTTTTTCGGTTCGCTGGCACTGTTCGTCCTGGTCAACCAATTCATCACCGGCATTCTGCTGACCATGAACTATAAACCGGACTCAGAACTCGCCTTCGATTCGATCGAATATATCATGCGCGACGTCAACTGGGGCTGGCTGGTGCGCTACATGCACTCGACGGGGGCGTCGGCCTTCTTCATCGTGGTCTACCTGCACATGTTCAGGGGCTTGCTGTACGGCTCGTTCAAACAGCCCCGCGAGCTAATCTGGATTTTCGGTATGTTGATCTTCGTCTGCTTAATGGCCGAAGCCTTCATGGGCTACCTGTTGCCGTGGGGGCAGATGTCTTACTGGGGCGCCCAGGTCATCATTTCGCTGTTCAGCGCGATTCCGGTGATCGGCGACGACCTGTCGCTGTGGATACGCGGCGATTACGTGGTTTCCGACGCGACGTTGAACCGTTTCTTCGCGTTCCACGTCATCGCCGTACCCTTGGTCCTGTTGATTCTGATCTTCCTGCATATCGTCGCACTCCATGAAGTCGGCTCGAACAACCCGGACGGAATCGAGATCAAGGCATCCAAGGACCCTTACGGGGTACCGGTCGACGGCATACCTTTCCATCCCTATTACACGGTAAAAGATATCGTGGGCGTCGGCGTATTCATGTTTTTTTTCGCCACGGTCATTTTTTACATGCCGGAATTGGGAGGTTATTTCCTGGAGCACGCCAATTTCATTCCGGCCGATCCGCTGAAGACCCCCGAACATATTGCGCCGGTCTGGTATTTCACGCCGTTCTACGCCATATTGCGCGCCGTGCCCGACAAATTTGCCGGCGTCATCGCGATGGGCAGCGCCATCGTCGTGCTGTTCTTGCTGCCATGGCTTGATCGCAACAAAGTCAAATCGATACGTTATCGCGGCGGCATCTACAAAAAAGCGTTGCTGCTGTTCGTCGTCAGCTTCGTCGGCCTGGGTTACCTGGGCACGCAACCGGCCACCCCAACCGCAACCGCGATCGCCCGCGTTCTGACCGCGATCTACTTCGGGTTCTTTTTGTTGATGCCTTTGTATACCCGTTGGGAAAAAACCAAACCGTTGCCTACCCGCTTGACCGATCAGCCGTCGCTGGAAGACCGCATCCCGGACTGGATCGAAACCTTCGACGAGGTAACGGTTGCCACGGAAGTGACGAGCGCCGACGGCAAGACCACCGTAAAAAGAAGGCCGAATCCGTCAGGAATTGCCAAAGTACTGATTCGATTTGCAAAAAAACTAAAAGAAAGCCTCGATTAAGCCATGAACAAATTCTTATACACGCTGTTACTGTTACTGCCTCTCAGTGCCTTCGCCAGCGGTGCCGGCATCGAACTGGAGGATGCGGACATAGATCTTTCCGATACCGCGTCGCTGGAGCGCGGCGCCAAGCATTTCGTGACCTATTGCCTGGGCTGCCACTCGGCCAAGCATATCCGCTACAAGCGTATCGCGCTGGATTTTGATATCGACGAAGCGAAAGTATTACGGGAAATCACCCCGTTAAACGCCAACATCTACGACCAGATGAATACCGCCATGAATAAGCACGATGCGACAAAATGGTTCGGCACCTATCCCCCGGATCTGTCGCTGATCGCCCGCTCGCGCGGTGCCGACTGGCTGTATAGCTATTTAAAAGGATTTTATAAGGACGAAAGCAAGCCGCTGGGTGTGAACAATACGGTATTCAAGGACGTCGGCATGCCCAATGTGTTATGGCAACTGCAAGGCGAACAAACCCCGGTCTTTAAGACAATCGACGGCCAGGAAGTCGTTACCAAATTGAACCTGTCGGAACCCGGTCAGCTCTCTCCGCAAGAATTCGACCGCATGATCAACGATCTGGTTAATTTCCTGGTGTATGTCGGCGAGCCGATACAGATGGAAAGAAAAGCCATGGGCAAATACGTTCTGTTCTTCATCCTGATGTTCATCGTCGTCGCCTATTTACTGAAACGGGAATACTGGAAAGACATCCACTGATCAGGCTCGAGGTGAAGGGCACGGTTAAAACGGCCTGCCCCTTCACCGACAGCGAATCCGATCGACTACCCCCGTTCTAGGTTCCCTGACGCCCTCTCCGCTTTTTTCCCGGGCTTACGAACACGCTGCTACCTTCCAACCTCGCGGCCCTTGCACGTTTCCGCCGGAATTCCGGTCCACAAAAAAAAAATTAAACATGCTATAATGCCGCCGTTGTACATCCCTGTTTTAAAGAGGTTATTCTACGTGGCCAACATTACCACCCGAAAATCCGTAATGACTCTTTTTTCCTCTCCGACCTGCGCAATGAGCCATTGCGCCCGACTGGTATTACACGAAAAAGGTGTAACCGCGGATATAGAATATTTCGATATAAACGAACCACCGGAAGACCTGCTCGAACTCAACCCGAACGGAACCTCGCCGACGCTGATCGAACGCGACCTAGTGTTGTACGATTCCAGGATTATCATGGAATACTTGGACGAACGCTTTCCGCACCCGCCGCTGCACCAGATGGATCCGGTATCGCGCGCCAACGCCCGCATGTTAATCAAACGCATAGACCAGGACTGGTACCAGTTGTTGGACGAAATTCTCAATTCCGGAGAAAAGAAATCCGCCCGCGCCAAGAAGATGTTGCGCGAAAGCCTGCTGGCCGCGGCGCCCGCGTTCGAAGCCCATCCCTATTTCATGAGCGACGAATATTCGCTAATCGACTGTGCCATGGCGCCTTTACTATGGCGCTTGCCCAGCATAGGCATCGACATCGCCAGCTTGGGCAGAGGGATCACGGCTTATGCGAACCGACTGTTCTCCCGAAGAGCCTTCAAGGAAAGTCTAAGCCCTGAGGAAAAAGAAATGATCCTGCAAAACAAATGACTTCCTTAAAGCCCTATTTGATTCGCTCCATTTACGAATGGATAGTCGACAATAGTCTAACGCCGCATCTGTTGGTTAACGCAACAGACAGCGACGCAATTCTGCCGCAGGAATATATCGAAGACGGAAAGATCGTATTAAACATCAGACCGGAAGCGATACAAGGCCTGACGCTAGGCAACGAAGTGATCGAGTTCAATGCCCGCTTTGCGGGCAAACCGATGCATATCGTCACTCCTGTCCCGTCGGTGATGGCGATTTATGCCAAAGAAAACGGCAAAGGCATGATTTTCGATCAGGACGAGCCCGAAGATACGCCGCCCACGCCAAGCGACAAGAAAACCGCTCACAAACCGCGACTACGCATCGTCAAATAACTCTCTCAATCCACCCGTCCGGCGAACGGGACTTCCATCCGCGCTTAAGATCCGCTGCGAACATAGTTGCCGTTGCCCTCTAGGAAGCCAGTCGCCATACCCGTAAAGAACGTTCCGGTTTATGTTGGATCGCCAAACGACCCGGAGGCAGGGTTTATTTTTTATTTTCCGGCCCATACAACGAGGCCACATTGTTCTTCCCTGACGCGGAGGCGCCGTCGGTCGACAGAATCTTGGCAACCCCGCGCCTTTTGACCTGATCGATTCGAATCACTTCGTGCATCGGAACAAAAGAACGGTTCACGCCTTCGAATTCGTTGCGCAATTTATCTTCCGAGGGATCGACGACGATCGACGACTTCTCGCCGAACAAGAAATCTTCGATGATCACAAAACCATACATATCGCCCTGATACACATTTTTGGCATAAACCTCATAAACCTGATCCCTGTTCACAAAGATAATTTTATAAATGTGTTTTTCTGACATTCCGCCGTTTATCCCCATGCAAAACCCGATATTTTACTTTAATTGATCCTGAGATAACTCCAAATTAACGGCCCGCACGTCGTTTCTGAGTTATTCCGGGCGCTCCGAGCACTCCTCGTTATCAATCGTTCAGATACTCCCGAAACCACTTAGGTTTAAAAAAAAGCAGATAGATCAAGAACAATTCGGAAGCCGGTATGAACAACACAAAGTAGTGGAAAAACAATAAAAATACGGCCAAAACTAAAAGTAATACGAACTTCTTAAGTTTCATTCTGATTCCAGGTTCGAAAACGGCCACGACCAAGACTTCACGCCCACTTAGCGCAAAGACCGTCAAATCACGGTAGCGGTAAAAGTCGCCCTAACCGGGGCCGGGTAACCTTCGCAGGTCAACGCCGGATTCTCCGGATCGAGAAAGTCCCGTAACGAATGAAACGGCATCCATTCGGTAGTGCGCTGCTCGTCGAAAGTCGTTTTACTGACATCCAACAGGCGCACATTATGGAACCCGCAACGTAACAACCAGCCGGTCAAGGTGTCGCAACTGGGGATGAACCAAACATTGCGCATGTTGGCGTAACGTCCCTGAGGCACCAGCGTCTCGCCTTTTTTACCGTCGATCACCAGCGTTTCCAAAACTAATTCGCCTCCCGGGCGCAGGCAGTTTTTCAATTCCAGAAGATGGTCTATCGGCGAACGGCGATGGTACAGCACACCCATGGAAAACACGGTATCGAAAACGTTACTTTTTTCGGGTACGCTCTCGATCCCGATCGGCAACACGTAAACCGGCGCCTCTCCGTACAGTTTCCTGATCGCATGAAACTGCATCACACTCAGCAGAGTGGGATCGATTCCGACCACGAGGCTGGCGCCGGCGCCCAGCATGCGCCAGCAGTGATAGCCGTTACCGCAGCCGACGTCCAAGACTCGGCGTCCGGCCAACGGTGTGATGCCGTACCGCAAGCGCTCCCATTTCCAATCGGAACGCCATTCGGTGTCCAGATCGATACCGTATATCCGATACGGCCCCTTCCGCCAGGGACACAGAACTTTCAGTTGCCGCTCCAGTTGCGCCCGCTGCTGTAACGAAACGTCGTCGCAACTGCCGATTTGAACCCGCTCGGTCAGTTCACGCAGCGATGGCGGCCACGGCTCAATCTGTTCGACTAACCGGCGCCATTCCTGAAACGTACCGTGCGACCGGGTTGAAAACGCCCGCTCCAATTGTCCGGGCAATTGCTCCGCCCAGTTTTCGGCGCCGGATTGCCGCAAAACATCCAATAATGGCTGGTAATCCATTTCCTATTTCAGGGCGATCATCGAAGCAAAATTAAAATACTGAAACCACACTTCGACGCTGCCGAACCCGACTTCCGCCAAGCGCTGCCGATGCTCGGAAAACGTCTCTGCCAGCAACACGTTTTCCAGCGCCGTCCGTTTTTGACTGATTTCCAAATCGCTATAACCTTGGGCTTTTTTGAAGGCATGGTGCATATCGGTTTGCAACGCCTGTTGGCGGCTGTCTTCGAAGCGTAGTTTTTCCGACAAAATCAGCACGCCGCCGGGGAGCATGCCTTGAAAGATTTTGCTCAAAAAAGCCTTTCTATCGGCTATCGGGATGAATTGCAGGGTAAAGTTCAGGACCACGACCGAGGCGTCGGATATCTCGACATCGCGAATATCGGCGCAGACTACATCGACCTCGACGGTGCCCGGATCCGCAGACAGAATATGTTGGAACTGGCGCACCATCGCTTCCGAGTTATCGACGGCGATAATCCTGCAATCTTTACCCTCGATCCGCTGCCGCATCGACAAGGAGGCCGCTCCGAGCGAGCAACCCAGATCGTAACATCGGCTGCCATCCTGGCAAAAACGATTGGCCAACAGTCCAATGGCCGAAATGATCGCGCCATAACCGGGCACCGAGCGCCGAATCATGTCGGGAAAGACTTGGGCCACCTTTTCGTCGAATTTGAACGCGTCGATCTCGCCCAGCGGACTGGCGTACAGAGAATCTTTATTGGAATACATGAAGAGGGACTACGCGGTGCCCGTCTTGACAGACGGGCACCCGCCTGATGTCAAGACTGTTCTTTGGCCGCCAACGCCTCGGTATTGCGTTTGGCGAGCTGGTCGATCACGGCCTGTAACGAACCGGAACGCTTAACCTCGTTCTTGAAGCTGGTGCGATAATTGGTCACCAGACTGACGCCTTCCACGATGATGTCGTAGACTTTCCATTCGCCTTTGCTCAACAGCATCCGGTAATTGACGGCTCTCGGCTGAATACCCGGCTGTAAAATTTCTGTCTTGACGATCACTTTCTTTTCGCCGTTCTTGATATCCAGCGGCAAAAACCGGACCGACCAATCCTTAAACTCGAGGAAGGCTCTGGAGTAAGTCCTGACCAACAATGTCTGAAATTCCTTCTTGAACCCTTGTTTTTCCTCCGCGCTGGCGGTACGCCAGAGTTTCCCCAGAACCAACGAAGACATCCGGTTGAAATCGACATGGGGATAAATCACATCCTCGACGAAAACGGTGATTTTCTGAAAATCCTTGCTGAATGCCTTGTCCTGCAGCTTCTCTTTCAGTTTATTGGAGGCGCTCTCGATCGCCAGTTGCGGCGCGGCCAATTCCGCCGCGCGAACGGGCGCCGCCAGCAACAGCAATCCGCCCAAGGCCAAAAGAAATATCTGTATGTACGGTTTTATTTTCATTGAATACTCCGATTTGTAGCATACCATGCGCTCTCTTTCCTAACTGCCCGGCATGGTATAATAAAAACATTATCAGTCTAGCTCACGCGAGTACATCGTTTCAGTCCCGATTGGCTCCATTTGCCCTAAGGCAGACCGGTTACGGCAGGTCCTTGCATCCGCACGAACCCAAGTGGTCGCAATAATTTCGTTCGCAATCGGAAGCTCGACTAACTACTCGAATTTTAAAAACGTTTTACCCATACTGCGATGGAAAAGATGCTACATAATACCACCAATTTCCCTGCCACACGTATGAGAAGAATGCGTTATCAAGCATTTTCGCGGCGCCTGATGCGGGAAAACACTGTCTCGGCGAACGACTTGATTTATCCGGTCTTTATTATAGACGGCCAAAACAAGACCGAAAGCATCCCTTCCATGCCCGGTATCGAACGCAAAACGATCGACTTATTGCTGGAAGAAGCCGATGAACTGACTCGGCTCGGCGTCCCCGCCGTAGCTCTGTTTCCGGTAATCGCCGGCGACAGAAAAACCGACCGCGCGGAAGAAGCCTATAACCCGGAAGGACTTGCCCAGCGCTGCGTCAGGGCGTTGAAAGCGACTTTTCCCGAACTGGGGGTCGTCACCGACGTTGCGCTCGACCCTTTCACGTCCCACGGCCAAGACGGCTTGCTCGACGATAGGGGCTATGTCGTCAACGACCGGACCGTCGACGTCCTTTGCAAGCAGGCGCTGTCGCATGCCGACGCTGGCGCCGACATCGTCGCGCCCTCGGACATGATGGACGGACGCATCGGCGCAATCCGCCAGGCCCTGGAAGCCAACCAACATGTGAACACCAGAATTCTAGCCTACTCCGCAAAATATGCCTCGAGTTTCTACGGCCCGTTTCGCGACGCCGTCGGTTCGGCCGCCAATCTCGGCGGCGGCAACAAATATAGTTATCAAATGGACCCCGCCAACTCGGACGAAGCGCTACGGGAAATTCAACTGGACTTGCAGGAAGGAGCGGACATGATCATGGTCAAACCCGGCATGCCGTATCTGGACATAATCCGCCGGGCTAAAGAACGATTCGGCGCGCCGACTTTCGCCTATCAAGTCAGCGGCGAGTACGCAATGCTCAAAGCGGCCGCGCTCAACGGTTGGCTGGACGAAAAGTCGGTGGTCATGGAATCCCTGTTGTCGTTTAAGCGAGCCGGTTGCGACGGCATCCTAACCTACTATGCCAAAACCGTCGCTCGCTGGTTGAGCGAACCTTAGCCCGGTACTGGCGACGCTTCGCGACGGTAGTCTTGCTCTCGTTTTTCCGCCGATGCCAGTATAATCGTTCGGGTTAATTGCTGCCGGCAACCATCCGAAGCGGCAAACAGATGACAACAATAATAACAATTCCCGAGGTTCATCATGCAAGACGAGCAGTTTATTAGTGAAAAGCGAAAATTTCAGATCGAGGAAGCCATTTTAATCCTACTGCTTCTACTTTCCCTGATCGGCATCGGAATCACCGATTTTTCTCCCGACGACGGATATGCGTATTGGCTGATTTTAGTTGTCGTCTTCGGATTGTTTGCGATCCTGATCGCTTGGCTGCAATCCAAGCAACAGGACGTCTCCGATTTTGCCACTATCTTAAAAGAACAATTTATGCATTGGTCGACATCGCTGATTATCGTTGGCGGCGCGTTTTTACTGCAACAATCCGGCCGGCTCGACGAAATCAGCGCCAGCCTGGTAATTTTGTTGATTCTTTCATTGGCAACCATATTGGACGGCATCCGGATTGGATGGCGTTTTAGCCTGGTGGGGCTGTATCTTGGCATTTCGTCGATCGTCGTCGCGTACTTGGATAATTTCATGTGGCTGGAAATTCTGATCGCCATCGCCATCGTCGCAATGACGATTATGTGGGAAATCTGGCTCAACAAGCGAAGCAAAGATGAAACCTATTGACCAATACGCGGTATTCGGATACCCGATCAAACATAGCAAGTCACCGCGCATCCACCAGTTGTTCGCCGAACAGACCGCTCAGCAACTGACCTATACCGCGCACGAAGTGCCGGCAACAGCGTTCGAACACGCGCTCGAACAATTCCTGGCCGGCGGCGGCAAGGGCTTGAACTGCACCGTGCCGTTGAAGGAATTGGCATGGCGGAGAGCCGACCGGTTGACCGAGCGCGCCCGCCTCGGCAAAGCGGTCAATACGCTGGCGTTGCAGGAAGACGGTACGCTGCTCGGCGATAATACCGACGGCATCGGTCTGTTGAGCGATTTGACCGCCAATCACGGCATCGTATTGGGCGGAAGCCGTATCTTGATTCTAGGTGCGGGCGGGGCCAGTCGCGGCATACTCGGTCCGCTATTGGAGCAATCGCCCGAGCGTATCGTCATCGCCAACCGAACCGTCCCCAAAGCGGAACTGTTGGCAGGGGAATTCCGGCAACGCGGCAGCGTCAGCGGCTGCGGATTCGGCGATCTGGAAGGACTTAAATTCGACCTGATACTGAACGCGACTTCGGCCAGCCTGAGCGACGACCTTCCTCCCTTGCCGGAAGATCTGCTAAACCTAGGCGGTTGTTGCTACGATCTGGCTTACGGCAACGACGACACCGCCTTTGTGCGTTGGGGCCACCGTCAACATGCCGGGAAGAGTGTGGATGGTCTGGGGATGTTGGTCGAACAGGCCGCCGAAGCGTTTTACCTCTGGCGTAGCATTCGCCCGCAAACAACCCCGGTGATCGAGCTGCTCAACGCCGAAAGACACGGCGCTTAGATATCCGGCGGCAACCCGGCCTATTCATCCATTTTCGGATAGAACAATTCCGCGTGGGTCAACGAAGACGTCGAATTCAACAGCTTGTTCAATCGGCAGCGGACCTCTTGCTTACCCCGTTTGACGGTTACGAATTCGCCGGCATTGAATTCAGGAGAACTGTAAATCACCGAATCGGGCTGACCTAGCGCCTTTATCGCCGGCAAAAAAATGGTATTAGTCAGCTTTTCCCGGTTCCCCGCCCCTTGCATTATAACCAGTTCCTTAGCGATACCGATCAACTCCACGCCAAGGTACAGCTGGTCTCCGAACAACCGGCGAATATGACGAATGATCGCCAACTCCAAGCCGGCGGTTGGCGCACCCTCAACGATCGCAAACAATTCCCCCACTTTGACCCGGGCTTGGTGGCTGTTGACGGCAACGCCGTAGCCCTTGGCACTGCTGTTGAGCACAACGAATTCATTAATGTCGATATCCGTCGCTCGCTTGCCGAACTCCTTGGTGTCCCAAACGTTAATTTCGCCCGAAAGTCCGCCGCTTGCCGCAATGATTTTATCGATACGCTCATTGTTGCCGAACTTCTTCCTTACATTATCTCCTAACTGGAATACTACTTCGTCACCTTCGGCGACAATCTCGAATTTTGACGTATCGTATTCATAGGGTTTCCCCGGCCTAGGAACAGGCGGCTTTTTCGCCGCCGGTTTTTCGGGCTCCTTGTGCAGATAATCGCGGATATTGGCAAAACCGATGATACCGCGAAATCGGCGTTCGTCCGCGTTCCGCTGAAAACGGCGGAACTGAGCCTGTCCCAAGGTTTTTATCACCCGAGTCAGCAACGACTTGTTGATCGTTGCCAACGCGCCGCCTGTGCTGCGATCCTGCTGCAACGCCTGAAATATATTCTTCGCCAACGGAGACGGCGCGAAATAGCGACTCGAGGAATGGCCTTTTAGCTCTGGACGTTTCGATAAGCGGAGCGGCGGCATGTCTTCGCGCAGATTGATGACATAGAGCCCTTTATCATCCCGCTCGTCGAGTCCGCTACGTAACTCCAAGCCATGAGAGAATCGACTTAGGAATTCAAACACTTTGCGCATCTCCCGCGGCCTGTATTGCCTCAAGTCGCATAACTCGAAGATCAGCACTAACTTATACAACTGGCCGACCGAAACCGCCTGTTGTTGATCATCGGCCAATGGCATATCCGACAGCGCCTGTTGTTCGGCCGCGGCATAGCCGCGGTTGAGCAGCTTCCAAAAATCATCGGGAGGGCTGCAATATACTCCGGCAACGTGCAGATACGCCCGGCTCAGCGCCCACAAACATCGATATAAACACAACGCTTTGGCGCCTTTTTCCGGCAACGCTTCCGCAGCCCGGAAAAACCCGTCGGACAGACTGAGGTAACTCCACACCAGCCATTCCACGCAATGCTGTTCGTATTCGGGCAACATCGCCGGACTTTCCAAATAAAGCGAATCGATCCGGGTTTCGTACAACTTAAGATAGGTCGCAAACTCGTCCAACAACTGTTTCAACAGCGCGCCATCCAACGGCGCCCGGTTGAGATGTTGAAGCGCGACACATATTTTTTCGCAAGTCTTATCCAAGGCACTGCCCGACAATTGCTGCAACCACTCCGACAGACTCTGCGGTTCCCAATCTACTTGCCGATCACTAAGCGGCCTAGTCGGCACGGCCAAAAACTTCACATGCTCCATCTAACCGGTTCCCATCCACTGACACGTTAAGAGTAATATGCGGCGAGCCGGACCGCCGTTCACCGGCCGCCCATATTTCAACGGTTCAACCTTATCGACAACTCGGACACGTTCGATAGCGGTTTGCTTGCCCTCGTTTGACGGAAGCCCGCTCGCTTA
>JBNLFT010000028.1:0-22943 GCA_050305675.1 Methylococcaceae bacterium
AATTGCACCCGCCCCGCCTCGTCGATGAAGGCATCGATCCTCGCCCAGCCGCTAATCGCCAAACCGGCACAGGCGTCCACCGCCGTCTGTTGCAACGCTCGCTCCCGGTCGGCGGGCAAACCGCACGGGCAATGGTATTGGGTCGTGCTGGCCCGATACTTGGCTTCGAAATCGTAAAACTGATGCGGCGTCTGCAGACGAATCACCGGCAATGCCTCGCCATCCAACACCGCCACGGTATATTCCTGACCGCATACCCATTGCTCCGCATAGACGTCGCACTGAAACCCTGCCGCCAAACGGTACGCCTGCAACAATTCGTCGCCATCGTTTGCCTTGCTCATCCCCAAACTGGAACCCTCGCGCGAGGGTTTTATGATCAGCGGAAACCCCAACTGCGCCGCACAATCTTCGAGATCCCGCGGTTCCTTCAATTCCATCCATCTGGGCGTGCTCAGCCCCATCCCCTGCCAACACAATTTGGTGCGCAGCTTGTCCATCGACAGCGCCGAAGCCAGCACTCCGGATCCGGTATATGGCAATTTCAGCACCTCCAAAACCGCCTGCAGAACACCGTCCTCCCCGCCCCGACCGTGGATAATGTTGAAGACCCTGTCGAACGAGCGTCCGCTCAAGGCGTCCAACGGACTGCCGGTGACGTCGATTGCTTCGGCATCGACCCCCGAACGTTGCAGCGCCGCGAACACGGCGTTGCCGCTTTTTAGCGAAATCTCCCGTTCCGCCGCGGTACCACCCATCAAGACCGCAACTTTGCCGAAATCGGCCGCGTTCTCGATCCGTAACGCTCTCATGCCTTCTCTCCCACCATACAGACTTCGGTTTCCAGGCTAATGCCATGTTTGTCGAGCACCCGCTGCCGTATATACTCGATCAATTGTTCGATTTCTGCCGCCGTGGCGTGGCCCCTGTTTTCGATAAAATTGGCATGTTTCTCGGAGACGCAGGCTCCGCCCACGCAATACCCTTTCAAACCGCAATCCTCGATCAAGCGCGCCGCGAAATTTCCGGGCGGATTTTTGAATACCGAGCCGCAGGTCGGCTTGTTGGTCGGCTGAGTCTCGGCGCGCTGCTCCAACAAAGCTCTGATTTTCTGTTGACTCAGTTCCGCGTCGCCCTTTTTCAACTGCAATTCCGCGGCAAGAAACCATTCATCCCCGGTTCCCTTCACCGAACGATAAGCCACGTCGTATTCGGCCTTGCTTCTCTTGCGAACCTGCCCCCATCGATTCACGACTTCCACCGCGTCGACGATGTTCCAAGTCTCGCCGCCGAACGCCCCGGCATTCATCTTCAAGGCACCGCCCATGGTACCGGGTATGCCGGCCAGAAATTCGGCACCGGTCAGCCCGAGATCGCCGCAAAACCGGGCGACGTGAGCGCACGGCACGCCGGCCTCGACATAAACCCGTTCAGAATCGATCAACTTCATTTCCTTCAGCCGGCTCCGGGTGTTGATCACGACGCCGCGTATGCCGCCGTCACGCACCAACAGATTGCTGCCCAAACCCAACCAGTAAACGTTTTCCCGCTCCGGCAGGGCGGCCAGAAAGCGAACCAGATCGTCCTTGTTCTTCGGCAGGTACATCCGATCCGCCGGCCCGCCTACCCGCCAGCTGGTATACTTGGCCAACGGCTCGTCGGTCAGCAATCTCAAGCTATCGTCCACATCGCCGCTCATGAGCTTAAAACCTCGGTCAACTTTTCCGGCAATTCGGCGGCGATCTGGCCGACGTTGCCGGCCCCCATGGTCAGAATCACGTCGTCTTTTTGCAGTATGGCGGCCAAAATCTCCGGCAATTCGTCGCGGTTCGACACGAACACCGGCTCGACCTGGCCGCGGACCCGGATGGCCCGGCATAACGTCTTGCTGTCCGCCCCGTTGATCGGCTCCTCACCGGCCGGATAAATGTCCAACAACAGCAGCACGTCCACCGTCGACAGGACCTCGACGAATTCCTCGAACAAATCCCGGGTCCGGGTGTAGCGATGCGGCTGAAAAATCACCAGCGCCCGCCGCTCCGGCCAAGCCTGGCGCAGTGCCTCGAGCGTCGCCGCCAGTTCCCGCGGGTGATGCCCGTAATCGTCGACCAATGTCAGTTTGCCGCCGGCATAATCGATTTCGCCATTGATCTGGAAACGTCGTCCGATGCCGGTGAATTCGCGCAAGCTACGAGCGATTGCCCGATCGTCGACGCCCAGGCTGGTGGCGATGGTAATCGCCGCCAGCGAATTCAACATGTTGTGCCAACCTGGCATGTTCAGCGTCACCGGCAACGGTTCGCGGCCGTCGCCGCGCAACACCGTGAAGCGGGTCTGCATCCCGTCCTGCTCGATGGCCACGGCGCGAACGTCTGCGTCCGCGTGAACGCCGTAGGTCTTTACCGGTTTCGACACCTGCGGCAGGATTTCCCTGACCCCGGCGTCGTCCATGCACAGCACTGCCATGCCGTAAAAAGGCAGGTGGTGCAGAAATTCGAGAAAGGTCTGCTGCAGGCGTTGGTAGCTGCCGCCGTAAGTTTCCATGTGATCCTGATCGATATTGGTCACGACCGCGACCATCGGCTGCAGGTACAGGAACGAGGCATCGCTTTCGTCGGCCTCGGCAACCAAGTACTGGCCCAGCCCCAACTTGGCATTGGCGCCGGCGCTGTTCAGCCGCCCGCCGATCACGAATGTCGGATCCAAACCGCCTTCGGCCAGCATGCTGGCGGTCAGGCTGGTGGTGGTCGTCTTCCCGTGAGTTCCTGCAACGGCGATGCCGAAGCGAAAGCGCATCAATTCGGCCAGCATTTCGGCTCGCGGAATCACCGGGATCCTGCGCGCGTATGCGCCTTTTACCTCCGGATTCTCGCGGTTTACTGCGGTCGACGTCACCACCACATCGACGCCGTCGATATGGCTTTCCTCGTGGCCGTAGTGAACCGTCACCCCGAGTTGTTGCAAGCGCCGGGTCACCGGACTTTCCTTGACGTCGGAACCCGACACCCGATAGCCCAAATTGGACAGTACTTCGGCGATTCCACACATCCCGGTACCGCCGATGCCGACGAAATGGATCCGCTCGATGTCGCCCAAAACCTGCGCCGGATGGAGTTCGGGTCTGTTCATAGCGCTTCCGCCTCGCAGTAATCGGCGACCATGGCGGTCGCATCGGGCCGCGCCAAGCCGGCGGCGGCCCTGCTCATGGCCGCCAAGCCGGCAATCGTTTTTTCCACTGCGTTTTTCAAAGTCGTCTCACTCAATTCGTTTTGCGGCAACAGGATGCCGGCACCGGCATCGGCCAAGTAACTGGCGTTGGCCGTTTGATGATCGTCGATCGCATGCGGTAGCGGGATCAAAATCGCCGGCAAAGCGGCGGCCGCCAGCTCGCTCACGGTCATTGCCCCGGCCCGGCAAATCACCAAATCGGCCCAGCTATAAGCTTCCGCCATGTCTTCGATGAATGGCGAACAGCGCGCCGGCAATTGCAGCCCACGGTAGCGTTGCTCGACCTGCTCCAACATCGCCCTGCCGGTTTGATGCCGGATCTCGATATCTCGCAACTGCGCCAACGCCTGCGGTACCACTTCATTCAATATCTGCGCCCCCTGGCTGCCGCCGACTACCAGTACCCTCAACGCGCGCCCTGCTTCCTCGGACCACTGCGGTTTTTCCGGCAGGTTCCGAAGATCGCCGCGTAGCGGATTGCCGGTGCAGACCGCGTTGGCTTCGGGGGCGAAACTGCCGGGAAAGGCCTCCAAGACTTTGTTCGCCCGCTTTAGCAGCAAGCGATTGGTGGTTCCGGGCACCCGGTTTTGTTCGTGGATCAACAGCGGCAAGCCTAGGAATTTGCTCATCAGCCCACCCGGTCCGGCCACGAAGCCGCCCATTCCCAACACCACGCCGGGACGGCGCCGGCGTAGGACCCGCAACGCCTCGTAGCACGCTTTACACAGCTTGAACACGCCGATTATCTTGCCGACCAGGCCCTTGCCGCGTATTCCTTCCACCGACAGCCAATCGATATCGATTCCGTTGCCGGGAACCACCTTGCTTTCAATGCCGCGGTGGGTACCCAACCAGCTGACCTGCCAGCCGCGGGCCCGCATCTCCAGCGCGACCGCCAGTGCAGGGAAGACGTGCCCGCCGGTTCCCCCGGCCATGATCACTATGCGCCCGCCCATGCCTGCTTACCTTTCGCTTCGCCGCGCAATTTTTCGGTGACCTCGCTGTTCACCCTGAATAACAACGCCATCGCGGCACACATGACGATCATGCTGCCGCCGCCGTAGCTCATCAACGGCAGAGTCAATCCCTTGGTCGGCAGCAGCCCCATATTGACCCCCATATTGACGAAGGCCTGAAAACCGAACCAGATTCCCATGCCGTAAGCGACGAAGGCGGCGAAAGTCTGTCCCGCCCGCTCGGCCTTTTCGCCGATCGCGAAGGCTCGCCACAGCAGTAGCGTAAACAAGCCGATTACCGACAACACACCGATCAGCCCAAGTTCCTCGGCCAATACCGAAAACAGAAAATCAGTGTGCGCCTCCGGCAGATAAAACAATTTTTGGATGCCGTTACCAAGGCCGACGCCGAAAAATTCTCCGCGGCCGAACGAAATCAACGCCTGCACCAACTGAAAACCGGTATTTCTGGCATCCGCCCACGGATTGATGAAAGCCGTGACCCGCGCCAACCGATAGGGCGAAATCCAAACCAACAATGCGGCCAGCAGTGCCACCAGTGCCAGTAGAATCAAAAACTGCTGCAACCGGGCTCCGCCCAAATACATCATTCCCATCGCAATGGTCAGAATGACCACCGCCGAACCGAAATCGGGTTCTTTCAATAACAGACCGCACGCCACCGAAAACAACAAAAGCGGCCTCAACAAACCGTAAGCGGACAACCTGACATCTTCCTGATGCCGAACGACATAACCGGCCATATAGATGACGGAAATAAACTTGACCACCTCGGAGACCTGTATTCTCAAACCGGCCAGCGACAGCCAGCGCATGCTCCCGTTGACCTTGACGCCGACGCCGGGAATAAGCACGATCACCAACAGAGCCAGCCCGGCGATGAACAGCCAGGAACCGGCCTTTTCCCACAATCGCAACGGCATCGCGGCGACCGCGGCGGCGACGATCAGTCCCATGACGATATGAATCAGCTGGTGCAGCGGATAATGCATGACGTTACCGGTCATCTTGACGCCCAGATGCAGCGAGGACGACGCCACCATGACGTAGCCGACCGCCAGCAAACCGATGCAAGCTATCAGCAAATCCCGGTCGACATGGAACCGGATAGCCGCCGTCGCCTGCAGCGCCCGCCGGATCATGTCGCCAACTCCCTGACCGCAGCGGCGAATTTCTCGCCGCGGTCCATGTAGTTTTTGTATTGATCGAGGCTGGCGCAAGCCGGCGACAGCAACACGGTATCCCCCGGTTCGGCCAATGAGGAGGCGGTTCTTACCGCGTCCTTCATATCGGCGGCGAAATACACCGGAACGCGCCCGGCCAACGCTTTTTCGATCAATCCGGCATCCTTACCCATCAGCACCACCGCCTTGGCTTTTTCGCTCACCGCGGGGGCCAATTCGCTCATCTCCGCCCCTTTGGCGTCGCCGCCCGCAATCAGCACGACCTTAGTGTCGTATCCCTGCAACGCGGCGACACAGGCGCCGATATTGGTCGCCTTGGAATCGTTGACCCAGGCGATGCCGCCGATTTCCGAAACCTTCTGCATGCGATGGTCCAATCCTCTGAAACTTGCCAGCGCACGGGCCATGCCCGCTGGCTCCCAGCCCGCCGCTGTTCCCAATGCGAAGGCCGCCAGCGCATTGGCGATATTGTGCTTGCCTTCCAGCGGAAATTCCCGGCGCGGCATCAATTCCTCATTGCCCCGCATCAAACACCCGCCGGTTTGATCCAGCCAGAAATCGGCCCGTCCGTTAATCGAAAAGGTCAAGCACCTTCTGTCGGCTTGCCGCATGGCCATGACGACCGGGTCGTCGGCGTTCAATACCATTACTCCGCTACCGCGAAAGATTCGCTGTTTCTCCGCCGCATAGCCGGCGATGCCCTGATGGCGATCCAGATGATCGGAGGAAACGTTCAGCACGGTCGCCGCCTTGGCGTTGAGCAGAGACGTTCTTTCCAATTGGAAACTGGAAAGCTCCAAGGCATAGAATTCCGCCTCCTGCTGTAACAAATCGAGGGCCGGCATGCCCAGATTGCCGCCGACCGCGGTCTTTACGCCCACCGCATTGCCCATCGCGCCGAGCATCGTGGTGACCGTGCTTTTTCCGTTCGAACCGGTAATCGCGAGTACCGGCTTGTCGACGATACAGGCGAACAAATCAATGTCGCTGATTATCCGCACCCCCGCGACCGACGCCCGATGGATCGCGTATTCCCGTAACGATACGCCCGGGCTGACCACCAGATGGGTGGCGACCTCCATCGCCGCCTGATCGAAACCGCCGGTAAACACCGGCACATCGGGCATCTCCTCGACCAACCTATCGATCATCGGCGGTTTGCCGCGGCTGTCGACCACGGCGAAACGTATTCCCAAGTCGTGCAAAAACCGGGCGACCGAGAACCCGGTGGCGCCGAGGCCGATGATGACCACCTTCGCCTGCTGCCGCTCCAGTGCGAAGCGATTTTCCAATGTCGTGAACAGGGCCCTGCTTTCCATACTCATCTCAGCTTCAACGTCGCCAGCCCGATCAGTACCAAAATCACCGTAATGATCCAGAAGCGGACGATGATTCGGGGTTCGGGCCAACCCTTCAATTCGTAATGATGGTGAATCGGTGCCATTAAAAACACCCGTTTGCCGCGTATTTTGTAAGAAACGACCTGAATAATGACCGACACGGTTTCAACGACGAACACCCCGCCCATGATCATCAGCACGATCTCCTGACGAACCAGCACCGCCATGATCCCCAACGCCGCGCCCAGTGCCAGGGCGCCGACATCGCCCATGAACACCATGGCCGGATAGGCGTTGAACCATAAGAAGCCCAGCCCGGCGCCGACCAGCGCCGCGCAAAATACCGCCAGTTCGCCGGATTCGGGTAGAAACGGAATCGCCAGGTACTGGGCAAAATCGTAGTGCCCGGAGAGGTAAGCGAAAATCGCCAGCGCCGCTGCAATCATGACGGTCGGCATAATCGCCAAGCCGTCCAGACCGTCCGTCAGGTTGACCGCGTTACTGCTGCCGACGATGACGAAATACGTCATCACGATATAAAACCAGCCCATGTCGAGCATGACGTCTTTGAAAAACGGCACGATGAATTGGGTTTCCGCGGGCACTTTTGCGGTCAGAAACAGGAACACCGCCGCCCCCAAGGCGACGACAGATTGCCAAAAATATTTGGCTCGCGCCGACAGTCCGTCGCTGTTTCCCAACGCAACCTTCCGGTAATCGTCGATGAAACCGATCACGCCATGGGCCATCGTCACCAACAACGCCACCCAGACGTAGCGGTTTTCAAGATTTCCCCAAAGCAACGTACTGACCGCGATAGCCACCAATATCAGCGCGCCGCCCATGGTCGGCGTGCCGGCTTTTTCGTAGTGGCTTTCCGGACCGTCGACACGAACGCTCTGCCCGATTTTCTTGCGTGTCAGTTTTCTGATCATGACCGGACCGATCGCGAACGAAATCATCAATGCCGTCAGCGCGCCCAAAATGGCCCGGAAGGTCAGGTATTGGAAGACCCTGAAAGCGCCATCGAACTGCATCAGATAATCGGTTAGAAAAAGTAACATCGTTATGCTCTGAAATTCTCCACCAGCGAGGCGACCACCCGTTCCATCTTGCGCGCCCTCGACCCTTTTATTAATAGTGTTTCGCTTCCGGTCAACCGCTCTTGCAATGCCGCAATCATTTGTTCCTGCGAGGTAAAAAATTCGGCCCCTTTGCCGAAGGCATCGACACAATGCTCGGCATCAGGGCCAACAGCAAGCAAGCGTACAACATTCATTGCCTTGCATAGTTCTCCGATTTCCCGATGAATCGAGGGGCTGTCCGCTCCTAGCTCGCCAAACGCGCCCAGCACCAGCCAGGGCTCGCCGCCGCATTGCCCCAGCACCTCCAGCGCTGCTTTCAATGACGCCGGATTGGCGTTGTAGCTGTCGTCGATAACGATGTTGCCCAACCGTCCGACCAGCGGCTGCATGCGGCCGGTGACCGGCCGCATGCTGGCCAAACCATCCCCGATTTTCGGCAAATCGACGCCGAACTGCATGCACACCGCGGCCGCCGCCAGAGCGTTCATGACGTTGTGGGCGCCAGCCAGTTGCATCCTTACCGGCAGTCTCTCGGTTGCCGTCCGTAGCTCGAACGCAGTCTCGAAGCGGGACCCGTCAACCCGCATACCAATGCTGTCCGCGCCAACATCCGCCGTTTGCTGCAGGCCGAAGGTCACGATCCTGCGGCCACCGGCCAGCTGGCGCCAGAACGGGAAGAAAGCGTCGTCTCGATTGAGGACGGCAATCCCGTCCTCACCCAGACTTTCGATAAGCTCTCCCTTCGCCGCCGCAACTCCCGTTAAGTCGCCGAAACCTTCAATATGCGCGGCACCGACGTTGGTGACAACACTGACGTCGGGCTTCGCGCAGCGACTGGTATAAGCGATTTCACCGGGATGATTGGCGCCCATCTCGATCACCGCGTACCGGTGTGTTGGCTCAAGCCTCAATAGCGTCAGCGGAACGCCGATATCGTTATTCAAATTGCCGCGGGTATACAGCACCTCGTTTTCAAGCGCCAAAATCGCGGCGATCATTTCCTTGACCGTGGTTTTGCCGTTGCTGCCGGTAACGCCGGCCACCTTAACCTGCAGGCGGCGGCGCCAGGCACCGGCCAGCTCCGCCAGCGCCAGCCTGGTATCGCCGACGATCACCTGCGGCAACGCGCTTTGCACCGGTCTTTCGACGATCAGCGCCGCGGCGCCGCCCTGTTGGGCGAGATCGACGAAATCGTGACCGTCGAAATTTTGTCCTTTGATCGCGACATACAGCTCGCCGTGCTGCAGGGTCCGGGTATCGATGCCGACGCCTTCGATCAACCGGTCGCCGCCGGCCAACCGGCCGTTGACCGCTTCGGTTATATCGCTTAGCGCCAGTTTCATTGCGTGTCGCCCCAGGCAACCAGGGCCTGCTTAACCACCCGCTGATCGCTGAACGGCAACCGCACCCCGTTCACGTCCTGATAATGCTCATGTCCCTTGCCGGCAATGACAACACAATCCTCTCGTCGCGCTCGTTTAATCACCGTCGTTATCGCCTGTTTTCGATCATGGATCACGCTCACTTTCGCGCTGTCGCAACCGGTTAAAATATCGTTGACAATCGCCTCGGGACGTTCCGAGCGCGGATTGTCGTCGGTCAGGATCACGTCGTCCGCCCAGCGTTCGGCCACGCCTCCCATCTGCGCCCGCTTGCCTCTATCGCGGTCGCCGCCGCATCCGAACACGACTCTTAGACATCCCCGGCAGTGCGGCCTCAAGCCGGCGAGCAACTTGTCCAGCGCATCCGGACTGTGGGCGTAATCGACAAACACTGTCGGCTTGTCGTGTCCGCCGAAATTTTCCATCCGCCCGGCGACCGGCCGCAGTTGCTCCAGACGCTCCGCCGCCTGCTGCAGAGGCAACCCCATGGCCAGCAACACCGTCAATACGGCGAGCAGATTTTCCAGATTGAACCCGCCGGCTATGGCCGTCGTTACCGCGACCCTTTGTTCCCGCCAACACGCCTCGAAGCGCACACCGTCGAGACTGTGGTCGACGTTTTCGGCCCGCACCGTATCGATCCCCGTCCGAGCGGTCGCTTTCTCGGCAAACCCCCAGGTCTTCACGTCGCCCCCGATCCGCTCGATAATCGCCGCGGCGTAGGGGTCGTCCAGATTCAACACCGCGAATTGCAACCCCGGCCAAGTGAAAAGGCGAATCTTTGCCGCCAGGTAATCCTCCATCGTGCCGTGGTAATCCAGGTGGTCGCGACTGAGGTTGGTAAACAGCGCTCCGCTAAAAGCGATGCCGTTAGCCCTACCTTGCTCCAAACCGTGAGACGACACTTCCATCGCCACCGTCCGTTTCCCGTCGTCGCGTAGTCGGCGCAGGATTTCCTGTACGGCCAGCGCATCCGGGGTCGTGTTGACGGTATGCCGCAAGTCCCCCCATCCGCCCCATCCCATGGTGCCGATCACGCCGCAGTGCGGCACCAGCTGAGCCAAAAACTGGCTACAACTGGTCTTTCCGTTGGTGCCGGTTATCCCGACCACGGTCAACTCCCGCGACGGATGCCGGTAAAAACGCGCCGCCAGCGGCCCCAACTTCTCCGACAATTGCGCAATCTCCAGCAACAACGGTCGATTCAGGCGCTCGGCCCGTTCCTTCCCGCCTCCGGCGGGGTCGAAAACCACCGCGACCGCACCGTTGGCCAGCGCCTGCTCGACATGTTCCATGCCATGCTGCCTCGCCCCGTTGACGGCGATAAAGGCGAATCCCGGCTTGATCAACCGGCTGTCCAACGCCAGACCGGAAATCTCGATATCCGGGGCGTGCTCAGCCAGCCCCGCCACCAACTCAGCCAGTTTCATCGATCGCTTTAAACCCAGCCGCCCGTGCGGCGTCATCTTTGTGTCAACAGTACCGGCATCGTGTCCTCCCGATCCGGCGCCACTCCGTAGACCCGCAACGATCCCGCCATGACCTTGGCGAACACCGGCGCCGCCACCAACCCGCCGTAGTAATCGCCCGCACTCGGCTCGTCCACCATTACTGCGATGACGAATCGCGGGTCGCTGACAGGCGCCAGTCCGACGAACACCGACAGGTAGCGCTTGTCGGCATAACCTCCGGCGGTCGCTTTTTTTACGGTACCGGTTTTGCCCGCCACCCTATAGCCGTCGACCCTCGCCTGATATGCGGTCCCGTCCCTCATAATCACGTGCTCCAGCATTTGCCTGACCCGTTTTGCGGTCGCCGCGCTAAATACCCTGCGCGCCTCGTAGTCCTCGTCCCGCTGCAACAGCGTGACCGAATGGACGATGCCGTCATCGGCCAAGGCGGTATACGCTTTGGCCAACTGCAACAGCGACGTCGATAGCCCGTAGCCGAACGACATCGTGGCTTGCTCGAAGCTGTTCCACTGCCGATAATCCTGCAGCGCTCCGCCCGCCTCGCCGGGAAAACCGACTTCGGCGGCCGCGCCGAAACCCAGTTTGCGGTATACCGTCCAAAAATATTCCGGCGGCATGCGCAAGGCGATCTGGCTGACCGCCACGTTGCTGGATTTTTTTAATACATGGGTCAAATCCAGCGTCCCGTAATTATGGATATCGCGAACCAGGTTGCGTCCGACGCGGAAAAAACCGTGGGTTTCGATCTCTTCGTTCAAGTCGGCATAGCCGCCATCCAGAGCCGCGGCGATCACGAACGGCTTGACCGTCGAGCCTGGCTCGAACAGGTCGACGACCGCCCGGTTGCGAAAAAATCGACCGTTCAATCCCTTGCGGGTGTTGGGATTGAACGCCGGCTGATTGACCGCCGCCAACACTTCTCCGCTTTTGGCATCCAACACCACCAGTGACGCCGAGTGCGCCCGATGTTTGACGAACGCCGCTTGCAACTCGCGATAAGCGAGATACTGCAAGCGCTGATCGATGGTCAGCGTCAGATCCTGCCCGGCCACCGGTTCGGCAATATTTTCCACGTCCTTGATGATTTGCCCCTTGCCGTCCTTGATTACGTGCTTTTTGCCGGCGATGCCCCGTAAACTCGCTTCGTATGCCCGTTCCATTCCTTCCTGGCCGACATCGTCGATATCGGTGAAACCAACCAAGTGGCCGGATACCTCGCCGGCCGGGTAAAAGCGTTTGAACTCCCTTTCGAAGTAAATTCCGTCGACTTCCAGCGCCTTGACTTGCGCCGCCAAATCCGGATTGATGCGCCGCTTCAAGTAGACGAAACGGCGTCCCGACGTCTTGTTCAACAAGCTGCGCAGTTTGTTGTCCGACAATCCCAGCAAATTGCCGATGCGGCTAATTGCTCGCTTGTCTTCGGCGCTAACTTGCTGGGGATTGGCCCAGATCGACTGCACCGGCGTGCTGATCGCCAGCGGTTCGCCGTGGCGATCTTTGATCTGCCCCCGGTATGCCGGAACCACGACTTCTGCGACGTGCTGGCGTAGCGCCTGCTGTTGCAGAAATCCTTTGTCGACTATCTGTAAATCGACCGCCCGGACCGCCAAGGCCAGCATGCCGCACAGCATCATGCCCAATAAAAGCTTGCGCCGTAACCCGAAATCGGTACTACGGACGCTGCTTCGATACCCGTCTTTACCGCTCAGCATTTAAGGCTTTATGTAAATCATTTTGTCCCGCTCCGGCATAATCAGCTTAAGCCTGTTCCGTGCCTCGATTTCCACTCGGTTTTCTTCGGTCAGCATGGTCAGTTCCAGTTGTAGCCGCCCCCATTCGACTTCGTACCGATCCAGCTCGCGTTCCATGTTTTGGATTTCGATAAATATCCTGCGCGCCTGGTACTTGCTGACGATCACCGCCAACGCCGAAAGCAAGAGGACCAGCATTGTCGCCGACAACCAAACTCTTCTCGAAGACGACATTCAACGTTTCTCTGCCACCCGCATCACCGCGCTGCGCGCCCGCGGGTTGCGTTGTAATTCCTCTTGCCCGGCGCGGATCGCTTTGCCGATCGTCTTCAACCGTCCCTGCTCGATATCCCGCTCCGGAACCGGAAGCCGGCCCGGATTGGTTCTGCGGCCCGCCTCCGCACGCATAAAGCGCTTTACCATTCTGTCTTCCAGCGAATGAAAGGAAATCACCACCAGCCGGCCGCCGGGCGCCAACACCCGCACCGCCTGCTCCAATCCTTGCTCGACTTCCTGCAATTCGCGATTGATCGCTATCCTGATCGCCTGAAAGGTACGGGTTGCCGGATGTTTGTGCTTTTCGCGAAACGGAATGACGTCCTCGATCAAGCTCGCCAGTTGCAGTGTTGTCCGCAGCGCCTCCCGTTTCCTCCGTTCGACGATCGCATTAGCGATTCTGCGGGCAAAGCGCTCTTCCCCGTATTCGAAAAGAACCCTCCCGAGCTCCTTTTCTTCGACCTTGGCCAACCATTGCTCGGCCGTCATTCCGGAACTCCCGTCCATCCGCATGTCCAGCGGCCCGTCGTGTAAAAAACTGAAACCGCGCTCGGGGTTATCCAGTTGCGGAGACGACACCCCAAGATCCATCAACACGCCGTTCACCCGCCCCGAGACCCCGACTTCGGCGACCACGCGGGCCAATTCGGAAAAACAGCCGTAATGCAGCGTAAAACGGCGGTCCTTCGTCAGTTCCCGCGCATTGCCCGAATCGAGCGCTTCCGGGTCGCGATCGATCGCCAGCAAACGCCCGCTGTCGCCCAAGTGCTTCAGAATCCCGCGGCTATGGCCGCCGCGGCCGAAAGTACAATCCAGATACACGCCGTCGGCTTCGATTTTTAGGTAATGCAACGCCTCCTCGTACAAAACCGGCAAATGTTCCATGTCGGCCTACTTAAAATGATAATGAACCCAAGTCTTCCAGACCTTCGTTATCATCGCCATTCAGCCATTCGGTTTCTTTAGCCTGCCAGGACTGCTCGTTCCAGATTTCGAATTTATTCAATTGCCCGACCAGCACGACGTGCTTTTCCATCAACGCAAAGCTTCTCAATTTTTCGGGTAACAACAGGCGCCCTTGGTTGTCCATTTCACATTCGGAAGCATTTCCGATGACGAAGCGGCGCAGTTTGCCGGCCATCTTGTTCAGCGTGGGCAGTTTGCTGATGGTTAGCTCCAAACGCTCCCATTCGGGCAACGGATACAGCCACAAGCAGCCTTGTTCGCCGACGCATTTTTCATCGACTGCCACCGTCACGACCATTTGCCGCTCGCAACAATCCTGCAACTCCGCCCGATACTTGGTTGGAATTGTGATACGTCCTTTCGTATCTAAATTGATTGCGCTGATACCACGAAACAAAAATCGCCCCCGCTTGACCCTAAAATTCCATTTTTTTCCACTTTATCTCACTTATGTTCCACTATAGAGTCCTATCTATCTTTAGTCAAGACAGATGAAGCTTTAAATTCTTTTTTTTCAACAATGACTTAGCGATACTTTGCGGAAATTGCCGCCGGTGCAAATCCGCAACATCAAAAACTTTTTTGTTTCAGAAAGTTAATTAACGTTGTTGATATCGTTTATAAACAAAACAACAATCGAATATGATTATTTGCTAATACTGAGTCCGGATGCGGATCCGCAATAACCATACTGTCTGGTCAACTGTCGGATTTTTCGCACCCGCCTCTTCGGCTCTCGATTTGTTTGCCGCCGAGCCAAAACAATCAAGTCGAAGCCATTGCCTGGGAAAGCAAAAACCGCAACGAAAGGCGGGCGCGGTCCTAACAGGAGCTTGAAAAACAATGCGATAGCGGGAAACTTCCGACATTCGCCGGGTTGACTCGATCACAACGAAGTCATCGAAAGGCGGGAGAGTGCAAAGGAAACATTACCGGCATAGCAATGGCTATCGAACAAGCCTCCTGCCTTCGACAAGTCCGACCCAAGCAATCGAACACATGCCATGCAAGGAATATTGGTAAACCGACAACTTTTAGACGGGAAATAAAAATGAGAAGTGCGTCACATATCTAACGCATTTTATGAGTTTTATCTTAACATACGCTTAATTAGAATTGAGTTGGCCTGTAAGCCGGGTTCTGTCATGAACAGCCATTCATCTAGGCTGCAGATCGCTCTGCAGCTCAAGCAATCTACCCAGGAGCCGCGCGGGCCACGCGTCTGCTCCTCTATTTGATCTTGCTCCGGATGGGGTTTACCCTGCCACCACTGTTACCAGCGGCGCGGTGCGCTCTTACCGACACCATTTCACCCTTACCCGGCCACACGTAAGTGGTCGGGCGGTATATTTTCTGCGGCACTTTCCGTAGGCTCGCGCCCCCCAGGCGTTACCTGGCACCCTGCCCTATGGAGCCCGGACTTTCCTCCATTGCGCCTTGCGGCGAAACAGCGGCTGTTCGGCCAACTCGGCGGGAATTATACAACATCGAACCAGGTTGCGATCACTAAATTTTAACGCCGCTCCCTAGCGACTAAACGGCGTTCTGCCTACCGGCCTTCCTGCATCGTAAGCGCGGCCTGATACAACAGCTTCTTTCTTTGTCCGGTAATTTCCACCGCCAGTGCCACCGCCGTCTTGATCGAACAGTGCTGTAACAAGGCCCGCAAGATCCTTTCCTCCTCAGGATCAATCCCTTCCGACTTCGCCTCCGGTTTGGCGCCGTCGACGATAACGACGAACTCGCCTTTGCGCATGTTTTCGTCGCCGGCAACCATCGCCGCAACATCGACCAGCCGGCCCTTGACGACGGTTTCGTGCAGTTTCGTCAACTCCCGGGCCAGCACAATTTCTCGATCCGGGGGAACAACGTCGAGCATATCCTCGAGCGCCGCTTGAATCCGATGACTGGATTCGTAAAAAACCCAGGTTGCCGGTTCCGGCAACTTCTCCTGAAAAAACGTTTTCCTGGCCCCGCTCGTCCGCGGCAGAAACCCTTCGAAGGAAAAGCGGGTCACCGGCAAACCGGACACCGACAACGCGGCGATCAGCGCACACGCACCGGGTACTGGAGAAACCTCGAGTCCTTGTTCACGCGCCATTCTGACCAACGGCATGCCGGGATCGCTGAGCAACGGAGTACCCGCATCCGACACCAGCGCAATCGTGTCGCCTTGTTGCATTTTTTCCACGAGCTTGGCCGCCATCCTTTCTTCGTTATGCTGATGCATCGATACGATACGCTTAGCAATGCCGTAATGTTGCAACAACAATTTGACATGACGGGTATCCTCGGCGGCTATCAGGTCGACCTGTTGTAAAATTTCCACAGCTCGGTAGCTAAAATCTGCTAAATTACCTATCGGTGTTGCGACGACATATAGTTTGCCCGGCATCTGTGTTTTCACTCTCGTGTCTGAGATTAATTGCTAAAGGTCCAATCATCATGATCACCCGCCATTGCGTGACGAGCAGTTTAGTCGTTCTCACCCTGCTATCCGCTTGCGCTCCCGTTCCGACACAAAATCAACGCTTTCTCGAACAAACCACCCATGCCGAGAACTTGATGTCCGCCGGCCAGCATAAGCAGGCAGCTCGATTGTATCAAAACCTGGCGGAAACCCAGCCGACCCGGCAAAATCAATTTCGCCTGCTGGCCGCCGAGGCATTAATCCGCTCCGGCGATCATGACGGCGCCAAGCAATACGCAGACAGCATCGATCCGTCTTCCCTGTCGGAACAACAACGGCAGCAGCTAAACTTGCTCTACGCCCAGATCAACCTGAGTTACGGCAGCGCGGAACAGGCTCTTAATCGTCTGGAACAGGTCCGCATCGAACTGCTGAACGACGAAGACCGGAAAAACTTTTACCGTTCCCAAGCGTTTTCCTTTTCGCTGACCGGAGATTTACTGGCCAGTGCCAAGGCGCGAATACAACTCAACGCCTTGCTGACTTCACCGCTGGAAATCAGAGAAAACAACGCCGCCATACTGGAAACCTTGAGCCTGTTGCCCAGACAAACCCTGATTTTAAACCAGCCGCCGGCTCCGGACGAACTAGGGGGATGGATGGCGCTGGCGAGCCTACTGAAACAGCCGCACGCGAGCAGCGTCGAGCTATCCGACGAACTGCTCCGCTGGCGACGCGACTATCCGGCTCACCCGGCCAACGGCGACTTTCTGCACGGCTACCTGGAAACACCCCGGCACACCTTCGAACCGCCTTCGGCTATTGCCGTCTTGCTTCCGGAATCAGGTCCCTATGCGCAAGCCGGCAAGGCGATACGGGAAGGCTTGATGGCCGCCTATTATCGTCAACAGAACAACGCCCAACAGCCGACGATCCGCTTCTACGACAGCAATCAAGGCAGCCCGGCTATGCTTTACGACCAAGCGGTGGCCAACGGCGCCGAGTTGATCGTCGGCCCGCTGGAAAAAGACAACATCGCACTTCTGGCGGCCGGAGGCGAGTTGAGCGTACCGGTGTTGGCGCTCAATCATGTCGACAACCTCAGCAAGGAGAACCTGTTTCAGTTCGGCTTGAGCCCGATCGACGAAGCGCAGCAACTTGCCGCCAAAGCGCGACAGGAGGGTCGACAAAAAATCCTGATCCTGACTCCGGAAAACGACCAAGGCCAACGCATCGCTAATTATCTGGCCGATGCCTGGTATCAAACCGACGGTACGCTGCTGGCGACGCAATCCTTCGCCCCGCAGGAGCACGATTTCTCCTATCCGATCAAACGCATCCTGAACCTGGACGAAAGCGAGCAGCGCTACCGGCAATTGCGCAATTTGCTGGGGCGAAACCTGGAATATACGCCGCGCAGGCGGCACGATGCCGATGCCATATTTATCAACGCCTACCCGAACACGGCCCGTTCGCTGAACCCTCAATTGCAGTTCTACCACGCAGTGGATTTGCCGGTATACGCCATGCCGAATTTGTACGGCGGCGTGCCCAATCCGTCGCAGGACATCGACCTGAACAATATTACCTTTTGCGACATCCCCTGGTTGTTTGCTGACGTTTACCAAGGGGAACTGAGCCTGGAGGCCTTGCGCGACAGTTGGCAACAATTTCCCAACCGTTATCTACGCTTGATTGCGCTGGGCCTCGACGCCTACAATCTGATAGCCCACCTCGATCAACTGGACACTGCGAGCTATCCCGGGGCGACCGGTAATCTGCTGTTAAATGGAGAAAACCGCATCACCCGCCAACTGGTTTGCGCAAAGTTCGTTCACGGCGTTCCGTCCAACGCCGGTTTTATCGATTCGGCGGGCGACGATTATCAGAGCGTCGCAGTCGACGCTCCGCAAGCCGAGCCCAGCTCCCCCGACTCCGCCGATGTCCGATAACTGCCGCAGCCCGCATTTACGACGCGGCGAGCTTGCCGAACAACGGGCCTTGGATTACCTGCTCGAACGCGGCCTGCGCTTGGTCGCCAGAAATTACCGCTGCAAAAACGGCGAACTCGACCTGATCATGAAGGAAGCACAAACCCTGGTCGTCGTTGAAGTTCGTTTCCGCGCTTCGGACCAATTCGGCAGCGCGCTCGAAAGCATTACCTCGCGCAAACAATCCCGTATAATAACGGCAACTCAACATTATTTGGCGAACAACAAAACTAACAGCGCCATCCGTTTCGACGTGATCGCCATTGGAGGCGACCAGAAGATCGACTGGATCCGAAACGCTTTTCACAACTAATCCTCTATGAGTCTACAAGACAGAATAATCAACCATTTTTCGGACAGCATACAAACCAAGCAAGACGCCATGGCGTCTCTCTGCGAGCTGATCGCCTTTGCTTCGCAACGCATAGTCGACGCGCTGGTCAACGACAAAAAGATCTTAACCTGCGGCAACGGAGGTTCGGCCTGCGACGCCCAGCATTTCTCCTCAGAAATGCTCAACCGCTTCGAGCGCGAACGTCCTTCCCTGCCGGCGATAGCCTTAACCACCGACACGTCGACCCTGACCTCGATCGCCAACGATTATCACTTCGACGAAGTGTTCGCCAAGCAACTGCGCGCGTTGGGACAAAGCGGCGATATCCTGCTGGCTTACAGCACCAGCGGCAATTCGGCCAATATCGTTAAGGCGGTCAATGTCGCTCACGAAAAAGACATGCTGGTGATCGCGCTGACCGGCAAGGACGGCGGCATTCTGGCCGGTGCGATGAACGAGGCGGATATTGAAATCAGGGTGCCGTCGGACTCCACGGCCCGCATCCAAGAGGTACACTTGCTGATTTCCCATTGTTTATGCGATTTGATCGACCATCAATTATTCGGCGGCTGATATGAGACCACTGATCATTTTGTTATTGATACCCATCATCACCGGCGGTTGCGGCGCGATAGCCACCGGCGGCGCCGAGGTGACCGGCCTGTCGCTGCTGCACGACCGGCGTACCAGCGAAGCGTTGCTGGTCGACGAACGTATCGAAATTAACGCCGGCATCGAACTCAATGCCGACGACGCCATTCGCGACCGCTGCCATTTCAATGTAACGGCATACAACGGCAAGGTATTGCTTACCGGCGAAGCGCCCACGGCCGAATTACGCGACAAAATCGTCGGCATCGTGCGCGTCATTCCGGGCGTCAAACTGGTACACAACGAAATGGTCATCGCCGAACCGACCTCTCTCGCCAGCCGCTCCAAAGACACCTTGATCACCACCAAGATCAAGACTTCGCTGAGCGCAGTGCGAAACCTGCCCGGATTCGACGCGACCCGGGTCAAGGTTGTGACCGAAAACGGCGTGGTCTATCTGATGGGCCTTCTGCATCGCAACGAAGGCACCGTCGCGACCGAAATCGCCCGCCGCGAGGAAGGCGTTAAACAAGTGGTTAAAGTTTTCGAATATATCGAATGATAACGCAGCTTATGCTACCGGCAAAAAGCGCCCCTGCGCATAGCTTAGCGGTGTTAAGTGCACTCCGGCTGTGCGCCGTGGTAAATAAAATTTGCGATTGACCGGGAACCGACTGTTTTATAGACTGACCTTTTTGCCCAGACCCTACTCATGAAAAAATTTACCCTATTGTTGCTTCCCGCCCTTGTGGCCCTGTTGACCGCTTGTGCTCCCGAAGTCGGCAGCGAAGCTTGGTGTCAGGATATGAAAGAAAAAGCGAAAGCCGATTGGACGGCCAACGAAGCGGCCGACTTCGCCAAGCACTGCTTGTTCAAATAAATACCCTCAACCCAGGGATTCGGTCAATCCGCCGGTGCCAGTTGCATTTCCACAAGCTGAACCCAATAGCTGGCCCCGACCGGCAGAATGTCGTCGTTGAAATCGTAATGCGGGTTGTGCAGAAGGCAACCGCCTTCGCCCGGACCGTTACCCAACCAAAGATAACAACCCGGTTTCCGCTGCAACATAAAGGCGAAATCCTCCGCCCCCATACTGGCTACCGGCCGGGTATCGACCGCATCTTCCCCCACCACGGCCTGAGCCGCTAACAAGGCGGCGGACGACTCCGCTTCGCTATTCCAGGTCACGGGATAACCCGGATTATCCGGATTTATCCTGACTTCGGCACGAAGGCCGAAACATTCCGCGACCGACTGTACGATATGACGAATCTTACGCTCGATCAGTTGTTGAACCCCGGTTTTAAAACAGCGATACGTCCCCCTTAGCACCACCTCGTCCGGAATCGCGTTCCAAGTATTACCGCCATGAATTTGGGTGATACTGACGACCGCCGCCTCGGCCGGATCGACGTGACGGCTGACGATGGCCTGCAACGCAGTCACCGTATGCGCGGCGGCCAGCATCACATCGTCGCCCAAATGCGGCATCGCCGCGTGGGTCGCGGTACCGTTCAGGCGAATCTCGAAACAATCGAAGGAAGCCATCATCGCACCGGGCTTGACCGCGAAATGCCCGGCCGGAATGTCCGGAAAATTATGCAGGCCGTAAACCGCTTGAGCCGGAAAACGCTCGAACAACCCGTCGTCGATCATGCGCTTGGCACCGGCGCGCCCTTCCTCGGCCGGTTGAAAAATAAAGTACACGGTACCGTCGAAATCGCGCGTTTCCGCCAGATATTTGGCCGCTCCCAGCAGCATCGCACTATGCCCGTCATGACCGCAGGCGTGCATCTTACCCGGATGACAAGACTTATAAGCCACTTCGTTGCGCTCCTCGATGAACAAGGCGTCCATGTCCGCGCGCAACGCTATCTTACGGGCACTCCGCCCGATCGAAAGGCTGGCGACGACCCCGGTCACCCCCAGCCCGCGCCAAACTTCCAAGCCGAAGCTTTGCAGCTTATCGCCGATAAATTCCGCCGTCCGATGTTCTTCGTACGCGGTCTCCGGATATTGGTGAAAATGACGCCGCCATTGCCGCATTTCTTCATGCAGTAAAGCGATCTCCGGATAAATTTTCACTCGCATTCCCCTGTTCGAATCAATGATTACGGACACCGCCCGACACGATAATCATGGCCGTTTACCGTACCGAAAATCGGCATCGCCCATCATCGCGCCGAATGTCCCTCCTGTCAAAGACAGCACGATGGACTGTCTCAAGACGCCGTGCATTGCCGTAACACGATGATCGAGGCCAACGCGGACTTCTATGGCGTCCATACCATAGATATTCTCCAATACGTGAGAAGAATCGTAGCCAGGGCTCTAAACAACAGTTTGACCGCTATTTTATTATTCATTCATTTACCAGCATTGCTGTACACACCATCAATGGCATTTATTCAATACAGCTAGGTTAACTAATTGGATTTGTACCTTATGAGTCTTTCTACTCCACTGAATCCCCCTTCTTTAGACCGCTTGGCGCCGGACGGACGCCAACCGACACAATTACTGCAACGAGAGATTGATGGAAAAAAATGAACACTTCGCTCAAGTTAAATATTCCCCCCCTTTCACCAATGGATCAGGACTCGACCTGGACCAGGGTTCAAATATAAGAGAAACCGAACCTAAAACGATCCATGACAAACATCGTTCCATTGGTTCATTTTTGACTGACACGCGTCCGAATACACAGAACGTGTAATCGGCCGATCAATTCGCATTGAATCCGCCAGACGATCGTTCTATTATCGGTAGCATTGCGCTTTCGTCCAAATCACTGCCTTTATAGCTACCGCCCCATGACCCGCCCCGATCGCGATTTTATCGGTTACGGTAAATCGCCCCCGCATCCTAAATGGCCGAATCAAGCCCGGCTTGCGATCAATTTCGTGATCAATATTGAAGAAGGTGCCGAACGCAACGTGTTGGAAGCAGACTCCTGTTCGGAAAACTACTTGACCGAACTTGCCTTAAGGAACGCCGTGAAGGGCGAGCGCGATTATTTTTCCGAATCGATCTTTGAATACGGTTCCCGCTGCGGTATTTGGCGGCTACTCGATTTATTCGAACGGCGGAACCTTAACGTCACGGCCTGGGCATGCGGGATGGCCTTGGAACGAAATCCGGCGCTGGCCGAACATTTGGCGACGGCAGGCCACGAATTGGCCGGCCACGGTTACCGCTGGATCGATTACCGCCAGCTGCCGATCGAGGTCGAACGGGAACATATCGCAAAAACGATCGCCCTAATCGAACGCTTTACCGGCAACCGGCCCCATGGCTGGTACACCGGAAGGAAAAGCGCCCACACCCGCAAGCTCCTGGTCGAGGCCGGCATAGCATACGATTCCGACAGCTATGCGGACGATCTGCCGTACTGGAAAGTCGTCGGAGACCGTCCGCATTTAATCATCCCTTATACCTTCGATGTGAACGACGCCAAGTAGTTTTTAACACCGTGGTGGATGTCGGGAGAGGACTTCCTCGCCTACTTGCAAAATACGGTGCGCTGTTTGTACCGAGAAGGCGAGTACGCGCCGAAGATGATGACTGTCGCATTGCATGCCCGAATAAGCGGCCATCCCGGTCGAACCGAGGCAATCGCACGCTTCCTGGATTTCTTGCAGGATTTTCCGCTTATCTGGATTGCCACGCGCTGGCAGATTGCACAGCATTGGTATCGCAACCATCCCCATACCTCGAATGCCGGAGGACAACCATGAACGATCATTTTTCAATACGCCGCATGCGTGCCGACGAAATCCGGATCGCCGTCGATTGGGCGGCGCGCGAGGGTTGGAATCCCGGTTTACATGATGCGCAGACGTTTCATCAAGCCGATCCCAATGGTTTCTTCGTCGGCGAAATCGACGGCCAGGCCGTCGCGGTCGGCAGCGCCGTTGTGTATGACGACGAGTTTGCCTTTTGCGGCTTGTACATCG
>JBNLFT010000029.1:0-22304 GCA_050305675.1 Methylococcaceae bacterium
TGTCCCGAATGGGGATCGACCGCCGGATTGACCAACGCCCCCACCCGGCCCCTGCTGGTCAACTGTTCCGTCCAGTGCATCGGCACGAATATCGAGCCAGGTTGCTGTTTCGGGGTTACGCTGGCCCGCCCCAGCATGTTGCCCCAACGGCTGACGACCAGGACCAAGCTACCGTCTGCTATTGCTATCCTTTCGGCATCGGCCGGATTGATCTCGACGAAGGGTTCCGGTTTGTGCGCGTTCAAACGGGCCGACAAGCCGGTCCGGGTCATCGTATGCCATTGATCCCGAATCCGGCCGGTGTTCAAAATCAGCGGAAAAGCCTCGGACGGCGGATTGACCGGGGCTTGCCAACGCAACGGAACAAATCGGGCTTTGCCATTGGCGGTGAAAAAACGGCCGTCGGCGAACATTCGGGCAACTCCTTGCGGCGTCTCCTTCGTTACCGGCCATTGCACCGGCTGCAGGCGGTCGTAATCATGATCGGATAAGTCGCTTAGCCCCCCCAGATCAAAGTCGCGCCGGCCATGCCGAGCGTCGTTTTCGAATGCCGACAAGGCCGCATGTTCGCGGAATATCGCCGCCGCGGATTCGAAATTGAATCCGTCCTCAAATCCCATCCGTTTGGCAACCTCGCATATAATCCACCAGTCCGGTCGCGCTTCGCCGCTCGGCGGAAAAAGCGCTCGTTGCCTTGAAATACGCCGCTCGCAATTGGTCACGGTGCCGTCCTTTTCGCTCCACCCGGTAGCGGGAAACTTTACGTTGGCCAGCGCTGCGGTGTCGGTGGCGGCAATACAGTCCGAAACCACGACCATTTCGCAATCTCGCAGCGCTTGTTTGACGAAATCCGCGTTGGGCAGGCTGACGACCGGATTGGTCGCCATAATCCAGACCGCCTTGACTTTGCCGGCCGCCACCGCATCGAATAGCTCGACGGCCTTGAAGCCGGGTCGGTCGGCCACTCGCTTGCTGTTCCAAAAGCGGGCGACCCGCCGCACATGCTCGGGGTCGTCCAGTTCCATATGCGCGGCCAGGGTATTGGACAAGCCGCCGACTTCGCGCCCGCCCATCGCGTTCGGTTGCCCGGTCAACGAAAATGGGGATGCTCCGGGTTTGCCGATACGGCCGGTGGCCAAATGACAATTGATGATCGCGTTGCATTTGTCGGAACCGGAGCTGGATTGATTAACCCCCTGCGAATACAGCGTGACCGTCTTGTCGAAGTGGGAAAACCAGGCATAAAACTGCAACAGGTCCGGCGCCTCCAAGCCGCAATGTTCGGCTACCCGTATTAAGTCTTCGGCGTCGCGGCGGGCGGCGTGCAAGGCCGAGGAAAAGCCCTCGGTATGGGCCTCGACAAATGCCGTGTCCACGCGCCTGTGTTCGTACAGGTAGCTCAATAAGCCGTTGAACAGACGCACATCGGTTCCCGGTCGCAGCGGCAAATGCAGATCGGCCAGATCGCAGCTGTCGGTATAACGGGGGTCGATCACAACGATTTTAAGGGCCGGATTGTTTTCCTTTGCCTTGCGAATGCGTTGAAAAGTCACCGGGTGGCACCAAGCCGCGTTGGAGCCGACCAACACCAACAAATCGGCCGCTTCCAAGTCTTCATAATTGCCCGGAACGGTATCCGAGCCGAAAGCGCGTTTATATCCGACCACGGCGGACGACATGCATAAGCGCGAATTGGTATCGATATTGGCCGAGCCGATAAAACCTTTCATCAGCTTGTTGGCAACGTAATAATCCTCCGTCAGCAATTGCCCGGAGACGTAAAATGCAACCGCATCCGGACCGTGCTCGGCGATAATGTTGGTGAACGCCGACGCGACATGGGTCAGTGCGCGCTCCCAACTGCTGCGGCGACCGTCGATTTCAGGATAAAGCAGGCGGCCTTCGCCGGTAACCGTGTCGGCCAGTGCCGAGCCCTTGGAACACAAGCGGCCATAGTTTGCCGGATGCTGTTGATCGCCCACGATCTTGACCCGGTGCGCTTGACTGTCTTCGACCCTGGCTTCCACGCCGCAGCCGACGCCGCAATAAGGACAAGTGGTTTTAATACGGGTTTCATTCATTTTCACGCCACCCAAACTCTCAGGCCGCCTGGGCCAGAACAGTCCGCCCGAAAATCAAGTCGTCCCGCATGGCCGAGACATCGACCCGATCCCGTATCAATTGCTGATACCAGGCGCTGTCCGAGGTGTCGCCGTACATCACCATGCCGACGACCGTGTTGTTCCGCAAAACGATCTTGCGATAAATACGTCTGGCATGATCGGTCAATTGTTGAATCTCCGTATTTTTATCGCCCCGGTAGTCTCCGATCGAAAACAGGTCGATACCGCTGACCTTCAATACCGTGGCCGGTATCAGCGATCGAAAGACGGCGTCGCCCTGGCCCGCCAAATTTCGCGCGCACACCTTGGCTTGCTCGTAGACCGGCGCTACCAGGCCGAATAACTCGCCACGGTGTTGCACGCATTCGCCGACCGCATAGACTCGCCGGTCGCTGGTCCTCAGGTTGTCGCGAACGATGATGCCGCGCTCGCAATCCAATCCGGCCGCTTGCGCGAGATCGATATTCGGAACGATGCCGGTCGCCATGACCAACAGGTCCGCCGGCAGTTGGCTTCCGTCGTCGAGAATTACCCCGCTAATGTGGTCGGCGTCATGTTCGATCTCTGCGATCGATGTGCCGAGGCGAAAATGGACCCCTTTCGCCTCCAGTTCGGCCTGCAGCATCGCCGCGGCTGGCTCGTCCAATTGTTTGTTGAGAATATAGCCGGCACGGTTGACGACCGTAACCCGCATGCCGCGTTGCAACAAGCCGTTGGCCGCCTCCAGACCGAGCAGGCCGCCGCCGAGGACGACCGCATTGTTGTGCGTTTGCGACTTGTTAATCATGTATTCGACATCGGCGATATCGCGAAAACCAATGACGCCCTGCACAGATGCGCCCGGAATCGGCAACATATGCGAGCGCGAACCGGTCGCGATCAACAACCGGTCGTAATGGGTCCTGCTGCCGTCGCGCGCGGTGACTACGCGTTGATCGAGATCGAGCTCGACAACCTCCTTGTCCGGACCACAGCGGAGATCGATGCGATGCTTCCCGTACCAGGCCAAATCGTGAATCATGATGTCTTCGATTCGCTTGGCGCCGTATAGGACTGGCGTCAACATGATGCGATTGTAATTGCCGTAAGGTTCTGCTCCGAACACGGTAATTTCGAATTTTCGATCCGCGATCCGCAGCAACTCCTCGATACAGCGCATCCCGGCCATGCCGTTACCGATAACTACCAGTTTTTCTTTCATCATTTCTCACCAAAAAAAACGCCTTACCCCCCTTTCGGGAGATAAGGCGCCATTGCCTAACATGGGAGCTTTCGTTAGCCTAAATAGTAATGCAGTATTCGGGCCAGCAAACCGGTCCCGAACAAATGATCGATGTTTCCGCCTCGACGGCCTTAACCTAGCCTGCTACAGTCGAGACAATAACCCGCGACGGCCTTCCGCTATGCCGTCATGGTGCACAACGCACCGTTACTGTGCGCTTTTTTGGCTCAACAAGTCGGCCATCGCCAACACGTTTTTCGCCATTTCGCCGATGGTCAGACTACGCTCCATCGCCAGTTTGCGAAGCGCATGGTACGCCTGCTCTTCGTTATACCCTTGAGTCTTGATCAACAGGGCCTTGGCCTTGTCGATATCTTTGCGTTCCTCGAGCTTGGTCTTGGTTTTTTCCAGTTCCTGCTTCAGCGCTTGCTGTTCTTTGAACCGGGCGATCGCGATATCGACGATAGCTTTGATGCGCTTGGCTTCGAAACCGTCCACGATATAGGCACTGACACCGGCTTTGATGACCTTGTTTATGGTTTCGGTGCTTTGGTCCTCGGCAAACATGATGACCGGTACGGCGTGCTGATGTTGGTTGATTCCGATGACCTGTCGCAAGACGCCGTTGCACGGACGGTAGATATTGAGGATCACGACATCCGGTTTCAAGGACTTGACGACCTCCGGCAGTTCCAAGCCCTGCATGTTCAACACGGCGACCTCGTAACCGCATTTCTGTAGGGTCTGATGCAACACGTCGTCGTCCTCCAATTCATTGGCCACCAACACGTTCAACTTGTCCATGACTCAATCCAGTTCGATGACGGCCAATGTTCCGTCGGGCATGATTTCGGTAATCACGCTTTTCGGCTCGTCCAGAAACAGGACCGCTCCCACCGACAGCAGACTGCACAGCGCCAAAATCAAAAAAAACGCCGATGCGGGGACGAAGGTCAATATCACTAAAAACAAGATGGTTCCCGCATTGCCGTAGGCACCGACGATGCCGGCAATTTGTCCCGTCATGGAACGTTTCACCAACGGCACCACCGCGAACACCGCGCCTTCGGCACCCTGCAAAAACACCGAACACAAAAAGGTCGCGGCGACCGCCAGCACGATCGGCCAGTCCGGGGAAATCTGCGCCATTAAGACGTAACTGAGAGTCAGGCCCGCACAACATACATACAACGACAACTTGCGTCCGAACCAATCGCTCAGCCAACCTCCCGCCGGACGCGCGATCAGGTTCAACATGACGAAACAGGCCGCCAACAGCCCGGCGTCGACCAGGGTAACCTGTTGCGTGGCATTGAACGTTTGATAGAAAAAAATCGGCAACATCGAGACCACCGCCAGTTTTGACCCGAAGGTCACGAAATAAAGCAGCCCCAGCATCAATACCTGGTTGACCTTATATCGATGGACGACCGCCACCGGTTGGCTCAGGCGTTCCGCATTCAAATCCACGACTTTGTACGCGTGGTAAAAAAATACGCCCCAAATCAAAATATTGACGGTTACCACCCAAAAGCCGGATAACATTGCCATTTCCGGCCGGGAGAGTTTCCACACCAGCAACGACAAGGCGCCGTACAACGGAACGATGGCAACGATATACAAAAACAGGTCGCGTATGCTGGAAACTTCGAGGATTGCGGTAGGCCCGCGCTGCAAAAAATGTTTTTCGTCCGGAAGATTCTTGACGTTGAAAAAATAAACGGCGGCAAAGCCCAACGACAACAGACCGGTCAGCGCGATAGCGTAACGCCAGCCCTGTTCGCCGCCGAAGTACAGCGCGAGCCCCGGCAGCAGCATGGCGGCGATAGCGGAACCGCAATTGCCCCAGCCGGCGTAAATGCCCTCTGCGGTACCCATTTGGCGGGATGGAAACCAATCGCCGATTATCCGTATTCCCACTACAAAACCGGCACCGATGCCGCCCAACAGGAAACGGGACCAGGCCAACTGGGCAAAATTATCGGCCAGTGCAAACAAGAAACACGGCAGGCTACAGACAGCCAGCAAAATACTGTAGCTGAGGCGGGCGCCGTAGCGGTCGACCAAGACGCCGACCAATAACCGGGCCGGTATCGTCAAGGCGACGTTCAATAATAAAATGATGTTGACCTCCAGCTCCGTCAGGCCGACATCTTTTTGAATCATCAACATCAACGGCGCATGATTGAACCAGACGATGAAACTGATCAAAAAGGCCATCCAGCTCATATGCAAAATTTTCATTTTGCCCTGCAGGCTGAACAGGTTGAGTAAGAATACGGGCATGGTGTGTTCCTGGAGATCTAACTTTTGCTTACGTATTGATAGCAATATTTATGCCTTAACCCGGATATTTCATGAAGGGAATGGAATTTCTGGAAAATCGGGCGAAGAAGGTTGGACAAACATCACGAATGCCAGAGCCAGCTCTGGCTTGAGTGATTTTGTTCAAAATTCGAAGTCCGATGGTTCAGAAAACCATTCAGGCACAAACCGTGCTCGGTAACCACGAGTCATATTAATCCCACTACCTTGGTTTTAAATGCTTACTTCAATACCAAGTCGCCTTTGTGAAATATCCGGGCTAACGGTTGGCGATATCGCATTCCCCTGCATCCAACAACACGATCTCCGCCCGTCGATTCAACTGGCCTCTCGACTTGGAATATTCGTTACCGATGAAACGGTCGATGTAGCGACGTTCCCGCCGCATCTGTTGGTAATCGCCGTGCCAATCGTAACTTTGGATTTCAAGATGCGGCCCCTTGTCCTGGCTTAAATAACGGACGACGTTATCGCGCCGGGCATCGGCGATCAATAGATTGGCTTGATCGTTCGAAGCGGCATTACCGCATTTTGCGAAGTCGGCCACGTTCGAGGAACTGGCGAAGCCGCGAACTTGCACCCGAATCGGCTTGCTTTGGCTGCCACACTGCGACAAATCGCGGCCGAGCTGGGCCAGAAACGAACGATGCAATTGATCGACGGTGGTGCCGGTCCATTGGCTGGGCGAATCTGCATCGCAAGACGCCTCTTTTCCGAACGGTACGATGATCGTCGCCAACCGATCGGCATCGGCGTCCTGAACAAAGGTCGCGCCGGAATTGATGAACACCAGAGTCGATTTGTTGGCGGCGGTCGCTTCTTTATGCACGATCGAAACGATTTTGGCCGCGGGGGGCTCCCAACTGAATAATACGAACAACGCGTAAAGGCCCACGGCGAACGGCAGCAACAAGTCGAAAACGACCTTGCTAAATACGATCTTGTTGCCAAATAGCGCCTTCCACGCGGTGGTAACAAGATTGCGCTTCTCGCCGAGCGCACAGTTCAATTCCGCCAAGGTCTCGAACGTTCTGCCGCTTTCCGGTCCCAACGATCGCCACTGCCAGGATTTCCAGTCCATTACCGCATGGGCGCAAAAGGAAATCAGGTAATACAAAATGACCAACGCCAACATCCAGGTGAAGCCGGTGGGGTCGATCTCGCCCGACTTTATGCCCAGCACATCGAATCCCTGGGGCACGAATCCGGCCCAGGCGACCGCCACGCCCACCGCAGACGCCAGCAACAGAATCTTCCGCTCTTGTTCGAAATGCGGTTCCAACGGCTTGCGTAACAGTTCTATTTTCATGCGGCGTCCACGGCAAGGGGTTTGGACGAACTATGCCGGCAACGCTACCGACCGTCAAGTCAGGCGCGTACCGATTTTGTCGCTACTTTCAGGACCGCACGGATACACGATCCGGATCCGCAGCTAAGCGATTGATTTTTAGCCGCTAAGAAAAACCGCAATGGTCTTAACCAAGCGGCCTATTTTCCGAACACGGAATTCGCCCGGAGCGGACGACCGAAGCGAAATGCCGTAGCGCGAAGTCCGCCCGCTCGCTGCGCTACAGGTCCCGTATCCCGTGCGGCGTGGAAATTCGAGCGCGCAGATAAGGCGGCTGCCCCTCGGGCAATGAAAAAAACGAAACCGGCCCGTCGAGACCGAGCTCAGCCAGCATACGTCCGACCCGCTGCGGATCGGGATGATACAGGTTAAGCCCGAGCAGGCGTAGGCCAGCATCCGGTAGCCCCCTTGCCGGCAGCTGGGGCGTGCGCCATTCGATCAGCGCCGGCGCGACGCCGTCCAGGGGGACTAAGCCCTCGGCGGGGATGGTAATCAGCCAGTTGAGATCGCCCCGGCTCATGGGTTCGACAACCCCAAGCGACTCCTCGACGACCGCCTGCACGGCGTGAATATCCCCGACCCGAACCACCCAGGCCGCTAACGATGGCGCCGCTGCCGCAGACAAACGGTCCAACGCGAACCAACGCGGCCGCCCCGGGCTGGGCATTGCGGGATTCGCCGCGATGACTTCGAGGTACGAGTCATCGCCCAAGCGCAATAACTTGTTATGGGTTCCCATGGCCGGATGCTCGCCGCCGGTTTGCGGTTCGACACCGAGTTTTTTTTTGACGAATTTTGCTCCCGCATCAAGGGTAGGCGACGTGACTACGATGTGGTCGATCAAACTACGCTGCATAACGAATTTCTTATTGTTCAAAATGGCTGTCAACCATTGTATAGGGTTCGACCGATACCGACGGAATCAATAAGCCGGAAACAACCCACATTTCTATCGTCACCACACCCACGGCTGGTACGCAAAATGGTCCGAAACCGCCGCACTGTTTGCCCACTTTTCGTTCTAAGCGGATACGCTTATCCGATTGCCCGGCATTTTCCAAGGTCCGAGGTTTAAAATCCAACAGACCATCCGGTTGCTTTGCAACGCACTTGGCCCCATTGATGCGCCAATAGCCGGTCAAGCCCGCCAAAAACATATACTGGGGAGGGAGTGGGCGAACGCCCAAGCATCCGTTACGACGGCAGCGACGGTTGGACCGCGTTCGACGACGGTACCGGCATCCGCCAACTATTGGTTTCCTCGGATTTCATCCTGAGTTGTTAGCGTCCCGTCCGATGAGGCCGCTAATCGTTCCTGTGCGCGCTTTCTTCAGACTCTGGTAACAGCATCGCCTGTCTCTCCAATGCCTTGTACTCGTCGGCAGACAGGCGTTGTTTTCTCGACAAACGCTCGTGCCTGGCCCGGGCCAGATAGCCCGCCAGACCGCTGCCAGAGGCGACCAACACCATCATGCCGACAGTCACCAATTGGCTGAAAAGCATGACCCCGCCGGCCGCCGCGGCCACGGTGAAGGCCGCCCCGACCTTTAAATTGGCCCTGGCATGGGCTTTTCGAATTTCTTTTTCCAATTGCCGATAGCTTTCCGTCACGACATCGGATTTTTCCCGCTCGGCCTGCAACAGAATCCGCTCGCGTTCTCGCGCGTGTTGCTGTTGCAGTTTCGAGCGTTCCTCGGCAATACCGGCCTTCTCACGCTCCGCGTTGAGCAGGATTTTTTCGCGCTCGCGGGCATGCTTCTCCCGCATTTCCAACAGCTCGTTCCGGTACATGTCGCGAGCGATATAGGCGAACCAAAAGGCCGCCAACAGCCCCACGATCAAACAAAAGAAAACGATCACGATGACCAGCTGAACGTCGCGCGACCAATTGAATGCCGCCACGAGCATCAACGCGGTAATCAGCTGGATCAACACGATACCGGGCAAAAACTTAAGCAATAGAATTCTCGATGCAATTTAGCAAGAGGAGCGATCGGTATATTCTACCTGAATGGTTCGACAGCGCTAACTTCCGGGAATTCTCGACTGATGACGCCGCCGACCGCCTCTTTACCGCGCCGCAAAGCGCTCGGCAGCGCCGGACCGGACCGAACCACAGCGCTTGCCGCCTTAAATAAAACGATACGTGCCTGGTAGCCCCGCCGCATGCCTTTGTCGGCCCACCCTCAAGCTTTGTTGGGTTTTCTCGAGCGCCCGGGCCTTTTCTTTTTGTCCGGGGGCTTCGGCGCCGTTTTCTGCCGGTTGTTCGCGGTCGCTCCGCGTCGTCCACCGCCGCCACGCCCTTTGTTTTCCTTTCCGTATAGCTTGGCTTTCGCTGACGGCGATTTGGCCTTGACCGCCGGCTGCGGCTCCAACGACACGGCTTCGTAGCCGGTATCGGCGACCTGCGGAATCGGCTTGTTCAACAACTTCTCGATCGCAAACAATAAATGCGCTTCCTCCGGCGCTACCAGCGAGATCGCCTCGCCTTGCGCTCCGGCTCTGCCGGTACGGCCGATCCGGTGAACGTAATCCTCGGCGACGGCAGGCAAATCGAAATTCACCACGTGCGGCAATTGTTCGATATCCAATCCGCGGGCGGCAATGTCGGTAGCGATCAAGGCCGTTATTTGATTGTCCTTGAAAGCCTGCAATGCCCTGTTGCGCGCGGCCTGGCTCTTGTCGCCGTGCAACGCGCTGCAACGGATGCCGTCTTTAATCAGTTGCCGGTTCAAGCGGTCCGCGCCGTGTTTTGTCCTGACGAATACCAACACCTGTTGCCAATTGCCGTGGCCGATCAACCACGCCAGCAGTTCGCGTTTTTGCTCTTTCTTGATCGGGTAAACGCGCTGGGCGACGGTATCCGCGGCGGCATTTTCCTTGGCGACGGCGACTTCGACCGGATCGTGCAACAATTGTTCGGCCAGCTGTTTGACGTCCCTGGCATAGGTTGCCGAAAACAACAAATTCTGCCGACGCTCCGGCAAGATATCGATAATCTTGCGGATGTCCTTGATAAAGCCCATGTCCAACATGCGGTCGGCTTCATCGAGCACCAGAAACTCCACCTGGCTCAAGTCCGCCTGTTTTTGGTACAGCAAATCCAGCAGGCGTCCCGGCGTTGCGACCAAAATATCGGCGCCGCGCTGCAGCCGGCGGATTTGTTGGTTGATGTTGACGCCCCCGAACACCACCTCGGCGAACAACGGTACATGCTTGCCGTAGGTTTTGACGCTCTCGTGCACCTGCATGGCGAGTTCCCGAGTCGGGGTCAGGATCAACGCTCGCAGCGGACGGGGTTTACGCGGCTGCGGCCGATTCAGTAACAATTGCAACAACGGCAGCGTGAAACCGGCGGTCTTGCCGGTCCCGGTTTGCGCTCCGGCCAATACGTCGCGTCCTTGCAGGATGACCGGAATAGCTTGCTGCTGGATCGGTGTGGGTTTTTCGTACCCCTGTTCGGCGATCGCCTGCAACAGGGGTTCGGATAAATCGAATTGAGTAAATGACATTGTTTTAAAAGTTGGATGGCTATAGATAAACCACAGTTCGCCTGAATAAGAGGCCGTTCCCGTTAGGTTTTCAAGGTTGTCGGCATCATGGATACCATCGCCAAGGCGACCGGAAGGCATGTATGCCGACTCTTGAAAGCCCGACCGGAAACGACCTGCCGTAAGTTCATGGTCCGCAAAGTAAGTAGTAAGCCGTGGCGCTGCAACTTTCTTACCAAAACGAATCGAAAGTCAGCGTACACGGCCGCTCTGTTTGGAAAGCGCTGAATAAATCCGTTCGGGATTTCTCATCGCCCGGCTAAAGGAAATACAATTTCCGTTAACCTCACCCGATCGATCGCGTTAGGCGATCGATTTTGGCCATAATCCCTGCTCGCTCTGAGTTTCCAAATCAATCGGCAGTTCCCACGCCAGTTGACGGACGATCAATTGGTAACAACGAAACGTACCGCATCCAGTTTCAGTTGCGCCGTTTGAATATTCTCGTGAGCCAGCAACGTCATTTCCTTCAACTGCGCGATTTCCTGCTCGCGGATCCCTGGATTGATCTTTTTCAAACGGACCAAACGCTTGATCTCTCCGCCCATCGTCGCCATCATTTGCCGATCGGCTTCGGCCACCAAGCGCAGCATTTGTTGCCGGGCAATTTGCTCGGCAATTGCGATCATGTCGAGCAAATGCCGACGCTGGCTGTTCAGGAATGCAGCGATCTGAGCCTTGTCGAATTTGTCCCCGCTCTCGAGCATGCTGCGGTGGCTGATTGCGGCGGTCAGATCCCGTTTGTTCTGGTCGATCAACACCCGAATCGGCGTAACCGGCAGAAAGCGGCTTATCTGCAGCTCGGCGGGCGCGCTGCATTCGACGACGAACAGCATTTCCAGCAGAAATTGGGCCGCCTTCAACTGTGGATGCTTGATCACGCTGACCGCCGCGTTCCCGGTCTCACTCGACAGCACCAGGTCCATCGCCGCCGTCACCATCGGGTGCTCGTCGGTCAGAAACTGCATGTCTTCGCGAGCCAGCGCAATATCCCGGTCCACCGTGACGGTCAAGCCGTCGTCCTGCAACATCGGGAAATGGGCAATGCGCAAACTTTCGCTGGGCCATAGAATATGACAATCCCGGGAGTGGAATTCGACGTCGACGCCGTAGCAATCGAACACCGCTTCCATGTAACTCCATAGGCTGCCGTCACGCTCGCTGTCCGTCAAGCGTCCGATCAACGAGGCGGCCTCTTCGGGCCGGCAGGAGTTGAGCTCCAGCAGTTGATCTCGCCCGTGCTGTAACGCCTCTTCGACCTGAATGTTCAAGCGTTTGGTCTTTTCAATGAAGCGATCGATCGGTCCGGACTCCCTGCCGTTCAGCGCCGTATCGAATTCCTCGCCGAGCAATTTCACTACCTGGGCGGCACCGGCGCAGTTATGGCGGAACGCATTCAACCCTTCGTCGTACCAGCGGAACAATACCTGCCGGCGGCTATTCACCAGATACGGGATATGCAGCTCAATGACATGCTGTTGCCCGATTCGGTCCAAGCGGCCGATGCGTTGCTGCAGCAAATCCGGATTGTCCGGCAGATCGAACAGGATCAGATGGTGCAAAAACTGGAAATTTCGCCCTTCACTGCCTATTTCGGAACACATCAACAACCGCGCGCTGCTTTCCTCGTCGGCAAAATAGGCGGCGGCGCGGTCGCGTTCGACGATGCTCATCCCTTCGTGGAAAATCGCAGCGGCAATACCGTAGCGGTTTTTCAACAATTGCTCCAGCGAAATTACGGTTTCCGCCCGGCGGCAAATTAACAGTGCCTTCTCGTTTCCCAATTCCTTCAGTTTGTCGACTAGCCAAAGAAAATACGGATCTCGTAACAGGTCGTCCGGCTGCTCCTCGCCGCCCAGCGGGTAAGCATGGCGCTTGCGGTCGGGAAAACCCTTGACGGTATGGCGAGAATTTCGAAACAGTATGCGCCCGGTTCCGTGATGGTCGAGCAGCAGCTTAATCAGTTCCTCCCGAACCGGCCCGCCCTCCCCGGCGTCGCCAACTTTGTGCAACAGCCGTTCGACGTGCTCTCGCTGCAGCAAAGCCTTAAGCTTTGCCCGATGCTCGTCGCCCAGCGACACGCCGCCGAGCAGCAGTTTGGCGACCTCGGCCACCGGTTCGAACTGTTGTTCGTCGTCGAGAAAGCGCTCGAAGCTGTAAAAACGGTCGGGATCGAGCAGGCGCAAGCGGGCAAAATGGCTTTCCTTTCCCAGCTGTTCGGGCGTCGCGGTCAGCAGCACAAGTCCTGCCACCGTCCGACCGAGACGTTCGATGAACAGATATTCCGGGCTCGGCGCCAGCGGATCCCATTCCAGGTGGTGAGCTTCATCGACCACAACGATGTCCCAACCGGCGGCCAACGCCTGTTCGCGGCGCCGCGGGTAGCGGGCAAAAAACTCCTGGCTGCATAACGCCAACTGCTCGCTCAGGAAAGGATTGTCCTCGCGGCTTTCGACGCAGCGCTCCTCGTCGAAAATGCTGAAGCGTAGATTAAAGCGGCGCAGCATTTCCACCAGCCACTGATGTATTAGGCTGTCCGGAACGATGATCAGCGCCCGGCGACTTAGGCCGTTCAGCAGGCGGTGGTGCAGAATCAGCCCCGCCTCGATGGTTTTGCCCAACCCCACTTCGTCGGCCAACATCACCCGGGGAGCCACGCGTTTGGCCACCTCGTGGGCGATGTAAAGTTGATGCGGTATCAGCGCGATGCGCGCTCCGCTCAGACCCTTCACCTCCGATTGCTGAAGCCGCTGCTGGCGCAACCAGGTCTCGTAACGCAGCAAGAACCACGCGCTCGGGTCGAATTGACCGGTAAACAAGCGGTCCTGTGGTTTGTTGAACTGGATATGATGATTCAATTCCATTTCGTCCAGGCGCAACGAGCGTCCGTTCTCGTCGACCCCGACATAGGTAATCAAACCGTCTTGTTCTGTCAGTTCACGCACCGTCAGGCGAACGGAATCGGCCGATTCGATCACGTCGCCTTCGGCAAATCTAACGCGGGTCAGCGGAGCGTTATCCTTGGCGTAAACGCGCCGTTCTCCGGTCGCCAGAAATAACACGGTAACCCGGTTTGTTTGGGCTTCCAAAACCAAGCCCAGACCCAGTTCCGATTCGGTATTGCTGATCCACCGTTGGCCGGGGACGAAATCATTCATAGGGGAAAGTCAAACCTGAAAGAGATTCATTGAAAAACAGGATGCGACGGTCGACGAAACCGATCCGACTAACGGAAACGGCCGGGCCAGCCGGATCTCGTTTTCGAGCCGGGCCTAAGAGTCGATAAGCGGCGCAGGCGGGCGGCTACGCCGAAACCCGATCGTCGGTCTTGGTCAGATCGCTCGCCGCCGACCAGCGGCGCGTTAGCGCGCGTTGACGAAAAGGTCACGATAGGACACATACATCAGTGTCGCCACCAACATATAGAACAGCGGCGTCAAGAGCGGAATCAGCCCCATGCCGAACAAGCCGGTCAGCATCACGAAAACGCCCAGTTTGTACAGCACCGAAGCATGCCGGCTGAATGCCTGCCGGCCGCGGTCTCTAGCCTGGCTCCAGCTGCAGTGTTCGAATACCATCAGCGGATAACTGAACCAACTTCCGAAACTGGCCAACATCAATAACACGAACAGCAAGGCGACAATCCCGGCCGAATACAACCAGATCACCAGTTCGCGCAGATTTTTGCCGGACAAATTCTCCGCGGTCAGCTCCCAAGAGAAGAAAAACTGCAGGATTTTTTCGCTCTCGCCGGCACGAACGTTGGCCACGAAGCGAAAGACAAACCAACAGCACGCGATCACCAGCGCCAGCGTCAGCGCGGTCGGCAAGTGCCGTTTACCGATGTCGAGCCAAGCGGCCGGCCGGTCGCGGTCTATCGCTTCGACGATGCCGACGGCGACGAACAAGCTGGCGACCGACGCCAAGATGGTCAACAGCAGGGAAACGCGCCCCAGCAGCAACAGCACTGCGATGGCGAGCACGCATCCCAACCACGACGCCGGTTTCTTGTTGGCGAGTTCAAAGGCCTGAATCAGCCAACCGCCAAAGGTTATGTCGTTCACAACGAGATTTTGCTGATACCTACCGCTTCGCGCAATTGTTGTATAAACGGCACGCTGATCTCACGGGCTTTCCTGGCACCTTCCTGCAACTGCTCCTCGATGTGTTCGGGCGCTTGCAGCAGCGCTTCGTAACGCTCGCGGGCCGGCGCGATCTCGTCGTTAATCTTTTCGAACAAAATCTGCTTCATCTCGCCCCAACCGATGCCCTCGCCATAGCGGCGGCGGATTTCCTCGACTTCGTAGTGGTTGGCGAAGGCCTGATAAATGGCGAACAGCGTGCAGCCCACCGGATCCTTCGGCTCGCCGGGCTCCTGCGAATTGGTCTTGATCTTGTTAATCAATTTGCGCAGTTTTTTCTCGCCCTCGAACAGCGGGATGGTATTGTTGTAGCTCTTGCTCATCTTGCGTCCATCCAACCCCAGCAAGGTCGAGGCGTTTTCGTCAACGACCGCTTCCGGCAGTACGAAGTATTCGCCATAAATATGGTTGAAACGACCGCCAATGTCGCGGGCCATTTCGATATGCTGGATCTGATCCTTGCCTACCGGAACCTTGTGGGCATTGAACATCAAGATATCGGCGGCCATCAAAATCGGATAGCTGAACAAGCCCATCGTAATCCCTTTGTCGGGATCGCTGCCGCCTGCCTCGTCGTTTTCGGCGACCGCCGCTTTGTAGGCGTGCGCCCTGTTCATCAGCCCCTTGGCGGTCACGCAGGTCAACATCCAGGTCAGTTCTAGTATTTCCGGCACGTCCGATTGACGATAAAACACCGCATTCGAGGTATCCAATCCCAACGCCAACCATGTCGCCGCGATTTCACGGCTGGATTGGTTGACTCGCTCGGGCTCGTTGCACTTTATCAACGCATGGTAATCGGCTAAAAAATAAAACGGGCGTACATCGTCGTCTTTGCTGGCGGTTATCGCCGGCCGGATCGCGCCCGCATAATTGCCTAAGTGGGGGGTACCTGTGGTGGTGATGCCGGTCAGGACAATAGACTTGCTCATGTAACGTTTCCTGATTGTTGCAAGAACCGATAGCTTACTCTGATGGCGAAAGCATCAAAAACCGGTTCCAGAGTATTAACGAAAAATTTGAGAAATATTACACAAATTGACGGCAAACGCTAGCGTTTTGCCGTCCTGCATTCGTGTAAGGCGTATTAAAATACCCTTGCCGATATTGGTCAGCGATCGAAACGCTTTTTATAGTACACTCTGCACCAATGAATTTTAGATAGTTCGACAATGGCCTAGTGCCAGGGGAAAACAGATGCTGGAATATGATGAAAAACGCAATTATATCCGGATGGAAGTTGACTGTGACATCACCTATAAACCGGCCGATTCCGATGAAATCCAGACCGGACGTTGCACATCGATCAGCGGTGCCGGATTGGCATTTGTATCGGAGATACCGATCCATCCCGGCGCCGCCTTGGAGGTTTGCGTCATTCCGAAAAATGCAGTGACCCCGCCGATGACGGCCTATGTCGAAGTCGTGCGTTGTACGGCAAGAGAACACGACGGCTACGACATCGCCGCAACCATCGAGAGTATCAAGGGGAACTAAACGGTATTCCCCGACCTTCCGGAAACCGGGGATCATTAACTATGTATATCATCACTAAAGAAGTTTATTTTTGTTACGGCCACCGTTTAATGAACCATCCCGGCAAATGCCGCAACCTGCACGGACACAGCGTCAAAGCCTCCATATCGATCAAACAGGAACAGCTGAACGAACAAGCCATGGTATGCGATTTTTCCGATATCAAAGCATCTGTCGAAAATTACGTGGACGCTCATCTCGACCACAATTTTCTATTGCATAAGGACGACCCGCTGATACCGGCATTGCTCGCCAATAACGAACGCTTCATGCCCCTGGACGAGCATCCCACTGCCGAAGTGTTAAGTAAAATGATTTACCAGCATCTGAAAGCCGAGGGTTACGTCGTCGACCAGGTCGTATTATGGGAAACCGCGAGCGCCAGCGCCTGCTACCGGGAAACTTGAGATGAGTCTGGTCCATCCCGTCAACACGTCGCTGTGCCTCGAAAAGCTGTGCGAATCCAACTTTCAAAAGCTGTTTCGGCTGATTCCCGACTTGGAAACCTTTCGCCACAAGGCGGTCGGCTATACCCAGCAGAAACCGGCGTTGTATCTGAAGGTGTTGGAACGCAGCCCCTACACGATGACCATCGAACTCAGCCACTGCTTCAACCGACAATTGGAGGATTTCATGGAACCGGCGGTCAAGATTCGCCTCTATCTCGACGCGCAATTGGCCGAGGTGCTGCGCGACCACGCCCGCCACGACGTCTCCAAGGTCTACCGCTGCCCGTCGCAAAGCGTCGAAATCAGGGACTATAAATGGCGCTTGAATTACTTTCTGCAAAAATGGCTGGACCATTGCCTGAAGACCGAATACCGATTTAGCGAAGGCAAGCAGGAGCTAGCCTACGCTTAACGCAAGCCAAAACCGCAGGTCGTCCGTTTCAGCGTGCGCCGCGTTAAATTTATTTGCCGCTTATCGACCGACCGAAACACGTTATGAAAACCGTATTGTTAACCGGCGGCAACTCGACCATCGGCGCCGCCGTCGCCCATGCGCTGGCCGATCGTCCGCTCCAACTGGCGCTGCACTATCATTCCAACCGTACCAAGGCCGAGCAAGTCAAGGCCGGACTGGACGGACGCGGCGTCACCAACGAGCTGCTGCGGGCCGATTTAACCGACCCCGTGCAGGCTCGCGATATGGTCACCGAGACTATAAGACACCTCGGCGCGATCGACGTACTTATCAATGTCGTCGGTCCATTCGTCTATAAAGACATACTCGAGGTAACGCCGGAGCAATGGCGCAGCGACATCGATCTGAATTTAAACAGTTGCTTCAATACCACGCATTACGCGCTGGACGAACTGCGCCGCCGGCGCGGCCAGATTGTCAATTTCGCCTTTTCCGGGGTCGAAAATATCAAGGCCTGGCCGATGTCGACCGCATATTGCGCCGCCAAGACCGGCGTTCTCGCCCTGAGCAAGAGCCTAGCGGTCGCGCTGGCCCCGCACCAGGTTCGGGTCAACACGATCTGCCCCGGACTGACCGAGGACGACGAAATCGGCGCCGCGGAACGGCAGGAGATGGCCAGCCAAATTCCGGCCGGCCGCCCGGTTTATCCGAACGAGATCGGCGCGGCCGCCCGCTGGCTGATCTGGGACAGCCCGCCAGCGATGACCGGCGCCGTGCTGTCGGTTTCCGGCGGCTGGGAATACTGAACAACGCATTGTTTACGCCGGCCGCGACCGTCTTGTCGCGCCACGCCGCTTCCTGCTGCGCCGGCGCGAACGCGCGCCGAGGACGGCGTCCGGGTCCGGCAAGACGGTTCGGCGAATCGCCGCACCGAGGGCACCCGATTTCGGTCGGCCTGGCATCGACGATACCGACGCTTGCAGTCGGTCGGCGAGAGCAGCTCAAACGCCCACAATCAGGATTTTCGCCTGTCGACGGCGCGTTCCCTATAGCCCGCGGTGATGAGTCTATATAAGTTTTTCTGTATAATCGAAATTCGTCCTTTCAGTAAGGCTAGCAATGCAACGATCACCTTTCCAAACCATTGGCATTATCGGCAAACCCAGCGACCCCGGCATTGCGGATACGTTGAATAGCCTATACAGGTTTCTGATCGACAGGCATTTCACGATCTACCTGGACGAGCGCAGCGCCGACTTCGTCAGCGCCGGGACATGCCAACACTGCCCGCCGGAGGAGCTGGGCCGGCATTGCGACGTAGTTATCGCGCTGGGCGGCGACGGCACCTTTCTGGCCGCCGCTCGAGCCATCGTCGCCCACGATATTCCGCTGATCGGGATCAACTTGGGCCGCTTGGGATTTTTGGTCGATATTTCTCCCGAGCAATTGTCCGACAAACTGGATTCGATCCTGCAAGGCCAATACCGCGAGGAAAGACGTTATTTGCTGCGCGCCAAGATCATCCGCGACGGCCAGGTCATCCATCAGCAAACCGCCGTCAACGAAGTCGTCGTCCATCGTTGGGTAACCCCCAGCATGATCGAGATCATCACCACCATCGACGGCATTTACCTGAATACCCAGCGCTCCGACGGCCTGATTATCTCGACCCCGACCGGTTCGACCGCCTATTCGTTATCCGCCGGCGGTCCGATTCTGCATCCGGCATTGAACGCGCTGGTATTGGTACCGCTCAATCCGCACACCTTGTCCAACCGGCCACTGGTGATCGAAGACAACGCCGAGATAGAGATTTGCTTCAGTCAAACCAAACAAATCAACGCGTTGGTCACCTGCGATCATTTGGAAATACCGGAAGTCCTGATCAGCGACAAAATTTTGATCAAAAAAGAAGCAAAACCGATTAGAATCTTGCACCCTGAAGATCACGATTTTTTTCATATCCTCAGAGGAAAACTCAACTGGAGCCGGGGCTACACTAATTAATCATGCTACGTAACATCAATATCAGCGATCTGGCCGTCGTCGACCAACTCGATCTCGATCTTGAGCCCGGCATGTCGGTGCTGACCGGAGAAACCGGCGCCGGCAAATCCATCTTACTGACCGCGTTGGGACTGGCAATGGGCGACCGCGCGGACTCCGGTTTCATACGCCCCAACTGCAATCGCGCCGAAATCAATATCGAATTCGACTTGCACGATGCGCCGTTGGCACAAGCCTGGTTGCAGGACAACGAGCTCGACGACGAGCGGCATTGTTTGATTCGCCGGGTCGTCGGCCAAGACGGCCGCTCCAAAGCCTATATCAACAATCGCCCGGTCACCTTGCAAACCCTGCAAAACCTAAGTCGGCTGCTGGTCGAAATTCACGGCCAGCATGCGCATCTGACGTTGCTGAACGGCGAGGAACAGCGGCGCCTGCTCGACAATTTTGCCGGCAACGACGAACAACTTGAACAACTCAACACTGTCTATCACCAATGGACGCAAAGCAGGCGGGAACTCGACGCGCTGACCAAGGCCAGCGCCGATCGCAGCGAGCGTGAGGAACTGCTCAGCTACCAATTGGAGGAGTTGAGGCAACTGGAGCTGGACAATTTCAATTACCCGGCACTCGCCGAAGAGCACGACCGACTGGCCAATCTCGGCCAGATCCTGACCGTCGGCCAGCAGCAATTGGATCTGCTTTACGAGAACGAACAACAGTCGGTAGTACAAATGTTGAACCACAGCATCCACGCCTTGACCGATCTCGGGCGCTATGCCTCCGAGCTGGCCGACATCGCGGAACAGCTGAACGAAGCGCAGATACAGATCGATGATGCTTCGCATCAGTTGCGCCGCTATCTGGAATCGCAGGAAGCCGATCCCGGACGTCTGAATTGGCTGGAGGAACAGATCGGCATTGTCCACAACCTGTGTCGCAAGCACCATTGCGAAGCGGAAGACTTGCCGGAAACCGCCCGCCGGCTCGAACAGGAACTGAACAGCCTGTCGCACAGCGGCGAACGCATCGAAGAACTGCAACTGCGGTGTGAGCATCTACTGCGGCAATACCGCGAACGGGCGGAAACCCTGAGCAACCAACGCCAGCACCACGGCCGGCAATTGTCCGACCGCATATCCGCGATGATCAGGGAGTTGGGCATGCCGCACGGCGAATTCATGGTCACCGTCAATTACCAGGACGGCGCCAAACCGGCATTAAACGGCAACGACCAGATCGAGTTTCTGGTAAGCGCCAATCCCGGGTTGCCGGCCAAGCCGCTGGCCAAGGTCGCCTCCGGCGGCGAACTGTCGCGCATCAGTCTGGCCATCCAGGTCACCACCAGTACCGACAAGACGACGCCGACGATGATATTCGACGAGGTGGACTCAGGCATCGGCGGCGGTATCGCCGAAATTGTCGGTCTAAAAATGCGCGCTTTGGGCGACAACCGACAGGTTATGTGCGTAACCCATCTGCCACAGGTCGCCGCGCAGGCGCATCACCATTTGTTTGTCGCCAAAACCAATACCGACAACGTGACGTCGTCGACGGTCCGTCCGTTGACCGAAGAACAACGCATCGGCGAGCTGGCGCGTATGCTCGGCGGTGTCAATATTACGGAAAAAACTCTCGCCCACGCGCGGGAAATGCTTAATTCAGGAGAACCTAGCCAATGATCCGTTTTCCGGCCGAATGGGAAACTCAGTCCGCCGTTGTCATCGCATGGCCCCACGCCAGCGGCGATTTCACCAATTTGGCGGCGGTCGAGGACAGTTATCGCTTCATCGCCTCGACCATCAGCCGTTTGCAACCGCTGCTGATCCTCTGCAAAAACGACGACCACCGGCAGCATATCGCCGCGCAATTGGAGCCTAATTCCCGGATACGCTTTATTCGGGCCGATTACAACGACATCTGGCTGCGCGATACCGTTTTCCTGACAGTCGAAAACGACGGCAAGGCCGAACTGCGCAATTTCCGTTTCAACGGCTGGGGCAACAAATACGAACATGCCGCCGACGATGCGTTGAACAAACAATTGCTCGAAAACCCAGTATTCGACGGCTTGAACTCTCGCGATATCGATTTCGTACTGGAAGGCGGCAGCCTGGAATCCGACGGCCAAGGTACTTTGCTGACGACCGCGAACTGCTTGCTCAACCCGAATCGTAATCCCGGATTGAACCAGCACGCGATCACCAGGCAATTGGAAAAGCAGCTCGGTGCCGAGCGCATTTTGTGGTTACGGCAAAGCAACCTGGCCGGCGACGATACCGACGCCCATATCGATACCCTGGCGCGTTTCTGCAGCATTAACACCATCGCCTACAGCGCCTGCGACGACGACAGCGATCCCCATCACGCCGAGCTGAAACAAATGGAAGCGCAGCTGCAATTGTTGAGAACGGCCTCTGATCAGGCCTATACGCTGGTTCCTTTGCCGTTGCCGCGGCCGATACACGATGACGACGGCAAACGCCTGCCGGGCAATTACGCCAACTTTCTGATTCTCAACGGTGCGGTCATGGTTCCGGTATACGACGACCCCATGGACCAAGTCGCGCTGGACCGGCTGGCCGGATGTTTCCCCGATCGGGAAATCATCGCCACGCCCTGCCGCCCGATTGTTCACCAGTACGGAAGCCTGCATTGCATGACCATGCAGTTTCCGGCAACCGTGGAATTAAAACTATGAGCAAATCAACACTCAGCGTTGCTGCGATCCAACAACCGTGCGGCGCCGACCGCGAAACCAATCTCCGGTATTCGATTCAACAGATCGAAAAGGCGGCCGCGCGAGGAGTCGATCTGGCGGTATTGCCGGAATTGCATCTGGGCCCTTATTTCTGCCAAACCGAAGATACCGGAGTATTTACCCAAGCCCAACCGATTCCCGGTCCGGCCACCGAAAGATTGAGCAAAGTCGCCAAAGACCGTGCGATCGTTATCGTCTCGACGATATTCGAACAACGGGCGCCGGGCTTATATCACAATACTGCCGTGATATTCGATAAGGACGGCAGTATCGCCGGTAGATACCGCAAAATGCATATTCCCGACGATCCCGGGTATTACGAAAAATTTTATTTCACGCCCGGTGATTTGGGTTTTAAACCGATAACAACTTCCATCGGCAAACTGGGAGTATTAATTTGCTGGGATCAATGGTATCCGGAAGCC